>CAMBMW010000087.1 GCA_945868875.1 uncultured Treponema sp.
AAGGAATGAAGGTAGCACGAAGTGCGTACGGACCCCTGAAAAGCGCGAGTTTGCATTGCAAACTCGGGACGAGAAATGCTATGCATTTCTCGCATTTTTTTGCAAAGCAAAAAGCCACCCAAATAATAAAAATTCAAAACTCGACATTTGTCCAAATATTCAAACTTGCCCTTTTTCCTTTTGAATTTATTCCTCATAAAGAATTCTTTTTTTGTGTTGATTAATCAAAAAAATCATTTGCCTAAAAAAGGTTTGTGGGTTATAGTTTATCTGATGATAGAAATTGAAAAAGAAGCCCTCAAAAAGCCGCGTGCTTTATTAGTTGGCGAACCGATGAATAATCTGCAGGAACTCAAAGGACTTGTTCTAACTCTTGGAATGGATGTAATTCAACGTTTTACTTTGAATAGACTTGAGCCACATCCTGCTTATGGAATGGGTACTGGAAAAGCTAAAGAAATTTCTGATTTAGCAAAAGAAATTGAAGCAGACTGCATTATTTTTGATTTTAATCTTGAGCCACGTAAACAAAGAAACTGGGAAGAACTTTCTGGTATTTCCTGTTTTGACAGACAGGAAGTTATAATCCGCATTTTTGCACAACGGGCTCAGACAAAAGAAGCTGTACTGCAAGTTGAACTTGCAAGACTTCAGTATTCATTACCAAGACTTGCACACATGAACAAAGATTTTGCAAGACAACGCGGTGGTGCTTTTGGTGCAAAAGGTTCTGGTGAAACTCAACTTGAACTTGATCAGCGTCAGATTAGGGATAAGATTGCTGCATTAAAACACGAACTTTCAGAAGTGGAATTAAATAGAAAAACTCAACGAAAACAACGCGGAAAAATTCCGTCTGTAGCTCTTGTAGGATACACAAATGCTGGAAAATCTTCACTATTAAATGCATTGACAGGTTCAGAAGCATTCGTAGAAAACAAACTCTTTGCTACGCTTGATCCTCTTACTAGAAAAATGCCTTTGAATGAAAGCGCTGGTGTTTTACTGACAGACACTGTTGGTTTTGTCAGCAATCTTCCTCATCATCTGATTGATGCATTTAAATCTACACTTGAAGAAGCCGTTGATGCAGATTTGCTGCTTTTGGTTCTTGACAGTTCAGATCCTGATATTGAATTTCAATATGAAACAGTCTGCAATGTTTTAGCTGACATTGGTGCAGACAAAAATCCACGAATTGTTTTATTGAACAAGATAGACAAAACCGATGAAAATCCAGAACTTTTGCAGACCGCCAGATTAAAACATCCGAATGCGATATGCGTGAGTGCAAAAGAGGAAAAAGGATTTTTAGAACTCAAAGACAGAATCTATGAGATGGTTTATGGTGAGATTGCAGATTATGTAGTTCCAGTCAGTCAGACAGTTTTGATAAATGAACTTCGTAAAGCGGGCTGCATTCAAGATGAACAGTGGCTCGAAGACGGCGTGCATATTACAGCCCGAACGACTGGTCGCCTTCTTGCGCTTCTGTCACCTTATCTAATAAAAATAAAATGAAAAAACTTGACAAGATTCTTTCTATTATAGTAATAATTCTATTGATTACGATTTTTGCGGGTACTGTTTTTGCTCTGCTAAAAAACAAAAAATCTTTTCAAAAACAAAAACAACTCATTTCGCAGGGGAAGGCAGTCAGTCTGATGGCTCCAAAAAACGACAATCAGTTTTCATATTTTAATCTGGGCTCGCTGAGAGTTTTGACAAAATCGGAAAACGATTCCCTTCAGGAAACGCAGAATATGGGGACAGTCCTCCTTGTAACACCATGGATCTCTTATCCTTCTGATGACACAATTTTTTTTGAAGAAATTTCCCGTAAAAAAACTGTAATTGCAGGTATTATTCAGGATTATTTTTCCGATTATTCAAAGCTGGAACTTTTAACCCAGACAGAAGTAAAAATTGAAGAAAATCTTATAAAAGAAATAAACAATCACCTTTCTTTGGGTAAAATCCAGCAAATTTATTTTACAGATTATATTTTCCTGGACTAATCACTTGAATAATCATTAAAAACTATTCACGCGTAATATTTTTAAGCCATTTCTTCTTGAAATAATGGATTATTATTACAGGCATTTTTTCAAATTCATCAAGATAAAGGATAAAATAAACCCAAAGTGGCGGAAGTTTCAAAACAAATGCGCTAATCAAACCAAGAGGAACAGAAACTCCCCACATCATTATTGCATCCATAACAAAACCGAATTTTGAATCTCCTCCAGCTCGAAAAACGCCACAAATCAAAACTGTATTGATTGCTGCTCCAATAATTGAAAAACAATTAATTATCAATAAAACATCAGAATAATGCTGTGCCTGCGGTGTTAAATCTGCAAGAAGTGGCAAAACTGGATGAAGTGCATACATCAAAAAACTTCCGATAATTCCCGAAAGGATAGTAGTTTTTATAAGACGAACTGCATTTCGCTTTGCAAGTTCCATTTGTCCGCTTCCCATTGTTTTTCCAAGAACAATTGCACCTCCATAAGCCATTCCAAAACACACAACTGTACCAAGATTTCGCAGCACACCAACTACCGAATTTGCAGCAACAATATCTTCTCCAAGATGCCCCATAATCACTGAATACATTGTAAACGCAGCACCCCAAACAAGTTCATTTCCAAGTGCTGGCATAGAATAACGCAAAAAATCAAAAGTTAAAATTCGCCTGAATTTAAATAAATTTGAAAACCTGATTTTCACATCTTTTTGCATATATGAATAAATCACCGTAAAAACCAACTCGACAATTCGTGAAACTGTTGTAGCAAGTGCAACTCCTGCAATTCCGATTTTCGGAGCTCCAAACAAACCAAAAATAAAAACTGCATTCAATAAAACATTTACACAAAAAGCTGTAACCGTAATTGTTGAAACGATTTTTACCCTTTCGATACTTTTTAATCCTGCCTGAAACATTTGTGAAATAGAAAAACATAAATATGACAAACTTACAATTTTGACATAACGGCTACCTACTTCCACCAGATTTTCATCATTTGTAAAAATCCTCATCAAAAATGATGGCCAGAAAAAAGCTGCAATTGTAACTGCAATGCCAAAAATCAAAGAAAACCTCAGTGCAATTCCATGCAGAATTCTGATTGATTCAATGTCTTTTTTTCCCCAGTATTGGGCGCAAAGCATCACAAGTCCAGATGAAAGACCTGTTGCAATCATAATCAAAATAAATTGAATGTTTCCTGCCAAAGATGCTGCTGCAATTGCCGTTTGCCCAACAAAACTTAACATAATGACATCTGTGGAACTCACCGCCGCAGAAATAAGATTCTGCACTGCAATTGGTCCAACCACATTAAAAAGCGACTTATAAAAATCTTTTCCTTCAGTCGAAATTTCAAAATTCTTTTTGAAAAAACTCATACTATTCCTTTTTTTGAATAAATTTTTTTTGATTTAATTTCTATTGATTACTGATTCAGATTTGATGGAAACTTCTCCAGAATTTAATGATTTTATTGTGCCATCCAAAGTTTTCACTACGAGAGCAGCATTCTGATCAATATCCAAAACTGTCGCTTCGTAAACTTCATTATTTCCAATTACAGGATGAACAAAAACTTTTTTTCCAATCAAAAATGATTTTTCCCGATATTCGTTTATTACTTTTTGAGAATCTTCGGAAAAAATTGAAAGTGTTTCCCCTGCAATTTGTGCAGCAATTTTAATTCTTGAGACTTTTTTTTCCGTATCTACATCATTCTCGCATTGAAAAATAGAACCTGCAACTTTTTTGATTTCAGCAGAAAATTCATTATTTTCAAAAATGTTCAATCCGATTCCAACAATTGCAGCTTCAATCTTTCGTGTTTCAAAATTTACAATTCCTTCTGTCAAAATGCCACTTACTTTTTTACCATTCAAAAAAACATCATTTACCCATTTGATTTGTGCATCAAGATTGAAAAGTTTTTTTAAAGTTCTGCATACAGCAACAGCCGAAAAAGCAGTTAGTTTTGCAGGCTCTTGAATTCCGTTTTCTGGTACGTAAATCACAGAAAGGTAAATGCCACTTTTTTTTGGTGAAACAAATTCTCTTCCTAAACGTCCACGTCCTGCAGTTTGACATTCTGCAACTATCACTGAATTATGATATTTTTGTCCAGCATCGGTAAGATTTCCACTTTCATCACGAAGATTTCCACATTCTGACAAAATTTTTTTTGCATAGTTATTTGTTGAATCTATTTTTTCAAAACATTCGATATGAGAATTTGAAAAATTTGGAAATGAAGCGGAAAACTCTGCAGAAAATGCTTCTTTTGAAAACAAATCATTTTGTCCTAAGAGTTTATAACCGCCGTTTGTAGTTCCTTCAATTAAAAATCCATCATCACGCAAACTTTTTACAGCTTTCCAGACAGCTGCCCGACTGACTTCACACTCATTTGCAAGGAATTCGCCTGAAACACACTGATTTTTATTTTGCAAAATCTGCAACACTTTTTCTTTAGTTTTCATATAACCAAAATTATATCTGTCCTAACATTGCCTGAACACAAAATGAAACTACAACTACAATAAGCGAGATGATAAAGCCGTGAATCATAGGTTTTACACCACTTTTTGCAACTTTTGCAAACGGAGTTTTCAGACCAATTGAACCAAGTGCCATTACAAAAGCAAATTTACTGATTTTTGAAATGTATGATGCAATTGTTTTGACAGTTTGTTCATCGCCCATTTTTGAAAAAACTACATCGGAAATGCTTCTGACTGCAACAAATCCTAAAAAAGCAAGAATAAACCATGGAAAAATCTTTGCAATAGAAAACTTCACTTTTTTTGTTTCACAAGATACGGTTCCAGATTTTTTTTGAGTGGCAATTATTGTTTTCTGATTGATGTAGCCGAACAAAAGAACAATAGGCACGATAGAAAGTGTTCTGGTAAGTTTTACAATTGTTGCAAAATTTCCTGCTTCTTCAGAAAATGCATAACCAGCTGCCACAACTGAAGAAGTGTCATTTACGGCTGTACCAGCCCAAAGTCCGTATCCCAAATCAGTCATGTTGAAATATCGTCCCATTATTGGAAAAGCAATTACCATTAAAATATCAAAAATAAATGTTGCAGAAATTGCATAAGCAACATCACTATCTTCAGCATCGATTACTGGTGCGATTGCAGCAATTGCAGAACCTCCACAAATTCCAGTTCCGGCAGAAATCAAATTCGAAAGTTTCCAGTTCATCTTAAAGAGTTTTCCAAAAAGATTTCCAAAACCAAATGCAGCCACAAGTGTAAACGACATAACTATAAGCGAAAATTTCCCTACGTGAAGAACTTGGGCAAAGCTCAAAGTAAATCCCATAAGAACAATTCCAGCTTTTAAAACTGTTTTTGAAACAAAGGCAAGACCTTTTGCATACCCCTTTGTAGAATCCCCACTGCATTTTTTATCCAGAAATTTTTGAATCAATGGATTGAGCGCCATTCCCAAAAGCATGGCAAAAACGCCTGCCGAAATCAAATGATAAGGGATGAATCCTGCAATAAAATTTGAAAGAATTGCAAGAACTACAGCACAACAAAGTGCCGTCAAAAAAAATATTATTGTTTTGAAAGATTTTGTACTATCAGTTTTCATAAAATTGCATTATATCAAAAAAAAATCATATATAAAAGGTGGTTTATGCTATGTGTATTTATTTCTTATAAATCATGCTGCTTATGAAACATATTTTTCAAAAACATAAATATTATAGTAAAAAAAAACAAAAAATGATACAATAAATGAATAATAATCAGATTCTTAAAAAAAATGAAAATTCTTGTAATCACTCCGCCAGTAATTCAGTTAAACTCACCCTACCCTTCTGGTGCTTATCTTTGTTCATTTTTTAAAAATCAGAACGATGAATGCACCTGGAAAGATTTGAACATAAGTCTTTTTTATAAAATATTTTCTGCAAGTGGAATTGAAACTCTTTTTTCACTTACTGAAAAAAAAGCTTTGGAAATGGCTGATTTTGCAGAATCACAAAATGATAAAAATACTGCGTTTAATCTGCGACGTTATATTTGCACAAAACAGAATTGGATTGACTGGATTGATTTCATTACTGCAATTTTGTGCGGTAAAATGCGCGAAAAAGAACATGAGTTTTTGTATTCTCCTTTTGCTCCTCGTGGTTCCAGAATGGAAAATTTTCTTTCATCCTTAAATCGGGAGCCAACAGTTGACGACGTGAGATTTTTGTGTTCCTATGCATTAGCAGATTTAGCAGATTACATCACCGCAGTTTTTGACAAAGATTTTTCGCTTGTCAGATATGCAGAAAGTCTTTGCGTTGATGAACGAGATTTTTTGCAGATTCAAAAGCAGTTGGAATCACCTGTTTTAAAAGTTTTTTATGAACAGGTTTTGCAGGAAAATCTTGTTTTTGAACAAAATGAAATTCCGGAACTGATCTGCATTTCAGTTCCGTTTGCAGGAACTTTTCTGCCAGCTTTGTACACAGCCGATTTTATCAAAAAAAAATATCAAGACAAAATTTTTGTAGCCATAGGTGGCGGATTTGTGAATACTCAGCTTCGAGAAACTACAGAAACTGGTTTTTCTAAATTTATCGATGCTTTTTCGTTTGACAGAGGTTACGGAAGTTATCTTGAATTGAAAAAACACTTTGAAAGTATAAAAAATCATGATTTTTTTCAGAAGGATTCTGCCTATCGACAAGATTGTGAATCTCTTTCTGACCAGAATTGCGGCAATCTTTATAAACTTCAGCTCTTTTATGATGACAAAACTATTTTGCCACTTTGGAAAGATAAAAAAATCAGTCAGATTGAAAATGAACTTACAGCAAACATCATGCCGGATTATCAGGATATAGATTTTTCAATTTATCCTCGTGTTTGTGATGATTTAAATCCAATGCACAGAATCTGGAATGACGGTTCCTGGATAAAAGCATATCTTGCTCACGGCTGTTACTGGCACAAATGTGCATTTTGCGACACTCAACTTGATTATGTCTGCGGATATAAGATTGTTCAGACAGAAAAACTTTTTTTCAAACTTTTAGAAACAGCAGAACTGAAAAAAGTCTATGGAATTCATTTTGTAGACGAGGCATTACCACCAAAGGCGTTGAAAAAATTTGCACTTTTAAATGCTCAAAATGGAAAAAAACTATATTTTTGGGGAAATGTCCGTTTTGAAAAAACATTCACAAAGGATTTTGCAGCATTTTTGAGTTATTGTGGATTTGGAGGAGCGTCAGCTGGACTGGAAGTTGCAACTGAAAACGGACTTAAAACAATCAACAAAGGGACAGACATTGATTCGATTATTTCCGCATGTGCAGCTTTCAAAGAAGCAGGAATTCTTGTGCATGCTTATATGATTTATGGATTTTGGAACGATACTTCACAGTCAATCATAAATTCAATGGAAACATTACGTCAGTTTTTTGAATCAGGACTTTTAGACAGTGCTTTCTGGCACAAATTTGTATTAACAAAAAATTCTCAGGCCTTTTTTGAATGGCAAAAGGGACTTCACAAAGATTTGATTCCGATTCAAAATCTAAATAAAAAATCCATATTTGCTGATTTGAATATGCATTTTAAAGGTGAAAAGGATTTTGACAAATTTTCGGTTCCTCTGGAAAATGCCTTGAATTCATGGATGCACGGTAAAAATTTGCAGACAAAAGTGCAAAAATGGTTTGATTTTCAAGTTCCTTCGCCAACAATTCCCAAAGATTTTGTGGAAACCCACATTCAAAATTATTTAAACAAAAATTCACAGATAATAATCAAAGATGATGATAAAGATATTTTCTGGCTTGGCTCGAAACCAGCTGCAAATCAGCATAAATCAACTGTTACAATCAGATGGTTTTATCTGCAGGAAGATTTTCAGGAAACTTTCAAACTGCAGGATTTTGTTAGTCATAAAAACTTTGATTTTCAAAAAGATTTTCTTGCACTGCTCGATTTTCTTTCACCGTGTGCAGGGACAGACATCCACGAAAGCACTGTAAAAAAGATTAAAACCTCAGCATCGCTACGAAAAGCATTCAATCGACTCCACCAGAAAGGATTAGTGATTTTTTAAACATTCCTTCTTCCAATACAAACTTTTCGTCGCACACAGAGGCTGCTTTTTCATCATGAGTTACAATAAGGACTGTTTTTCCTTTTTCGGCAAGGGATTTAAAAATGTCCATGATTTTTTCTGCCTGCTCGCTGTCAAGGTTTGATGATGGTTTGATGATGGTTCGTCTGCAATTATTACCTTTGGATAGCTTATGCTTCGGGACTGCATTCGGCAGGTACTCCAATCCTTTACACGGTTTAAACAAACCAATCAAATTGAATATTCAACCTCATTGATTTTGTCTGCATAGTTCAGGATTTTTAATATCTCCGTTCGGTACTGCAAAAATACATCCTAACCACGAGCACGAGGATGACTCATCTCGATTTTTATAATTTTTTCTACTTTTGCAGGACGCGGTGTCATTACGATTATGTAATCGCTTAAATAAACTGCCTCGTCTACGTCGTGAGTGACCATCACCATAGTCATGCTGTTTTCCTGCCGGATTCGAAGGATTTCGTCCTGCATGGTCATTCTGGAAAAGGCATCAAGGGCACCTGTGCCCAAGTCACTCCATTGCTACGCAACAGCCTCCGGCTGCCCCTCCATTGCCTAACGCAAGAAAGCTCGCAGGGAGGGACAGACCTCATCTACCCCATTACTTCTACACAATTCCGTCCAGTTCCAGGTTTACCAGTAAAAAACAAGGTCTGTCCCCTTTTTCAACTTCTTTTCTGCAAGGTCTGTCCCTGCACGTGCTGAAAGTTTGCACACCAATGTACGTTTTAGTTTGCACGTGCTGCGAGTTTTTTTTAACGCTTCGCTAAAAAACTCAGGGAATGTTTTGTTTAAAATCGAGGTCTGTCCCCTTTTTCAAGTTTTTCTGCTCAGTAAGGAATTTTTTTACGAATAAGATTTTTTTTTAGTTTTTTTTTAGAAAAATAATATATA
>CAMBMW010000088.1 GCA_945868875.1 uncultured Treponema sp.
AACAGGGACACACCTCCCTTTTAATCTAAATCGTTTAAAACAGGGACACACCTCCTTTTTAATATAAAACGTTTAAAACAGGGACACACCTCCCTTGATACTCCGATGTCAAACACTTCTATAAGCAACTTTAAAATAAAAGTTAATGCAAAATAATTTTTAATATGATATACTTAAATTTAATTAATTAATATTCATTATTTAACAAAAAAAATGAGGTTACAAAATGATTTTCTTTGATAAAACACAAAAACTTTTTAGATTAGAAACTCCAAATTCTTCATATCACATTTGCATTACACAAAAAGGTTACGTTTCACACGCTTACTATGGTGCAAAAATTGGCAACGACGACATCTCTTATCTCACAAGACAATTTGAATATGGTTTTAGCAATAGTGATATATTCCGGGAAAAACATTCTCTTCTAGACTTTCTGCCAATGGAATATCCTTTTGATGGAGTCGGTGATTTTAGAAAATCAGCAATTGCAATAACAAATCAAAATGGAAACAATGCCGTTGAACTTAAATACAAGGATTACAAAATAATTGATGGAACTGTTCAATTAGACGGACTGCCATGCGTTTTTGGTGAAAAGTCATCTTGCCAAACTCTTGAGATTTTCACAGAAGATGAAGTTTTGGGTCTTGAAGTTATTCTTTTTTATACAGTGTTTGAGGATAATGATGCTATTGTTCGTTCTGCTAAAATCATCAACAACAATAAGCATGGAGAAACTGTTCTTATAAAAAAAGCACTTTCACTTTCGTTTGATATGGATGATGATAATTTTGATATGATTACACTTCATGGTTCATGGGCAAGGGAACGACATATCGACAGAAGACCTGTTCACATGGGATTGCAAGGTACTGAAAGTATTCGCGGAGAAACAAGTCATCAGGAACATCCGTTTATGGCAATTTTGAATCACAATGCAGATAACGACAGTGGAAATGTTTATGGTGTTAATTTCATATATTCTGGAAACTTTATTGCCAGCGTACAGAAAAATCAGTTTGGTTCCATCAGAACGCAAATCGGTATCAATCCAGAAAATTTTACATGGCAGCTTGAAGCCGGACAGTGTTTTGAAACTCCACAGGCAGTTCTTGTGTTCAGTTCAGAAGGATTAAATGGTATGAGTCACATTTTCCATGATTTATATCGTGAACATTTAATTCGAAGTCCTTACAAAAAAACTATGCGTCCAATTTTAATAAACAACTGGGAAGCAACTTATTTTAATTTTGATGAAGAAAAACTTCTTGATATTGCAAGAGAAGCTCACAAAGATGGAATCGAAATGCTTGTAATGGATGACGGCTGGTTCGGACACAGAAATTTTGATGATTCAAGTCTTGGTGACTGGTTTGTAAATGAAAATAAACTTAAAGGCGGATTAAAAAATCTTGTTGACAAGGTAAACGAAATAGGCATGAAATTTGGAATTTGGTTTGAACCGGAAATGATTTCCCCTGATTCTACCCTTTTTAAAAACCATCCGGATTATGCCATTCAAATTCCAGGACGTGAACCAGGAATGAGCCGTCAGCAGCTTGTTCTTGACATCACAAGAAAAGAAGTTCGTGAATGCATTTACAATCAGATTTCAAAAATCCTTCACAGCGCGAATATTGAATACGTCAAATGGGATATGAATCGACAACTTTCTGATATCGGTTCACTTGATTTGCATGGAACTAAAAACGGCGAGTTTTTCCATCGTTATGTTCTTGCTGTCTATGAAATGCAGGAAAAACTTATCACCGAGTTTCCAAACCTTCTTTTAGAAAACTGTTCAGGCGGTGGTGCAAGGTTTGACCCCGGCATGCTTTATTACAGTCCTCAGATTTGGTGTTCAGATGACACTGACGCAATCGAACGTCTTGAAATTCAAGAGGGGACAGCCCTAATGTATCCGCTTTCTTCGATGGGAGCGCATGTTTCTGTCTGTCCAAATCATGCAGTTGGAAGAAATACACCATTCAAAACTCGCGGTTATGTTGCACTTGCAGGAACTTTTGGGTACGAGCTTGACATTACAAAACTAAGTGAAGAAGACAGAACAATTATTCCGCATCAGATTGAACTCTATAAAAAATACAGCGATATTGTAAGAAACGGTGATTACTGGAGAATTGCAAGTTACAGTGAAAATCACGAATTTGACTGCTGGGCCTGCATTTCAAAAGATAAAAACAAGGCACTTATAACTTTTGTGCAAGTTTTGAATCATCCGAATTTCAAAACACGTTTTATCAAAGTCAAAGGAATTTGTGCAGAAAGCAATTATCTTGTTCATTATCTTGATGATGAACAAAATTCCAAGCCGCTGGAACTAAAAGGAAGCACAATTATAAATGCCGGCATTCCAGTTTCCCGCGATTGGGGTGATTTTCAGGGAAAACTCATTTATTTAGAAAAAAAATAAGTTTTCAAGTTTCTATGCATGCAAAAATACTGTCAAATAAGTGAATCAATATTTCCGTATTCACAAATCACTTTGCTGATTTTTGCATGCTCAATCTGCTCAATTGATTTTTTATTCTGTTTATAAAATTTTATTTCGCCAAAACCCGTTCCGCCTTCGAGAATATTCAATCCTGTAGTCGAATCTTCAGAGTTTGTATAAATTTTATTTATGAGTTCTGAAACTTTGCAGAAAACATCTATGTCTATTATCCATTTTTTATCATTAAAACTTAGCGACCAGTGTAAAAGCTGTTCTTTTGCATTTTCATTTCCTGGCATTTGAGTACAATCAAAGACACAGTCATATGAATGTTTTAACTTATCTGCAAACAATGAAATTGAAATATTTTCCAGATTGCCCAAAAACGTTAGCTTTTTTCCAAAAACCCCGTGAATACAAAATGAAGAATCTGTAATTCTTTTTCCTGTAATAAGACTTATTATTTCAGAACAATTTATATGAACCCATTTATTAATAAATGCATTTCCATAAAATCTTTCAATATACCCTTCATGCCCTTTTGGATCAATAACATAATCAATTCCATTAAAATTCAGTTTTCCTGAAAAAATAGTCTTTTTTCCAAAAGGAAACCATCTGAACTTATCATCCTTATACCCCAAAACAGTGGACTCTTGAATATAATATTCTAAATTCCAATTAGAATAGCCATAATCCGGGTACAAGGTTGGATTCTCAATGCTATCTTGTTCGTCTACATTAATAAATCCAGACAGCTGATATTCGTTAATCAATTTATTTCCAATTTTTATTTCAAAAGGACGAAATGAGAAAGATGCGTCATTCCATGCAAAATATTGGCATAACTGTTTAGATTTTTGTCCTAGTTTTCCAATTCTAAGAACACAGTATGAACTTTTTTCTTTCTTCTTGTTCTCTAGACTGTTAATATCTCCAATCAATGCAGCTTGTAAATCATTTGGAGAAAAAGGTTTATTTAAATCTGAAAAAAAAGGTTTATCAGGGGATAATGAAGGATTCAGCAATTCAAATTCTATAAAAAAAGTTTCACTTTCTTTTGAAACAGAATTGATTCCAGAAAAAAAGAAACGCCAGAAATTTATCCCATTCTTCTTTTGAATATTTGAAAAACCAATTTTATAGTCTTTTGATTTTATGTTTTTCTTTGCCATAAAAACACCTGTATTTTAAATTTACAATTCTCTACTTAGATTTTCGGAATTTTTTATAAAATATTTAGTAAAACAGATGTTTATTTTGCTAACTTATTATTTTCACAATATTTAGATCTTTGAGTCATTTGTTCAGGATTCTTTTAGGTCTTAGAAAAAAAATTCATAAAACCCTCGAAAAAGATTTTTTTTACGATCACAACTAGTCTAATTATCTGCCAGTGACCCCATAAAAACAAGTGTGTAAAAATCAGACCAAAAAGCCTGATTTTATAAATAAAAAGTTCGGATGGGTGGCGTATCTATTCATGTCAGATTCTCTTTCGGGAGCTCAAAGTGCTTTTACTGCTCATCAAACTTTATATTATCAAAAAAACAAGAATTTTAGATTTAGTCAAGTTTCTTTCATTAAATCTATAGATTTAAAAATATCTATATTTGAAAAAGTTTTTCCATCTAATCTATCGATTTTAGAATTTAATCTTCTATCTTTTATCAGTTTATCATAATTTTGCATATAAACAGAATTACATTTTATTTCTCAAGATGTTAACCAGGTATCTGAATATTGTTTTAATAAACTTTCATAAAACGGATTTGTTTTTTTTCAGAATCATAACCCTGATTCCGATAGAATTCATGCGCGTTAAGTCTTGAACTACCAGAATTTAATCTCATTCCTATACAATCTTTTTCTTTAGTCCAATTTTCTGCAGCTGCTAAAAGCTGTTTTCCAATACCTTGATTTCGAAAAGATTTTCTTACAGCCAGTCCCAAAATGTTACCTACTGGTCCAAAATAAATACTTGAATATTTTTCAACATGTATAAAACCTACTACAGATTCATATATTTCAGCCACAAAAACAGTTTCTCGATTTGCATCAAGTTTCAATATCTGCCTTCTAATGAAATCTTCTTTTGCATCATCATATCCTAAATCTTTTTGAATAAGCTCTACTAAAGCTGCAACATCCTTTTCTTCTACAATTCTGATTAACACTTTCTTTGTCACAAAATATATTTGATTTTATGAAAACAAATAAAAACTATTTAAAAAGTTTATTGATTGTTTTGTCTAACTCTTTCTGTTCTTCTGGGAAATTGGCATTTAGATATTCAAAACACTGCACTGCTGCACGCTGGGCATGTTCATACCATATTTCATATAGTTCAGGTTTTAAATCTGGTCCTGGGAAAGGAGCGCCCTGAACATCTGATACTAAATCACGAAGCATTTTTATGCACTGTTGTGTTTTTTTATCCATAATGCACCTCACGTTTAATTACAAAATTATAATGGATTAATTAAATAATTTCCACTTTCTTTTATGTTTTCTGCAAGTTTTTTATCACAAAAAATTGCTTTAGATAGTGATTTTAAAGCATTCTCGTAAATCTGTTTTGCAGCATTTTTGACATCTTCTGCTGTCACCTGCATGATGTTGTCAAGTCTGGTCTGCCGTAAATATGACGGATTTGCATATAAAAGTCCTTCGAAACTACGGCTGGCACGTTCTTTTGCTGTAACTGGAACTATTGCATCTCCGTAACAGGATACAATTGTCTTATCTACTTCTTCCTGCAAAAGTGTTTTGGAAGCTGAATCCTTTAACACTTCAAGAAAAGTTTCCAGAGATTTATGCGGAGATGGATCGCGATATGTTGCCATGATATAACTGTTATCGATATTATCATTCCAGGCTCCGGCTCCGTAAGCTCCGCCTGTTGTGCGGATTTTATTCCAAAGGTCGTGCATTCCAAGATATGATGACAAAATAGTTTCTGCAGCAGCTTGTTTTGTCAAAAAATCAGAAGCTTTTGTAGAACATGCTGCAAATCCTGTTTGAGTTTTCATTGGGAAAATCTGGATTTTATCTAACTGACGTAAAATATCACTTTGAAAAATGAAAGGTTTAAGCTGGTCATAAGTATAATTTTTTCCAGGCAGCAGTTTTGTAATCTGTGATTTTTTTGCAAAATCCTGAATAAGAGGCAAAAGGATTTTTAATGATGATTCATCTGCTGTAATGTGCAAAATTCCACCTGATTTTCTGCAGGTATTGTAAATATCCTCAAATTTCTTAAGCATTTTTTGAGAATTTGTTTTGGAATATTCTTTTACAGTTTGAAGTTGACTGATACCATACATTATTTCTACAAGAGCACGGTAACTGTTGGAACTGGCTCTTGCCCGACGGATGGCATAATCTCTTGCTTCACTAATTATTTCAGATTTTTTTTCAGCAACGAGTTCCTGCACAAGTTTTTCAAAACGTTTACCGTCTTTAAAATCCATTTTTGTAATTATCGTGGAAAATAATTCCAGACTTTCTTTTGCTTGACTTGTGAGGGCTTTTGTACTTAATCCAAGCCAATATCTGCCAATAAAATTTAAATCTTTATATTGATTTTTGATTTGCTGAATTTGAGGAACGGAAGATACCTGTCCGCAATATGTTTTTCCCCAAACATCGCCCATAACACAAGCAGAATCTGCAATACATTCATCCCATTTTTTGCCATTCCATCCCAGATTTGTAATAACATCTGCCAGGAATGGAATGTATTTCAACTGTTCTGGTTCAAGATTGTCAAATGGAAAAAGAACGTCAAAGTAAAAAATGCCTTTTGTATCTTCTTGATTTATAAAAAGTGGAATTTTTGTTCCATCGGCGCCCTGCACAAAATCAAGGAGAGTCTGAGTTACTTCAATTTTTTTGTCCAGTGATGACAGTTTTGTAGTTGGAATGCAGGCTGTTTCCGATGGAGTTTCTACATGCTGCTGATATTTGTGCAGTTCATCCAGATTTTTTCGTAACTGCACTTTATCAAGATTTTGTTCGAGTTCTTTTATGAGTTTTTCCTCTGCTATTTGACGATTGTTTAGATAATCAGGGCTTGGTTCACACACAAATTTTACGCAAACTCTGTCTTTTGAAAAATACTTTTTCATAAGTGTTTGAACAAAATCTGGATTTTGTTTTATTTGCTTTTTGAGTTTTTCAAAATTTGTGATTGGGAAGAGATTTTGACTGCATGCATTGCCAACAGTCCATCCTTTCAAGGTTTTTTCCATAATTTGAATGGAAACCGGACCAAAATATCGGTTTTCTTCACGGAGATTAAAATCAATGCCCATCACAGCAGAATCTATATCTTTTTGAGAAACTCCATTTTCTGTGATTTTTTGAATTGTTTCTTCTATAATATTAAAAACTTTCTGCTCATTTTTTTTCTTGACACCATTTATTCCAATTATAAAAACTTCCTGAGGATACTGTCCGAAATTGCCACAGGAAACAGAATCTCCAAGTTTTGATTCATTCAAAACCAATGAAACTGGAGAACTGTCATTTCCACCAAGAACTTCTGTCAAAAAATATTTTTCAATGTCGCTTTTTCCTGTGTACCAGGTCATTGCAACATAATTTCCAGTTGAACCAGATTCAGGAGCGATGTCTTTTATCTGAACATTTTTTTCCACAAGTTTCAGTTGCTGAAGTTCCTTGATTTCTTCTTTGACCAAAGGAAGCTGACTTTCACAATTTGCAACTTCGGTGAAACAATTATATTTCTTTTCAATGCGGCTCATAAATCTTTCGTTTAAAAAATCAAGCTGCGTTTGAGTTGGAATATTACCGTACAAAAATAAAAGACAGTTATCTGGATTGTAAAATTTCTGATGAAAATCTAAGAATTCTTCGTAAGTCAAAGACGGAATTTCCAGAGGGTCTCCACCTGAATCAAAAGCTGGATAACTTTCGGGAAACATTGCTCTAACGTGTTTTGAAAATGAAACTTGATTGAAAGAAGCAAAATTTCCTTTCATTTCATTGTAAACAACACCCTGAATACTCAATCTATCTTTTTCATCAAGTTCTAAACGATGTCCTTCCTGTAAAAAAGTTGCATGATCAAGTTTTGGAAAAAATACTGCATCTGCATAAACGTCCATCATATTAAAATAATCTGACTGGACTACTGAAGCTCCAGGATAGACTGTTTTATCCGGATAAGTGAATGCATTTAAAAAAGTGTTTAAACTTGTGCTTGCCAGAGTAGAAAATGGCTCTTTTAATGGATATTTTTCGCTGCCACAAAGCGTTGAATGTTCCATGATGTGTGCTATTCCTTTTGAATCTTTGGAAAGTGTTCTGAATGCAAAAGCGAACAGGTTTTCTTTGTCATCTTTGATAATATGATAAATTTCGAGTCCTGTTTTTTTGTGACGTAAAAAAACACCTTTTGCATTATAATCACACAAATCATCGATTGAAAGAAGGATGAAACCGTTGTATGTTTTTCCAAGATTTGATTTTGATGTAAAGTCGAACATTTTTTACTCCCTATAAAAAAGTCAGGAAGATTGTTTCAACAATCGACTGACTTTTTTACGCTGTTCCGTAATGTAATGAGGAACAGCAGTTCAATAATAATAAGTTTGTAACGCAAACTTTAGGTAAGATAAAGCCGCGCTATTTTAGCGGGTTTATCTTACACTCCCTATAAAAAAGTCAGGAAGATTGTTTCAACAATCGACTGACTTTTTTACGCTGTTCCGTAATGTAATGAGAAACAGCAGTTCAATAATAATAAGTTTGTAACGCAAACTTTAAATAAGATAAAGCCGCGCTATTTTAGCGGGTTTATCTTACACTCCTATAAAAAAGTCAGGAAGATTGTTTCAACAATCGACTGACCTTTTTCCGCTGTTCCGTAATGTAATGAGGAACAGCAGTTCAATACGACCGATCAAGGCACGCTTCGTTCAAGGCCTTGACTTGCTCGTTTTCAGGGGTTGTATTAACCCCTGAATAATAAGTTTGCAACGCAAACTTTAGGTAAGATAAAGCCGCGCTATTTTAGCGGGTTTATCTTACACTCCTTATGAAAACACCGCTTTTGCAGTGAAAATTTGATTCGTAAAAAGGAGGTCTGTCCCTTTTTTATAAAACAAGGTCTGTCCCTACCTTGTGCTGTGCCTCGTGCTGAACATTCGCATACCAACGTAAGTGTTGTTTGCACGAGGCACGAGTTTTTTTTACGCTTCGCTAAAAACTCGTAAAAACGATGTTTGTATCTTGCTAAAAATTAGCATACCAGCGTAAGTGCAGTTTGCACGAGGCTTGAGTTTTTTTTTAATGCTGCACTAAAAACTCGTAAAAATTAAGGTTTGTCCCTTTTTAACTGTGGCAAGGATTGGAGCACCTGTCGAAGACAGTCCCGAAGCGTAAGCGTAGCAAGTTTTGCTTGCAAAACTTGGGAAGTAAAAACGAAGTTTTTTACGACGGATGAGGCGCGGTTAGTCGCCGAAGTGCGCAAAGCGCGAGTTTGCAATGCAAAC
>CAMBMW010000089.1 GCA_945868875.1 uncultured Treponema sp.
ATTTTTTTTAACAAATTTTCCGATTATATGATAGAATAGATATGCGAAAATATCGTTTTTTAAGACAATTGGACATCGAAAAGTTAAATTTTTTGATATTCATTAATTCATAACAGAGGTCAATATGTATAAAACGCGAAAAAACGTTGTGCTGGGGCTGGTGACTTTCGTTTCCATAATCTCATTTCTAGCCATGAGTATTCTTCTTTTGCCGGATCGGTCATCATCAAGTCTTCCTGTAGTTACAGGAGTTGTTGTTCTGATGAATTTTGCAATAATTGTATTCTGGGCAAATAGAGCTAGAAATGTTCTTCTTTCAAAAGTAAGGCATGACACTCTGGAAACTGGAGAAACTGTAATTTTAAATAACTTTATCGATAAACTTCGTTTTTGTTATTCCCTCGATGATTTTTATCAGGCAATAGGTGATGTATTGGAAAAACAGGGAGACTGTTCAGTTCTGTTTATTGACCGCACAAAAAATTATACACTTTATAACAGTCCTAACAGAATTACTACTTCTGAAAACATTCATGCAAAACTTGACCAGAATTTTACAGAAGGCTGGAATGATGGATTTTATTTCTTTGACCGTCATATCGGTGTAACAACAAATTTCAAAAAGGCACGCGGATTTTTCATGTGTTTTGAAAATGACCATTTTTATGTTTTCTGCCGCTATACCCGGTTGTTTGATCTTGCTGTTTATGACAGACTTTTTGAAGAATATAAGCGTTTCATTTCCCGAACAAGAACGATTACAACTTTGTCAGAAATTTCGGCTACAACAAAGGAATGGGAACAACTTGCGGTTACACAGCAGTCCTTTTTGCCTCAAAAAATTCCTAATATACCGAAATTAAAGATAGCAACTTATTTCCGACCTCTTGTAAACGTATCTGGTGACTACTTTTCCATTTTGCCGATTGATTCTGCAAAAACACTTTTGATGCTTGGTGACGTATCGGGAAAAGGTTTACCAGCTGCACTCATCATGGGACTTGTAATGAATACTGTAAAAATCATCGAAAATAAGGAAGATTTAGTTGGTGTGATTCATGCAATTGACAAGGCAATTAAAGGAATGCACCTTCAGGATAAATATACAGTACTTTTCTTGGGAATTGTAGATACTGAAAAAATGAAAATACGATATATAAATGCATCAATGTCTGACCCAATCATTTTGTCACCATCACCAGACGGATACAGAATTAAACCGCTTACATCAAATGCTTCTCTTATTGGTATTCTTGATATGGGTGATATTACCGTTGCTGAAAAACGTCTTTTCCGTGGTGATACTATTCTTATGGCTACTGACGGTGTTTCTGAAGTTATGGATGATGATGGTGTAGAACTTGGAGATACTGATATATACAAAAAAACGTTGACAGCCGGTGCGTCTAAATCACCACAGGAAATGGTAAATGATATTGTGGATTTGATTATGAAATACAATGGCGATAAAAAACTTCATGATGACGTTACAATGATGATTGCCAAGGTAGGTTATTGATATGATTTTTCTCGTTTTAAATTGTTTTTTGGCAGTTTTCTTTCTTTTTTTCACAAACGCAATGGATAAGTCTTTAAAAAATGGTGCTATTGCAGGGAGTGATTTATCTGTTTCTCTGTTACTCACAACAATTGAAAGTATTGTGTTTTCTTTTACTTTGATAATGCATAAAGTCTGGTTTGATGCACTTTCATTACAGCTATTAAAGATTGTATTTTCTTTGGACGCAATCTTTTTTACAATGTTAAGTTTCGGATTAATCGGAATTGCTAAACCGATAAAAAGCAAACTTGTAAAACTTATTAAATATGGGTTATATATTTTTGGAGTTTATATTGTCTATTTTAGATTCAATGCTATTGATGTTTCTCTGGAAAATGGAGTAATCATTGCGTCTGAGTATTTGTTTGATGGTCAGGCAAGAACATTTTTCCCATGGACTTGGATGACAGTTTTTACAACACTTTACAGATATGTTTTACCAATTATCTGTTATGTTTTCCTTGTTGTGTTTAGAGAAGATAACGGTACTCAGCTTGAAAAATATCAGATAATGCAGATAGGTGAAGGATTTTTACTGATGTGGATTATCAATATGGTAATCAAATATGTTTCTTCTGTAAAACCATCATTTACATTGTTATTTTTTATTCCTTATCTGTTTTTGTATGTTGTTATCTATATTGCTATCAGAAAAACTTCTGTTCCTTCTGGCAAAGCTGTATTCGTTGCTATTCTGAAAACAATTATTTCATACATTGTTCCAGGCTGTGCACTTGCATTAATTTGCATGACGCTTCAACCAGTTGGAAAAAATCTTTCTCCTTTCTTTCTGACTATTTACATTCTTGTTTCCATTGCAGCACTTTTATTCTCTTTCTGGATAAATATGCTCATGAATTCATCAACAAAACTTTATACTGCGGATTATGAATCTTCACTTGAAAAAGATTTGGCTAGTATTGAATATAAAAATGCCGAAATGGACCAGGTTACAGCAAGAATGTTCGAAATAATCAAGAAAAATATAGAATCTTCTTCTATGACTGTTTATATTCTTACTGGAAAAAATGAACTTGAAGTTGCATATTCTTCAAATAATAGAACTGACAAAATTTCTATCAATAACATTATGTTTGATCATCTTTTGAATATTAACCGAAGTGTTATAATTCATAGTCAGATAGAAAAAGAACATGATTTGTCGCCTGTTCATGATGAACTAGAAGAGTTTTTTGTAAAAACAAAATCTGATGGATTATTTATCTTAAATGAAGGTCATAATATTTTTGGACTTATCATTTTGGGTAAAAAAAGTTCTGGAGATGAGTATAAAGAGTATGATTACAACGTATTTGTAAAACTTTATTCTTATTTCTTCGTATTTGGATATTACATGCGTAACATTTCGAATAAAGATGTAATTGCTGTCGTAAACCGTGAAATTCGCATGGCTTCGCAGATTATTACTTCTATTCAGGAAAATATTGACCGTGTAAAAAATCCAAAAATTGATATTGGATATTTGATGGTTCCGGCTCATAGTATTGGTGGTGAATTCATCGATATGATTCGTTTGACGGCTACAAGGCATCTTTTTGTTGTAGGTGACCTTTCAGGAAAAGGTATTGCAGCATCCATGAATATGGTCATCTTAAAATCTATCATCCGTTCTTATCTTGCAGAAGTTCACGATTTTAAAGAACTTGTAGTAAAAATTAATATTTTTATTCGTGATTCTTTACAAAAAGGAACTATTTTTGCCGGTCTTTTTGCACTTGTTGATTTTGAAACTGATACAATGTATTACATAAACTGTGGTATCCCTGCGTTAATGCTTTATACTCAAGTTTATAACAACGTAATTGAAATTCAAGGTTCGGGTCATATTCTTGGATTTGTAAAAGATGTTTCTCCTTATCTTTCTGTAAAAACTACAAAACTTAGTCATGGGGACATTATACTTGCTTGTACAGACGGTCTTGTACAGTCACACTCTTTGCGAGGTGAACAATTTGGAAAAGAACGCGTACAGCAGGCTCTTTTAGATAACTCAACTTATCCTGCACAACGAATGGCTCAGTTTACTTTTGACGGACTTTTGAAGTTTATGTCAAAGGAAATGGAAGATGATGTTTCGATTCTTGTTTTGAAATATGAGGGATTGCCTGAAGAAAAATCTGAAGAAACTACCGCAGAAGGCGAGACACAGGAAAATGCAGAAGAAATTAAAACAGAAAATTCTGCTTCTCAGAAAAATGAAACATCAAAATCAAACAGCGAGACTGATTCTCCAATGCAGGCAGTTGCAGACAGTGTTCCGGAAGTAAATCCTGCTGATTTCCCAGAAAACTCTGTGAGTGCAAAAGACAAAGAAAGTGAATCTGATAAGAAAGATGATTTAGGACTTCCAGAAGGGTTTGATATGTCTAGTTTAGATGATTTAGATGCACTTATGAAGGAGGCTGGTTTATAATGGAAAAACTTGCAATAACAGAAAAAGATGGAGCAAACTATCATTTATATGAACTGGTTGGAGCTTTAAACGCATATACTCTGGGTGAATTTCAAAACACTTTGTATGATGCAGTTCAAAAGAATAATATTGTTTTGGATATGTCAAGATTAATTGAATTAGACCCGTCTGGAACTGGTGTTTTGATGGCTGCATTTAATGATGCAGATGAATACGGACATAAATTATATTTTATGTCACTTTCAAATGAAGCAGAAAAAGCTCTGTCTTCAACAGGATTTAAAAGTTTATTTAATATTATAAACTCAGTTACTGAGGTAAAATAGAGTTTAACTCAAAACGAAAAGAATTATATTTTGTTAAATAAAAAAGGGAAACTTGAATTCAAACATAATGCAAGTTTCCCTTTTTTTTATAATCAGTCTGCAAAAAACAGACTGAAAATATTTTATTTTACTACAATTGTAACGATTTTATTTGGAACTACAATAGTTTTGACAATTTCGTGACCATCAGTAAATTTCTTTACAGCTTCGCGGTCGAATGCCATTTTCTTGAGAGTCTCTTGATCTGTATCAACAGGAGCATCAAACGTGTCACGTTTTTTCCCGTTTACCATTACAACTATTGTTTTTGAATCATCTTTTGCAAAATCTTCGCTGAAAACAGGCCAACTTTCATAAGCAATTGTATTGTTATTTCCAAGTTTCTGCCAGAGTTCTTCACCAAGATGAGGTGCGTAAGGAGAGAGAACTTTTACAAAGTCAGACCACATTGCTTTTGGAATTTCTGGAAGTTTTGATATTTCATTGATGAAAATCATCATCTGACTGATTGCAGTGTTAAAATTGAGAGTAGCTGTATCGTCAGTAACTTTTTTAATCGTCTGTGCAAAAGTTTTTCTTGCGGAAATCAAAGCTTTATCTTCAAGTTTTCCTGAAATGTCAATGTCATTCATTGGTTTTTCTGAAACTGCCCAAACTTTTTCAAGGAAACGATGAATTCCAACAATTCCTTGAGTTGACCATGGTTTGCTCATCGTGAGAGGTCCCATGAACATTTCGTACATTCGAACACTATCTGCACCGTATGCCTTGATTTCATCATCAGGATTTACAACATTTTTTAGAGATTTTGACATTTTTGCAACAATTTGTTCAAGTTCTTCACCAGTTGCTTTTTCGTAATATTTTCCGTCTTCTTTTTGTTCTACTTCGTCTGTTGGAACAAGAGTTTTGTTTTTTCTCTGGAAAGCAAATGAAGTAATCATTCCCTGATTTACAAGTCTCTGGAAAGGTTCTTTTGTGGAAACTAAACCTAAATCATAAAGAACTTTGTGCCAGAAACGTGCATACAAAAGGTGCAAAACAGCATGTTCAGCGCCACCAATGTACAAATCAACAGGCATCCAATATTTTTCTGATTCAGGTGAACAAAATTGTTTATCGTTGTGTGCATCCAGATATCGCAGATAATACCAGCAAGAACCACCCCACTGAGGCATTGTGTTTGTTTCACGTTTTGCAGGTTTACCACATTTTGGACACGTGCAGTTTACCCATGAATCTATTGCTGCAAGAGGAGATTCTCCAGTTCCCGTTGGTTGATAAGATTTAACTTCCGGGAGTTCAAGAGGCAACTGGTCATCTGGAACAGGAACAGTTCCACATTCCGGACAGTGAATTAAAGGAATTGGCTCACCCCAGTAACGCTGACGTGAATAAACCCAGTCGCGAAGTTTGTAGTTAATTGCTTTGCGCCCGATTTTCTTTTCTTCAAGGAATTCAAGCATTTTTTCGATTGCGTCTTTTTTATTTAGACCGTCAAGGAATTCTGAATTAACATGAATTCCGTCCTGCGTCCAGGCTTGTTTTTGTACGTCTACTTCTGATTTTAGTACTTCGATAATAGGGAGATTAAATTTTTTTGCAAATTCCCAGTCGCGGTCATCATGAGCAGGAACTGCCATAATTGCACCAGTACCGTAGGAAATCAATACATAATCAGCAATCCAGATAGGAATGAGTTTGCCATTTACAGGATTAATTGCGTAACTTCCTGAGAAAACACCAGTTTTATCTTTTGCAAGGTCTGTACGCTCAAGATCAGATTTTTTTGCAGCGTCTTCCTGATATTTTTTTACAGCATCTGCCTGTTCTGGTGTTGTAATTGAGTCAATAATCTGATGTTCTGGTGAAACAACCATATAAGTTGCACCAAAAAGTGTATCGCAGCGGGTAGTGTAAACAGTAAGTTTTTTGTCCGTAGGTTTTCCATCTTTATCAGCTACTGTGAAGGTAACTTCAGCACCAGTTGATTTTCCAATCCAGTTATGCTGCATTGCTTTTACAGATTCAGGCCAATCAAGACCTTCCAAATCTTTATCAAGGCGGTCGGCATATTCTGTGATTTTTAAAATCCACTGGCGGATTGTTTTGTGTGTTACTTGAGAACCACAGCGTTCACATTTTCCTTCTTTTACTTCCTCATTTGCAAGCCCAGTCATGCACGAAGGACACCAGTTTATTGGAGTCTGAGCTTCGTAGGCAAGACCTTTTTTGTAAAGTTGAATAAAAATCCACTGAGTCCATTTGTAATAATCTGGCTCACAAGTCGAAACACATCTGTCCCAGTCATAACTGAAACCAAGTGATTTTATCTGTTTTGTAAAATGTTCGATATTTGCATTTGTTGTGGTTTTTGGGTGAGTCCCAGTTTTAATAGCGTAATTTTCTGCCGGCAATCCAAAAGAATCAAATCCCATTGGATGAAGAACATTGTAACCGTTCATGCGAAGATAACGGCAGTAAATGTCAGTTGCAGTATAGCCTTCTGGATGACCTACGTGAAGTCCGGCTGCAGAAGGGTAAGGAAACATATCCAAAACATACATTCTTTTTTCTTTTGGATATTTTTCATCCTCTACGGCTTTAAAAGTTTTGTTTTCTTCCCAAAATTTCTGCCATTTTGGTTCGATGGATTCAAACGGGTACTTAGACATAAAAGTAACACTCCTAAAATTAATTATAACTACAGGCAAAAACTCCTTGAAACTGGATTTTTTGTCGAGTGTAAATTGCGGTATAAAATTTACAAAAATTATAACCTTGAAAAAGCATCAACTTATGAAAGGTTATGATTTGTCCGGGTTAAGCGGACAGTTTGCTAAGAGATTTTCTATTATACAACTTTATTTAAGTAGTTTAAAGATGTGAAATGAGATTTAACAGGGCAAAAACGTGATTGTAAAAAATTATAGCCGAAGTCGTTCATTATTTTGGATTCAAACATTTAGAAACTGTTTCCAGATTTTTTTGCATTGCATAAATATAAGTTTTGTCATTGAAAGCATTTCTTAGTGATGAAGTTTGAAGTGAATCCATCTCGAAAATGTCGCAGCGAGGTTTTTCAGCTTTTAAAATAATTTTTCTGGCATAGTCTTTTGTGCTTTGGTCTAAAATTATCAAAGCATTTAGTTTTGTTTCATTAAGTCTTTGAGCAAGAAAATCAATTTTTTCCTGAGAAACATAAAAGTTTTCTGAACAGTTATCAGATAAACTGTGACATTCAAGAGAATAATCTTTTGCAAGATACGCAAAAGGAAATCTGTCGGCAAAAAGAAGAATTTTTGAATGGGAAGAAGAAACTAAAGAAGAAAATGTGGAATCCAGGTTTTCAAGCTGCTCACGATAAAGAGAAAAATTATCAGAATACTTTTGGCGGTTCGAAGGAACTATTTCACACAATTCTTCATAAATAGCATTTGTGCAGAGCAAAGCATTTTTTATGGAAAGCCAGGTGTGTTCATCAAAAGAATCATCGTTTTGAATAAGTCTGTTCTGGTTTTGCAAAACTTCGCTTAAGTTTAACACTTTTGTATGATTTTCATGATTTTGCAAAACTCCAAAAATCCAGTTTTCACTTGAGCCACCATTCAAGATAATTAAATCACTTTGAGTGATGATTTGAAAGTCAATTTGCGAAGGAACATATTTATGATAATCAATGCCACTTTTTTCAAGCATTGTGAGGGAAGTTTCATTTTCAAGACCGCCGATTATGGAATTTGTCCAGTCGTAGATGGGAAAAAAAGAACACACAATATTGATTTTATTCTGGGAGTTTACTTTTCTAGCTTTGCAGGAAAAAAACAGGAAGGAAAAACATAATAATAAAAGAAGATTTAGTTTTTTTGATTTCAAAATGTGCCTCAACAGAATTCAAATCAGCATAAAAAAGACCGAAAAACCAAAAATAAAGCAGAATTAAAAGAATGAAATCAAAATCTGCATTAAAATAAGGATTTTCGGTCATGATAAAAAATTAGAAAATTTTTTTGAATTCTTCCAGAAGAATTGGAGTTTCAATAGAAGCGTCAAGATTTGTCATGTTTCCTTTTTTATTGTAATAGTCAATTAAAGGCTGTGTCTGTTCTTTGTAAACTTCCATTCTGTGCAAGATAGATTCCTGTTTGTCATCATCGCGCTGGTAGATTTCTCCGCCACATTTGTCGCAAACTCCTTCAACTTTTGGAGGAAGTGTCAGAACATTATAATTTGCACCGCAAGCTTTGCAAACACGGCGAGTGCTTAAACGTTTGATTACAATTTCTTCAGCAATTTCAAAATTTACACAGCTAAGTTCGAGCCCAAGAGTGTCCAGCATTTCTGCCTGAGGAATTGTGCGTGGAAAACCGTCAAGAATAAAACCGTTTTTGCAATCATCCTGAGCAAGTCTGTCTTTTACAAGTTCAAAAGTTAAATCATCAGAAACAAGAGAACCAGAATCGATAATAGCTTTTACTTTTACTCCAAGCGGAGTTTGAGCTTTAATATTTGCACGGAAAATATCTCCAGTAGAAATGTGTGGAATTTTGTATTCTTCAGCAACTTTTACGGCAAGCGAACCTTTTCCAGCTCCAGGTGCGCCCAAAAAAATAAAATTATTCATTTTTACATCCTTAATAAAAAAA
>CAMBMW010000090.1 GCA_945868875.1 uncultured Treponema sp.
CGAGCCAGGATGGCGAGTATCCAAGTTTATGAAGTGCAGAGCACGAAATAAACTTAGTGATAAAAATTACACGGACGTAATTTTTATCACACTCTTATAATTTTATGGATTTGAGCTGTCCTGCTCCATATCCTTTAAATGTAAGATAAATTGCATTAATTCCATCTGGAATTGAAACCTGAGAGGAATTTTCTTCCCAGAAATTAGAATAAACAACTTTAATTCTGCCAAGAACTTCTCCATCCCATTTTGTGCGAACTTCAAACTCTCCATCAAAATATCCGCGATTTACTATTGTAAGTTTTTTGATGTTTTTGCAATCAAAATATTTAAATCCTATGGTTGTATTATTTTGAATATTCACAATGTAGCCGGTTTCCTGGTCACCATCGCGTCCATCCTGTGTAATTCTTGCAAACTTTTCTCCGCCAACATATTTACTTGGCATTTGAGTGTTAAAAATGTTGCAGGCAATGCAGGCTGGATATTCACCAACAGCACGTAAAGGTCCGCCGTTTAATCCGCAGGAAGTAATTTCTACCTGGTCTATAGTTCCGTCTTCTGCAATTTTGATTTTTTCGGCACAGCCCTGGCGACTGTACCAGGTTCCGTTTGTATGACGATGATAAAAAATGTAATACTCTCCGTTAATTTTTTCAAATCCGCCATGATTATTTGCCCCATAAGCAGCTGGCATATCTGAAGGTTTGTAAGATGAAATTCCCACATCACAATTACTCACAATCACACCGCGGTATTGAAAATCTTTGACAGGATTTTTACTTGTAGCATAACAAAGTTCGTGCATTGCACTGGAAGAATATACAAAATAATAAGTATCACCAACTTTTCTGATAGAAGGAGCTTCGAAAAATTCGTGATTTTCAAAAGATGTATTTTTACCGTAACAGTCTCCTGGAACTATGACATTGTAATCTTCTTCGATGGTGAGCATATCAGCTCCTAAAACAGTTGCCATCGCTCCAAGTCTGTCTTGCATTTGATGTCCACAAAATCCTGTGTAAAGGTAAGTTTTATTTCCTTCTGTGAGAACTGCAGGATCAAACTGAGGCATATTTCCCTGTCTTTCTCCAAGTTTTGTTCCGTCTTTGTAATGAACGTAACCGTAAAATTCATATTTTCCAGCCGGAGTGTCGCAAACAGCAACAGAAACAAAACTTGCTTTATCTAAAACATAATAAAGATAAAATCTTCCGTCAGGACCTTGCGTTACATCAGGAGCATACAAAACCATTCTGCCGTCTTGAGCAGGATCCTGATCTTTTTTATAGATTACCCCTTCATATTTCCATTCAGTTAAATCTGTAACATTCGCTGAATAACAGACATAGTCTTCTGGACAAAAAACTGCACCATTAAACATATCGTGTGAACCAAAAACATAAACTCTGTCTCCAAAAACATGAGGTTCACCATCTGGTACATATTCCCAAAATGGCATATATGGATTAAAACACTGTTTTTTCATCTGTCATCTATCTCCTGAGAAAAATTGTTTCATTATAGTTTTATTGATTACTGAAAAACTCTAAGCATGAATTGATAGAATCCGCCACGAATTGCAACAGAATTGTGATCGGCACTCATAATCTCAAACCAAAGATGCTCTACACCATTATCATTGAAAATTTTATGATATGATTTTGGGAATTGACCAACAGTTCCATCGTTTGTGCCACAACAAATCATAAAAAGTTTTGGAAGAGGATTTGACTCAACAAATTTCATATCTTCTTCAGCAAGCTGACCTTCGTGACTCATAGCCCAGTCTTTTGCAGGAACAAGTCCTGGAGCCGGAGCAATGGCACCAATATAACCAAAAAGGTCAGAACGCTGCAAACCGATGAAAATTGATTCACGTCCGCCCATTGAAAAACCACAAACAGCGGTATTCTCACGACCAGTTAATACTGAATAGTTTTTTTCAATGTATGGCATGATGTCATTTACAAGTTCATTGATAAAATTGTCATAAGGAAGAACGGCTTCGCTTGAAAAACCAGGTTTTAAATTCGGGTCACTTGAAGCATACATATGACCAAAAACCATGATGACTTCTTTTGCAAGTCCGTCAGCAGCAAGATTTGCCGTAATCTGGCGGAATTTATTATTGTCATCATTAATCATACAATTTTCGTCGCCAAAAATTCCATGTTGAAAATAGATGACTGGATATTTTTTTGTGCCGTCATAACTTGCTGGTAAAAGAATGGAAAAAGCACGTTCCATATTACAAGTATTTGAATGATATTTCACATGTTCAACTTTGCCAAGTTTTACATCGCTTCTCTGTTCAGAAACTTCTTTTGGGCAGTCAAAAGCAATCTCATTTCTAATCTGATATTTTTCCAAATACTCCATTTTTTTTGTTTCCTCACTACTCTGATTTGTTGTTTCTTGATTTATCTGTTTATTTGTTTCAAAACCGATTTTTTTTCTTTCACAGCCAAAGATAAGCGGAAAACACAATAAAACACATGCTATTTTTAGTGTTAGTTTCATAATTTCTCCAAGACATGCTAAAAGAATCAAATAGAATTGTAAGCGTATTTATAGAAGAAAACAATAAGTAAAAACCACCAATTTAGCATGAATCATGCACGAGGGAGTGAGGTTCTTAATGATTTTAAAAGTCAGGTCTGTCCCCAATAAACCGTGACCAGTTCCGAAACATAAATGTAAGAATAAGTCACGGTTAATAAGCAAAGCGTGCTCAAAGGAAATACTGCCCAAAATACAAAATTTTATAAGTTTTCGCCGTTTGATTGTATTACTGTTTTGTACCAATAAGCAGAATCTTTTGGAGTGCGTTTTTGGGTAGTGTAATCAACATGGATAAGACCAAATCTAGGATTGTAACCGCATGCCCACTCAAAATTATCCATAAATGACCAGTGGAAATAACCTGCAACTTCGCATCCTTCTTCCACCGCACATTTTAACCCGCGTAAATAACGTGTCAAAAAGTCAATTCTATTCGGGTCGTGAACTTTTCCGTCCAGACTCACCCAATCATGTGCCGACATTCCGTTTTCTGTAATGATGACAGGAAGTTTGTAGCGTTTATAATTATGTTTTATGCCCCATTTGAGTGCATCTGGATAAACATCCCAATTCAATTCTGTGTGTGCAGTGCCAAATGGTCGTGTGTAATCTCCCTGATACTGAGCTTCGTAAATATTCAAACCAAGGAAATCAATTTTTTGATTAATGATATTCATATCATCACTGCCAACCTGCGGAAACATATCTCCAGCTTCTTTTACAAGATTTTCACCGTATTTTCCAAAAACAATAGGATCCATCCAGTACTGAATAGTCCAGATAAAACCGCCAATTCCATCATAAAAATATGCATCATAAGCTGACTGTTCATCTGCAGGAGAAACAGGAATTTTTGGCTGTGTAGCAAGTGTAATTCCAATTTTTGCATCTGGAATTTCGCGTAAAACTTTTACAGCTTTTCCGTGGGACAAAAGAATGTTATGTCCAATTCTAAGTAAATCTTTTGTACCAAGCTGAAGTCCTGGAGCATGCATGCCTCCCTGATATCCACAACCGACAAAAACTGACGGTTCATTAAAAGTAATGAAATTTTTTACACGGTCACCAAAATTTTCTTTTATAACTTTAGCATATTCATAAAACCATTGAGAACTTTCAGGATTAAGCCAGCCACCTTTTAAATAAAGTGCATACGGCAAATCCCAATGATAAAGTGTGATAAGTGGTGTAATATTGTATTTTAAAAGTTCATCAATCAGGCGATTATAAAAATCTATACCTTTTTGATTCACTTTTCCAATTCCTTCTGGCAAAATGCGCGCCCACGAAATAGAAAAACGGTATGCTTTTAATCCCATTTCTGCCATGAGTTTAATATCTTCTTTGTAACGGTTGTAATGGTCGCAGGCAACATCTCCTGTGGAACCATCTTTTATCTTTCCTTTTTGATGTGTAAATTCATCCCAGATATTTGAACCTTTTCCATCAACATTCCACGCACCTTCAATCTGATAAGAAGCAGTGGCAGCTCCCCAAATAAAATCTTTTGACAATGACATAATAAACCTCACTACCATAGATTATATCATATCTTTAACATAATCATATAATACTAATCGATTGTTCTTGAATGATTCTATTTTTTATTATGTCTATTCGATAGAGTAAATATCAGGTATTGATTTTTTTTATGGCAGGTAACTTTATTAATACATATTATGACTTATTATCGTTTGTTAACTTTTTTCTAAACTTTTTTGCATAATCCGCCGATAATAAGAGAGGAAAACTGACTTTTTTTTGGAGTTGTATGATTATGAAAAGGATTTTAAAAAAGATTACTGTTTTTTCTTTCATTTTTTCAGTTTGTGTTTTTGGAAAAATATTTGCAGTACCTTTTTTTTCAGGGTATTCTGGAGGAAAACTTAATTACAGTATTAATCCTCAAACTGACGAAAATATTTCAAATCTAAAGCTTCAGGCTTTTTTTGCCGGTCAGTTTAATCTCAATGAAAACAACTGGATTCATTTAGAGTTTTCGATTGATACACAAAACTTGATTTCTGAAGATTTTTTTACAGCAACTCCTTCACTATTTCAAATCGATGAACTTTCTTTCACAAAAAGATTTCAAGCAACAAACATAAATAATTATTGCAGTGCATTTATGGGAACTTATGACCCTATTGGTTCAGATGTATTTTTACAGCGTTATTTCAGTATCCAGTCTATTACTTCAAAACTAACAGACAGTTATTTAGGTCTTGCAGGTTCCATTCTTTATCCTCATTTTGGGTTAGGAGTAAGTGATGTAGTTAAACTTAATCAATACCCTTTGGCTTTTGGAGGATATTTATATCTTAATCATGAAGATACAAATGCTTTTGTACTAAACTCTGACTTAAGAGCTGCCTGTGTATACAGATTTTTTACTTGTGATTTAGCACTGGGCTTAGGACTTCCAGTCAAAACTGCAAATCAGGATGACTACATCATTGCTGTTGAAAGACTTTACTGGCATCTGGGAACAACCATACTGATTGGAAATAATTATACGAACTCTCTTTTTATACAGGGAGGACTTTTCAATGCAACTTTTCAAGGAAAAAAAGAATTTATTGTAAAAAATGAAGATATTTATATTCTTTTTGAACCAAGATTTATAGTAGAAAATTTTCATATAAATATCAGTTTCTATAGTTTGCCTCCAAAAACAATTAAAAAAATGCTCTTTATTGATGATTCACTTGGGTTTAATGCAAATTTCTACTCTGATTCAGTAAAAATAAAATCTAAAGTGTTTACTATTGGAACTCATCTATCTTTCTCTTTTCCAGATAAATCAATTGCTGACCTTTCTGATAAGAAATTATTACAATCTCCATACAATATTAATCTGACACCTTATGTTTCTACTGATTTTCTTGGAGGAGAACTTCATGCACAGGCAAATTTCAGACTGATGGAATTTGTAAACAAAAAAAATGGTAATATTTTCAGTATAGACATTGGTTACAGAACTAAATTTTAGTTAGTTTTTATTTCGCCAGTGCGGTGTGAATGGTGCAGGGTTTGAATCTGCACAGCGCACCGAGGCTTGAACAGGCGGTGAAGCCGAGTCCGAAGGACCGAGCGTGAGCGAGCTGTGAAAGGCGACTGACTGACTGCACTTTGCTGAATTCATAATCAAAAAATTTACTTGTATTTGTAACTTTTTAGTGTTATTTTTGATTATATGAGTATGACTAACGATGAAGATTATATTGGTGATGAACTGACGATGCCAACCCTTCCAGTTCCAAACCAATCGCCTGCAAATCCTGATGATTTTTACAAGATGGCATTTCAATTTCAGAAAATTATGATGATTTATGAAAGTGCCATCAAACAGATAGAAACAAAACTTGATATTCTAAATAAAGAAAATAAGGTAAGCCGCAAAAGAAATCCTATTGAAACAATCAAAAGCAGAATTAAATCGCCGGATAGCATTGCAAAAAAACTTGAAAAAAAGCATTTGCCAGTAACTTTTGAATCTATGATGACGAATTTGAATGATATTGCTGGAGTGCGCGTAATTTGTCCATATATTTCGGACATTTACAGTGTGCGGGAGATGCTTTTGAAGCAGCCGGACATTACTTTGATTCAGGAAAGTGATTATATCAGCGAGCCGAAACAAAGCGGTTACAGAAGTCTGCATCTGGTTATTGAAGTGCCAGTTTATCTTTCGAAAACAGAACATAATGTTCGTGTAGAAATTCAGTTACGAACGATTGCAATGGATTTTTGGGCGAGTCTGGAGCATGAACTTCATTACAAAAACGATGCTGATGTGCCTGACAGTATTCGACGGGAACTTTTCCGCGTGGCTGAAACTATTGCTATGACTGACCGTGAAATGGAAGAAATTGCGCTGGAACTTCAGGCGCTTGATTAATTTTTTATTTTGCCGGAGTTTTTATGAGAAACGCATTTTTTAACGAAAGAACTGATGAGAATTCTGACAAATGGGAACAAGCTGTAAAACGTGAAGTTCCTATTTATTCTAGAAATGATGTGCGCACTGAATTTGAGCGAGATTACACAAGAATTTTACATTCACAGGCGTACAGAAGGCTCAAACACAAAACCCAAGTTTTTTTTGCACCTCACAATGACCATATCTGCACAAGAATGGAACACGTTATGCACGTTGCTTCAGTTGCATCTACAATTTCTAAATTTTTGGGGTTGAATGAACAGCTTGCCAGTGCCATTGCAATGGGGCATGATATTGGACACGCACCTTTTGGTCACCACGGAGAAGATTGTCTGAACAAACTTCTGGAACAAAAACAAGGTCACAATGCTCCCAAAAAATTCTGGCACGAAAGAAACAGTCTTTTTTTTGCTGACTACATTGAAACGCTTCAGGATCCCAACGGTGTGGAACAGCCTTTGAATTTGACTTATGCTGTGCGCGACGGTTTGATTTGCCATTGCGGTGAGATTGACCAACAGGGAATAAAACCTAGAAAAGAAGCGATTGATTTGTATTCGATGAAACGACCTGGATTTACCCAGCCTTTTACATGGGAAGGTTGTGTTGTTAAAATTGCAGACAAAATTGCATATCTGGGAAGGGATATTGAAGACGCACGAGCTTATCACATTCTTGATATGTCAGCCTACCGCCAGTTACGTGAAATTGTTGGTTCAACGCTCGGTTTTGAAAGAAAAGGTGCGCATGCCCTCAGAAGCGGAAAAGCTGTGAACACAACTACACTCATTAATGATTTGATTGTGGATTTATGTGAACAAAGCAGCCCCGAAAAAGGACTTTGTTTTTCTGATGAATATTTTAAGTTTATTTTAGAGCTCAAAAAGTTTAATTTTGCAAGGATTTACAATCACTGGAGGCTTGGAGAATTTGCTATTTATGCAGAAAATGTCATCGGAACAATTTTCAGAACTCTGCAAAAAACAAAACTTTATGCGGAAAATGGTCGTGTAGCTCAGGCTTTGCAGCATTACCCGAAACTTTGTCAGACTTTTGAGGACTGGCTCATAAAATATACTTCGTACAGACCGTTTATTTCGGAAAAGCACAGTTTTGTAGATAAAAAAGCGATTTTAAAATACAACACAATTCCAGTTTTTGAACTGCATGATGATGAATCTTTTACAAAATGCATTATTGAATACATTTCGGGGATGACTGACCAGTTTGCAATTCAGATTTATGAAGAAATCATCACTTTTTAGTTTGCATCTGCATTTACATTTTTTGACTTTTTCTGATTTTTGAATAATTCAACACAATCTTTTTCAGGGATGGCACGACTGTACAAAAATCCCTGAATGTAATCAGCACCTGCTTGTTCTACAATTTGATTTTGAGTTGAAGTTTCCACCCCTTCTACAAGAATGTTTAAGTTGGAATCTTTGAAAGTACTCAAAATGTTGCTGAAAAAACGTTCGCCTTTTTTGTCTTCTTCAGTCATCAAAACAAGACTTCTGTCAATTTTTATTGCAGAGAACGGCAGCATTACGACATTTGCAAGATTTGAATATCCAGTTCCAAAATCATCCAGATAGAATTTTATGCCCAAATCTGAAAGTTTTTTCATATTTTCAAGGACAATGTTAAAATCATCAATAAAAATGCTTTCTGTAATCTCCATGATGATATTCTGAGGTGAAACATCATATTTTTTCATAATCGAATTGACTGTTTCAACGATATTTGGATTTACCATCTGATAAACAGAAAAGTTCACGGAAACGGCTGGAACTAAATCCTTGTTTTCTGAAATAAAACGGCACACTTTTTCGAAAACAAGATTTCCAAGTTTTTCAATAAGCCCGCGGTTTTCTGCAACTTCCACAAATTCAGCAGGCGGAATATTTCCAATCTCTGTAAAATTCAAACGAGAAAGTGCTTCCATATATGTAAACTTTTTTTCCTGCACAGAATAAATCGGCTGAAACCATACCTGAAACTGTTTAGAATCTATATTTAGTTCGCGTTTAAGGATTTTGTAAATCTGGCGTTTTCGTTCCATATCTAAAAGAGTCTGCTCATCGCAAACATGAAGTGTATGAACACCTTCATTTTTTACTCTGGCAAACATACTGTTTATCACTTCAGAGACTGTTTCGTAAGTAACGTTGCCTTTGGAAAAACTCACACCTACATAATAAACATCAAGCGGAGATGGTAAAATATCTTCGTAGTTATTATTCAAATCTTTTATGAATTTTTCAATCTGTTCTGAGTTTTTATATAATTCTTCTATATTATTACATACACCAGCAAATCTGTTTGAGGTTATGTGATAGGAATAATTTCTAAAACAACTGGAGATGCT
>CAMBMW010000091.1 GCA_945868875.1 uncultured Treponema sp.
ATTGCGCGTTTTTGACCTGTGAATCACGACCGGGAGCCAGATATTACAACTAATTATTTTATAATGCGTTTGCCCTAATCTTATTCATCATCTGAATTATGTTTACAAATATATTTATTAATATAGTTTTGTAAAAAATCTAATCCAAAATTAATTTATTTTCTATACTTTAAATAATTCTTCCATTATAATAGGAATATGAAAATTCATACTTTTAAAGGTGGTATTTTTCCACGTGAAATGAAGGAATTGACAAATAAATGTCCAATAAAAGATGTAATGCCATCATCAAAAATGGTCACAATTCCTGTAACAATGGGTGGTGCTCCAAATGTGCCATGTGTAGCTGTAGGTGATTTAGTTGCTAGAGGACAGGTGATTGCAAATGGCGATAAGTTTATGAATTGTCCAGTTCATTCTTCTGTTTCTGGCAAAGTTAAGAAAATTCAAAACTGTGTTGTGACTGGAAATCAACAGGCACAATGTATCATAATAGAAGCAGATGATGAAAATCGTACTGATTTTATGGAACCTTTGAATCCTTTTACCTGCGAAACTTCACAAGCTTTGGAAAGAATAAAAAATGCTGGAATTGTTGGCATGGGTGGAGCTTCTTTTCCAACTCATGTAAAACTTAATCCTCCAGAAGATAAAACAATTGACTATGTACTTATAAATGCAGCAGAGTGTGAACCTTATCTAACATGTGATGAAAGAACACTTCAGGAAGAAACAAAGAAATTTATTGACGGAATTGCAATTGTTCTTCGTCTTGTTGGCGCACAGGGAATTATTGCACTGGAAGAGAATAAAGCATACATTCGTCCAATTTTACTTGAAGAAATCAAAAATCAAGGTTATGGCGATGATATAAGTGTTTGCGTTGTTAAAACTAAATATCCTCAAGGTTCTGAAAAATTTATTGTTGCTTCCTGTCTTGGAATTGAAATTCCAAGTGGAAAACTTCCTGCAGATGCTGGAGTTATTATTTGCAATGTAGGTACAGTATGTGCAATTTCTGATGCTTTCCGGCTTGGAAAACCTTTGATAGACAGAGCATTGACAATTTCTGGTGGTGCAGTTGAAAATCCTTGCAATATCAGAGTTCCAGTTGGTACTTTGATTAGCGATTTGATGCCAGATGTTTTTAAACTCAAAGAAAATTCTTGTGCAATGATAATTTCTGGCGGACCAATGATGGGATTTGCCATGGCAGATACATCCTTTCCTGTAGCAAAAGGAACTAGTGGTGTTACATTTTTGACAGCAGAAGAAACCTATCTTGGTGAAGAAGATCAGTGCATTTCATGCGGAAACTGTGCTGCAAGATGTGCAATGCGTCTAACTCCTGTAATGATTATCAGAGAATTAAAAGGTGGAAATCTTGAAAAAGCCCGAAGTTTTGGACTTATGGATTGTATTGAATGTGGATGTTGTGCATTTGTTTGTCCTGCCCACATTAACATCGTTCAAAGAGTTCGCCTTGGAAAAGCCATGATGAGACAAAAAATGGCAGAATCAAAGAAAATATAGAGGTTTGCTTGTTATGGAAAATAAAATTCATTTGTCATCAAGTCCTAACTTTACAAAAGGACTCACAACGCAAAAAACAATGGCAGCCGTTTTGATTGCACTTTTGCCAGAATGTATTGCTGGAGTTGTTTTGTTTGGAATTAAAGCACTTATTACTATTATAGTTAGTGTCGTGTCGTGTGTTTTTTTTGAATGGCTTTTTCAAAAAGTTACAAAACAAAAAATTGTTATTTCCAATCTTTCAGCTTGCGTAACAGGTGTAATGCTTGCTTTAGTCTGTCCACCGACAATTCCCTGGTGGATGATTATTTTAGGAGCTGCAGTTGCAATTATTATTGCTAAAGGACTTTTTGGAGGAATAGGTTCCAATGTTTTTAATCCCGCATTAACAGGACGAGCTGTTTTATTTATCAGTTTTCCTGCTGTAATGGGGGCTTCATGGCTTTTACCAAAAAGTGCTGTTAATTCTTCTGCTCAAATAGATGCAATATCATCAGCAACAATATTAAGTGAATTAAAAACAGGTGCAGTTGAAAAAATTGATTTTCTCCAATATTTTCTTGGTTCAAGTTCTGGTTGTATTGGTGAAACTTCAGTTTTATTGATATTGATTTCATTCATTTTTTTGCTTTGTATAAAAGTTATTGATTGGCGCGCACCTTGTGGAATGATTTGTACGCTTTCTTTATGTTCGTTCATTTACAGTTTTTTCAAAAATGCAGATGTTTTTAATGCTCTAAACGAAGTTTTGATTTCACTTTTAACTGGTGGCGTAGCTTTTGGTGCATGTTTTATGGTAACCGATTATGCAACAACTCCAATCACAAAACCCGGCAGGTTAGTTTTTGGGATTGGTTGTGGTTTAATCACATTCCTCATCAGAAAGTTTGGTGGTTATCCGGAAGGAGTTATGTTCAGTATTCTGATTATGAACAGCGTTGCTCCATTTTTAAATAATTTAAAAATCAGAATGTATGGATATGGAAAAAAAGGAAATAAACGTGCAGATTTAACTAAAATTAGCATGGAATTTGATTTAAGTAATGCTAAAATGCGTGAACAAAACAATACAAGTGCGGAGGAAGAATCTGATGGAAAATAAAAATTCTGGTATCGGAGAAATGATTAAACTTGGTATAATCCTTGTTTTTTATGCAGTAGCGTCATGTACAGTTCTTGCGATTGTAAACAGTTTTACTTCCGTAAAAATAAAACAAAATCAAATTGAAGCAGCAAATAAAGCTATGAAAGAAGTTTTCAGTGATGCTGACAGCTTTGAATCTGTTCAAAATTTTAATTCAAATTTTGGAAATATAACTATAAGTGATTTTTATCTTGCAAAAAAAGACGGAAAAGTTTGTGGTGGTGTTTGTCAGGTTGCAGGACCAACTTATGATAAAGGAAAAATAATCGTTGGAGTTGATTTAAACGGGGTCATCACTGGAATGCAGATTCTGGAACTTTCTGATTCTCCTGGTTTTGGATTAAAAGCAAATGATCCGACTTTTAAACTTCCTGATGGAAATACATTTTACGGACAGTTTACAGGTTTGAATGTTGCAGAAGGATTTACAGTAAATCAGACTTTTGACGGAATTTCTGGTGCAACAATTACAAGTAAAGCAATTGGTGACTTAGTTTCTCAAGGTTCAGCTGTGATTTGTAATTATCTGGAGGAAAATGATTATGAGTAATCAGAATAAATTGAAAACATTTACAAAAGGTCTTCTGATTGAAAATCCTCTTTTAGTTCTAAGCATTGGACTTTGTTCATCTTTGGGTGTAACAACGAGTGTTTTCAACGGCTTTGGAATGGGCATTAGTATGACTTTTGTTCTTTTAATGAGCGAAATTGTAATCAGCATTTTTAAAAAACTGATTCCACAGGCAATAAGACTTCCTGTTTTTATCATCATAATTGCAGCTTTTACTACAATTGTTCAAATGGTTTTACAAGCTTATGTTCCGGCATTATACAGTGCGCTTGGTGTTTTTCTTCCATTAATTGTTGTGAATTGTATTATAATGGGGCGTGTAGAAGCTTTTGCATCAAAAAACTCCATTGGAGATTCTATTTTAGATGCTTTAGGAATGGGTGTTGGATATACAATTGTAATGGTTGCAATTTCTTTAATTCGAGAACTTTTTGGGGCAGGAACTTTACTGGCTGGTACTGCATTAAAAATTGAAATAATTCCTGAAGTTTACAGAATAGGACTTTTAAATAGTGCACCTGGTGGATTTATTGTTTTTGGAATAATTGGAGCAATAGTTCAGTTTACAAAAAGAAAAAACAAATAAAGTTTGTATTGTAAACTTTTATTATCAACTGGAGAAAATATGAATGTATTAACAGAAACTTTGAAAATATTTTTGCAATCAGCGATTATTGATAATGTTGTGTTTATTCAATATCTTGCTATTTGCCCTTTTATCGGAATGACTAATGATACACAAAAAGCTACAGGAATGAGTCTTGCAACTACTTTTGTAATTCTTCTTGCAACAGCTGTAACATGGCCATTATATCATTTTGTAATGTTGCCACTTGGACTTGAGTTTTTGCAAACTTTATTTTTCATTCTTGTGATTGCTTCTTTGGTTCAGCTTGTAGAGTTTTTTCTAAAAAAATGTATGCCTGGACTTTACAGTGCCATGGGTGTTTACCTTGCGTTAATTACCACAAACTGTGCAGTTCTTGGAATCACAATCAACTGTATTTCAAAAGGTTACACTTACGGTCAAAGTCTTGTTTACGCTTTTGGAAGTGCTATGGGATTTTTAATCAGTATGGTGATTATGAGCGGAGTCAGAAGTAAAATCAAGATTGCAAAAATTCCTGAAAGCTTTAAAGGAACTCCAATTCTGTTTATCAGTGCGTCACTGTTAAGCCTTGCTTTTTTGGGATTCAAAGGATTGATTAAATAATTTGGATGAGGTTGTAAGATGAATTTGATTGTTTATACAGTTATCTGTGCTTTAGTGATAGCTTTTATTCTTGGAGTCTTACTGGGACTTTTCAAAAAGATTTTTCATGTTGATACTGACCCAAAAGTTGAAAAGGTTAGGGAAGCTCTTTCTGGTGCTAATTGCGGAGGATGTGGACTTGCCGGCTGCGATGCCTTTGCTGGAGCTGTAGTAAAAGGGGACGCACCTGTCAATGGTTGTGTAGCTGGCGGAGCTGAATGTGCTTCAAAAATTTCACAGATTCTTGGAACTGCTGGTGTAGAAGTAAAACCTCTTGTTTCTTTTCTTGCCTGTCACGGAACTAAAGAATGTGCACTGGAAAAAGGAATTTATCATGGACTTGAAACATGTAAAGGAGCTCAACTTGTAATGAATGGCACAAAAAAATGTGCTTATGGTTGTATTGGATTAGGTGATTGTGTAAAAGTTTGTCCTTTTGATGCAATTTCCATGGGAAAAGAAGGTCTTCCAGAAATTAATAATCAAAAATGTGTTGGATGTGGAAAATGTGCTTCTGTTTGTCCAAAAAAATTGTTTAAAATCATTGAAAAGGATACAAAAGGACCTATTGCAAGATGTTCAAATTATTCACAAAATAAACCGCAAATCAAAAAAGACTGTTCATTTGGGTGTTTTAAGTGTGGAATGTGTGCAAGAAAATGTCCTTCTCAGGCTATTGATGTAAGTTCAGGAATTCCTGTGATTGATTATCAAAAATGCACAAATTGTGGAGAGTGTGTAAATGCCTGTCCTGATAAAGTTCTTGTATTATTGGGACAATAAAAAAATGTAAACGGCGCTTTTTTTGTGTATTCATACGAAAATAATGCGACGTAATATTATCCATAAATGCTTATAAAGGAGGATTTTTTATGGAAAAGTTTTTAAGTTAAAGGAACGAGGTTCTACAGTTTCAAAAGAAATTGTAGGCGGTATTACAACGTTTCTTGCTATGGCTTATATTTTAGCAGTTAACCCTGGTATTCTTTCTGCTAAAGGTACAGGTATGAGTTTTGGTGCAGTCTTTACAGCAACTGCAATTTCTTCTGCAATTGCAACACTTGTAATGGCATTTGTTGCAAATCTGCCTGTTGCACTTGCTCCTGGAATGGGACTTAACGCTTTCTTTACATATACTGTAGTTTTACAAATGGGTTGTTCATGGCAATTTGCATTAACTGCAGTTTTCATTGAAGGTATCATTTTTATTTTACTTTCTGTTTTTGGAGTAAGAGAAGCAATTGTAAAATCTATTCCTGAAAGTCTTAAAAAAGCTGTTTCTGTAGGAATTGGTCTTTTTATCGCGTTGATTGGTCTGGCTAATGCAGGAATTGCTTCATCTTCAACTGGAACAATTATTGGTTTCGTGAATTTTAATCTTACAAATGCCGCAGCTTTAGTTGCAATCATCGGATTAGTTGTAACAATTGTTTTATATGTAATTAAAGTTCCAGGTTCAATACTTTTGGGAATTATCATAACTACTATCATTGGAATTCCTTTTGGTGTAACTGTAATTCCAGAAAATTTTAAACCTTTTTCAATACCAGAAGCTCCTAATTTATTTAAATTCGATTTTACAAATATCTTTACTGTTAAATTTCTAGTAGTTCTTATTACATTCTTATTTACAGATATGTTTGATACATTAGGAACATTAATGGGGGTTGCAGAGCAGTCTAATTTAAAAGATGAAAAAGGAAATATTAAGAATTGTAAAGAAGCATTACTTGCTGATTCTGTAGGAACTGTTGTTGGTGCATGTCTTGGTACATCAACTGTAACTTCTTTTGTAGAATCATCATCAGGAGTTGCAGCAGGCGCTAAAACAGGTCTTGCTTCGTTGACAACTGCTATTCTTTTCTTGATTTCTCTTTTCTTTAGTGGATTATTTGGATTAATTCCTTCTGCCGCAACTGCTCCTGCATTAATCTTTGTAGGATATTTGATGATGAAGTCTGTTACTTCTATCAAATTTGATGATCCTACAGAAGGCATTCCAGCTTTTGTTACAATTATGACAATGCCTTTCGCTTATTCAATTTCAAAAGGAATAATGTTTGGTGTGATTGCTTATGTTATCTGTAAAGTTGCTGGTAAAAAATTAAAAGACATCCCTGTTGTTACATGGATTTTGGCTTTAGTCTTTGTCGCTGATATAATTTTTGAGGCAGTAAAATAATCATAAATATCTAGATTAGAGATTATTTTTCTAACTTTTTTGGTTAAAAAAAGAAACGCTCTGAATTGCCTTTGTGCTTCAGAGCGTTTCATTTTTTAGATACAATACAGATTAGTATTTACTTTCTGCGTATCCAACCCAACCTTCTTTTTCAATAAGGGCTTTTTCAAAATCATCTAATTTGAAAGGATAACTTTTTGAAAGACTTCCGGCAATCAGTTTTACCTTTGCAGTACCATCATCATTGATAACGATTTTACATTCAGTATCTTTATCTGCAAAAGTTTTAAACATATCTGCAATAGATTTTCTATCCATCTCAATAGCCAAAAGTCCGCAATTAAACATATTTTGTCGGAAAATTCTAGCAAAATTTGTTGCCACAACAACATAAATGCCATTTACTTCCAAAGCCCAAGGTGCGTGCTCTCTCGAAGAACCGCAGCCAAAATTCTCACGTGTAATGATGACTTTATTTCCAGCAACATCAGTTTTTGGATTAAATCCCTCAAGTTTTAAATCTTCCAAAAGATAAGGTTTCAATGCCTGTTTTGAAATTTCTGTTAAATATTTTGCTGGAATGATTTCGTCAGTATTAATATCTGAACGATCCAAAAACAATACTGGACCACCAAATTGTTTCATCTTTATCTCCCGTAAAAGTTAAAAAAAATTTCAACTTTTAATTGATGCATTCTAGTTCGCTACGCAAACTTTTTTTACTTATAGTGAATAAAAAAAATACACTATATTGATTATAACACACTTTTTTAAAAAAGTGAAAATTATTTTATACAAAAACGTGTTATTTATTCGAATTTAGTTCTTAAACAGGAATGAATTTGTTATTTTTCCTGTAATAGCAGTCGCAGCAGCAGTTGCAGGACTCATTAAGTGAACCATTCCGCCTTTTCCCATACGTCCGTTGAAGTTTCGATTTGTTGTTGAAGCACAAACTTCTCCTTCTGCCAAAACACCATTACTCATTCCAAGACAGGCTCCGCAAGTTGGGTTTGTTACGCAAAAACCTGCATCAATAAAAATGTCAATAATTCCTTCCTGAAGTGCCATTTTGTAAATTTTTGGCGTAGCTGGAGAAACAATTCCGCGAACACCTTCTGCAAGATGATGTCCTTTTAAAACCTGAGCTGCAATTCTCAAATCAGAAATACGACCATTTGTACAAGAACCAATATAAACTTGATTTACAGGTGTTTCTTTCATTTCAGAAACTTTTTGAACCTGATCCGGTTTATAACCAACAGTACAAACTGGTTCCAAATCTGAAAGGTCAAGCTCTATAACTTTTGCAAATTCAGCATCATCATCAGATTTCCATTTTTTATAATCATTTACAGCATCTTCTTTTGATTTATATTCATCTTTGATAAAATCCCAAAGATATTCGACAGTTTTTTCATCTGGATAACAGATACCGCTTGTACCGCCAGCTTCAACTGCCATATTACAGATAGTCATGCGACTTTCCATATCAAAATTGTCTACGACTGGACCTGTAAATTCAATTACATGGTTTGTTGCTCCATTTACTCCAATTTTTGAAATCAAATAAAGAATTACATCCTTTGCGTAAACTCCGTCTTTGAGTATTCCATTTAATATAAATTTAATGGTTTTTGGTTCACGGAAAGAACAAACTCCTTTTAAAATTCCAACTTCCAAATCTGTAGTTCCAACTCCTGCAGCAAATGCACCAAATGCTCCGTGTGTACAAGTATGACTATCGCCCATAATTACAGTGTAACCAGGACGAACATATCCTTTTTCTGGAAAAATTGCATGACAAACACCGTTTGAACCAATATCAAAAAAATCTTTAATATTTTGTCTTTTTGCCCAGTCACGCAGGATTTTTCCTTGTGTTGCAGTTTTACTGTCTTTTGCTGGTGTTACATGGTCAATAACAGCTTTGATTTTTGTATTATCAAAAACCTTATCTTTATTTCGTTCAATTAGATCATTTATGGCAATTGGTGTTGTAATTTCATGACAAAAAACTCTATCTAGCTTTAAAACATAAGTGTTTTCAAAAGGTGAGTCCACTAAATGACTTTCGAAAATTTTTTGAGCGATAGTTTTTCCCATA
>CAMBMW010000092.1 GCA_945868875.1 uncultured Treponema sp.
TGGAATGATATTCAAACATCACTGAACACAGGCAAAGAAAATCCTTTTTTTTCTGATGGATGCGGTATGTGCGTTGGAAGTTTTGACGGACTTCATAAAGGTCATCAGTTTTTACTCAAAAAAATGATTAAGGCATGCAAAAATGACGGATTAAAAGCCGGCGCAGTTACATTTACACGTCCTTTGCCAGCAATAAAACATCCAGATGATTACAAAGGAGATATCTGCACTCTGGACCAGAGAATTTTTCGTCTGGAAAAAACAGGACTTGACTTTATAATTCTAGTAGATTTTGACGAAACTTTTGCTTCCATGCTTGGTTCAGATTTTTTTACGATTCTGATAAATGTTTGCAATCTCAAACTTGTTGCAGAAGGATGCGATTTTCGTTGCGGCTACAAAGGTGCAATGGATGTGCAGGCTCTAAATTATTTCTGTGAAAAAAATAAAATCAAAGCAATATTCATAGCCCCAGTTTATTATGACAGCGAAAACGCAAAAATCTACACACCAGATGATGACACTTATAATGAAATCATTTCAAAACCATCAGAAACAATCCAGAGAGTCAGTTCTTCACACATAAGAGAACTTTTACAAAAACACTTTCACACAACAGCTGATTTTCTCTTAAGTTTTTAATATTTCATCACTTTATTTGCGTTTTTTTTATTTTGAGTTTATAATTAAATTAATAAAGTTTTTGCAATTCTTGAATATAAAATAAATATCATATAAAGAACACAAAACTGATGGAGATTTACATGGCAAAAAAAATAAACATCACAATTATTGAAAATAATGAAAAAAAAGAAATTTCTGTTGATGAAGGTATCCAAGTTCATACGATTTTACATCATTTTAAGGCTTCTATAGATACAATTTATGGAATCAAAATAAATAATGAAATATGTTCTCTTGATTCTAGACTTACTTATGATTGTGGCATTGAACCTGTTTTAAATAATTCCAAAAGTGGAGCTGAAATTTATCGCCGTTCACTTTGCTTTATTCTTGCAGCCGCTGCATATAATGTTTGTCCAGAAAAACGACTTCTTGTGGGACACAGTCTTGGTCACGGATATTATTATACTTTTGACGGAGAAAATTCTGTTTCAAATGACCTGATTAATTCCCTGCGAAAAGAAATGGAAAAATTAATTTCACAGGATATTTTAATTCAAACTGCAAATGTTTCTTACCAAAAGGCATGTACAATTTTTGATAAACTCTGTCTCAAAGAAACCCGTAAACAGCTTGATTACAACTGCCCTCCTCACATTGCAATCAACACACTGGGTGATTTTTTTGCAGACCTTTATGTTTCTCCATTAGTTTATTCAACTGGTGTATTAAAACTTTTTGATTTACTTCAATACAAAGGCGGATTTTTGCTTCGTTTCCCAAGCTCTTCTGAACCAGACAGACTCGAAAATTTTGTAGATCAGCCAAAACTTTACGAAATTTACGAAAAATACAAGGAATGGGGACGACGTGTCGATGTAACTTCGGTTGCTTCTTTGAATAAACTAATTGCAAATCGAAAAATCAATGATTTTATCGACATCACAGAAACATATCAGCAAAAAAACATTTCCAAAATTGCCTCTCAGATTGTCGAAAAGAAAACTGTTCGTGTTGTTTTGATTGCAGGTCCTTCATCTTCTGGAAAAACTACTTCCGCAAAAAAACTTGCTCTTGAACTGTTGGCAATGGGATACAAACCAAAGATTATAAGTCTGGACTGTTATTATGCTGGTCACGATAAAACTCCACTTGATGAAAATGGAAAACCAGATTTTGAATGTCTTGAAGCTTTAAATGTTGAACTTTTGAATCAAAACCTTATTGATTTGTTTGCAGGAAAAGAAGTTACAATTCCAAGTTACGATTTCCATTCAGGAACAAGTTATTTTGAAGAAAAAAACAAGATGACTCTCGAAGAAAACGAACTTTTGATTTTAGAAGGCATTCACGGCTTGAACGATAAACTTACAGAAAAAGTTCCGTCTGAATTGAAGTTCAAAATCTACCTTTCTGCTTTGACTCAGCTGAATCTTGACGACCACAATAGAATTTCAACTAGCGACAATCGTTTAATCAGAAGAATTGTTCGTGATAATAATTTCCGAGGTAAACCTGCAAGCGGCACTATTGATATGTGGCCTAGTGTAACTCGCGGTGAAGCACTGCATATTTTCCCATTTCAAAACAATGCTGATGCAGTTTTAAACACAGCCTTGGATTACGAACTTTCTGTTTTGCGGGTTTATGCAGCACCACTTCTTCGTCAAGTTAAACCTACTGAAAATTCATATAGCGAAGCCCGCAGACTTCTTTCTTTCCTGGAAAATTTTGCAACAATTGCACCTACAGAAGTTCCAGAACGCTCAATCATACGTGAATTTATCGGTGGAAGTGCCTTTAAGTATTGATTTTAATACAAAAAACAATTCCAATCATCTGATTTCATTTTTCTGGTTTCAGATGACTGGAAGCTTCATCAATTTCTTCTGCTTCCTCATAATCGTAAGCTGTCTTCCATTCTTCTTTTCTTTTTTCTTTCATTTTTTCAAGTGCAACAGTTTTTTTCATGCATTCAGCCAAAACAGAACGTTTTTCTTCAGTTATCAAATTTGCTTGTGTGAGTTCTTGTAATAATTCTTCTTTTTGATGATTCAACAGATTATTATATCTGCTTTGTGCAATCACATCATCAAAACTGCAAGATTTATCAACACTTTGATTTGAAATAATCATTTGCTTTGCTATCATTTCAAGATTACTTTTGATTTCATTTTCTTTAGAAAGCGCTTTTGCAAGTTCTGCTTCAGCTTCCTGCTTTTCGAAATTTCTAAACTCTAATATTTTTTCAAGTTCAAATGAAAACTTTTTCATATCTCTTCAGTCATTTTTGCCTGAGCATCAGTTATCTGTGCTGTAGTTGGAATCATAATCGATGGCGACTCTACATATTCTTCTTCTGGAATTTCAATTCCCGTTAATTCTGAAAGTTTTTTCAGCATCTGAGGAATTGTTGAAGGTTCATATTCTTCCTGAATCAAAAACTCTTCTATTGGCTGATGTTTTTCAATTGCTATGTCCACTAAAGGAGATTTTCCTTTTTCATAAATTCCTGAAGTAATCATAGTTTCATTATCTTGATAAGTTGCCATCCATGTACGCACCTGCCCTACCGCTTTTCTAGTCTGCAGACCGCTTACTCTATTTGAAAGGCGCGAAATTGATTGCAAAACATCAATTGCTGGATAATGATAAGCTTGTGCAAGTTTTCTATTCAAAACGATATGACCATCCAGCGTACCACGTACTTTATCAGTTATAGGTTCGTTCATATCATCACCATCGACAAGGACTGTATAAAAAGCCGTGATTGAACCTTTTTTATTTGTTCCAGTTCTTTCCAGTAATTTTGGAATCATATCAAAAACACTAGGCGGATAACCTTTTTGTGCCGGTGGTTCTCCATTTGCAAGACCAATTTCTCTTTGAGCATGGGCAAAACGTGTAACAGAATCCATCATCAGCATGACATCTTTTCCCTGATCCCTAAAATATTCTGCCACAGCAGTACAAACCTGGGCAGCACGAAGACGGCAAATCGAAGGCTCATCGCTTGTTGCAACAACAAGAACAGAACGTTTCATACCTTCTTCACCCAAATCACGACGGACAAAATCTAAAACTTCACGACCACGTTCACCTATCAATCCTATAACATTAATATCAGCATCTGTATTTCTTGCAATAATACTCAAAAGCGTAGATTTTCCAACTCCAGAGCCTGCAAAAATACCAAGCCGCTGACCTTTCCCCACTGTGAGCATGGAATCAATTGCGCGAACTCCAGTTGTAATACGTCTATTAATATCCGGTCTTTCATTTGGAGACGGAGGATTTTGAACCGCAGGATAATAAGTTTGCGGAATTATTTCACCCTTATCATCACAAGGTTTACCGCTTGCATTAATCATTCTACCTAAAAGATTATATCCAACAGGAACCATCAATGTTTTTCCAGTTCCCACAACTTCAAGACCTACTTCAATTCCTTTTGTATCTCCATAGGGAGCCAGGCGCACTTTTTTTCCTTCAAGTCCCACAACCTCAGCATCCAAAAGAGAACCATTCTCCAGTTTAATTGTACAAATTTCACCAATAACAGAACGTGGACCTTCACTTTCAATTTCGAGTCCACGAACTGCAGTTACTTTTCCCGTATACAAAATGGTTTCAGCATCTGCAACTTTTTCAAGATATTTTGTAAAATTAAATTCGCCAGTGTAAGATGATTTCACTTTTGTCCTCCGCATAAGAATTTTTTCTTCGTTATACAATGTGCGGTAAATTATTCTGCCTGAGTCAAAGAATCCTGACGTTTAATACTTTTTAGTGGAGAAACTTCAAGAATTTTGTTTTCAAGTTCTGTTAATTGACTGGAAATACGTGCATCAATTGAACCAAAATCAGTTTCAACAATAACACCACCTTTTTCCACTGAGGAATCTTCCAAAATGGAAATGTCTTCTATATTTTCCACATGCTCAATAAATTCTTTTATATGTTCAGACGTAAGTTTTACATCCTCAAGGTTCACTCTTAAAATTACTTTTCCACGTGTTTTGACTTTTTTTAGTGCCGCAAGAGTATTTGCCATGACAACATTTTTTTGATTTTCTGACAAAATTTTGATAACTTTTCTCGCCATCAATATTACAAGTTCAACAATCTGACTTTCGGTATCCTGCAATATTTCTTCACGACGCTGCATTACCGCTTCGAGGATTTTATGCATACGGTCAATCAATCGGTTTACTTCATCTTCGCCTTTTTCATACCCTTCTGCAAGTCCTTTATCAAAACCTTTTTGAAAAGCATCTGATTCTGTTTTTTGTTTTTGTAATTCTGCATCCTGCAAAATAGAAGTTGCCTGATTTTTTGCTTCTGCAATTATGCGTTCAGCTTCTTTTTGAGCATCAGCTTTTATAATTGCAGCATCATCTGTCTGACGTTTAACTTCTGCGAAAGCTGCATCTTCTGCTTTTTTGAGAATTTCATCCGCCTGCACCTGCGCCTGCGCAAACATCTGATTTTTTTCAGCTTCCCATTGCTCTTTAAAAGCTTCTGCCTCACGACGCAAATCATCAGCTGTAGGACCTGTATAAACTTCTTCAACAACTTCAGGTTCTTCAACAACAGGAGAATAATCTTTATACAAAGGAAGCATTACTTTATCTTTTACAACTTTTGCCTCGCCAGGACGAAAAACTGTTTTTGCCATAAATCTTTATCTCCAATAATCAATAAACTATGAAACAAGTTCATCTTCGCCGGAACGGGCAATGACAATTTCACCAATCTCTTCAAGATGACGAATCATAGATACAATCTTCTGCTGAGCTTCTTCAACATCTTTCAGACGCACAGGTCCCATAAATTCCATATCATCTTTGAGCATACCTGCCGCACGTTTTGACATATTTTTAAAGATTTTATCCTGAACATCACTGTCAACAGATTTCAAAGCTTTTGCAAGTTCTGGCTGATCTACATCGCGCAAAACTTTCTGGATTGCACGGTCGTCGAGCTGAACAATATCTTCGAACACAAACATTCGCTTTTTGATTTCCTCTGCCAGATCCGGGTCTTCCTCTTCGAGAGATTCGATAATTGCCTTTTCGGAAGAACGATCTACCTGGTTCAAAATTTCAACGATAGCTTCAACACCACCGGCAGCTGTATAGTCTTCAGAAGATAGAGTAGAAAGTTTCTTTTCCAAAACTCGTTCAACTTCACGCAAAACATCTGGAGAAGTTCGGTCCATAGTTGCAAGTCGTTTAGAAACTTCGGCCTGCATATCTTCTGAAAGATTTTGCAAAATAACAGCAGCTTTTCCAGGTTCCAGATATGCCAAAATCAAAGCAATTGTCTGAGGATATTCTTGTTGAATAAAGTTTAAAAGATGTGCAGGGTCAGTTCGGCGGATAAAATCAAATGGACGCACCTGTAAACTAGAAGTAAGTCTGTTTATAATATCTATAGCTTTTTGCGAACCAAGTGATTTTTCCAAAAGTTCCCTTGCATAATCAATACCACCAGTTGTGATGAAGTTTTGAGCATTCATCAATTCCTGAAATTCTTCCAGAACTGCATCTTTAAACTCAGGATTTACTTTTTCCTGCCTTGCAATCTCAAAAGTCAAAGTTTCAACTTCATCTTCACGCAGATGCTTCATAATCTCAGCAGAAACATCAGGACCAAGCGAAATGAGGAAGATTGCCGCTTTCTGCCGTCCAGTTAAACTTTTGTAGTCTTTTGAATTATTCTTTTTTCCAGATGAACCAGCAGGTTTCAACTGACCTGGCTTTGGCACCGGTTTAGGATTCGATTTAGGTACTTCTGTTTCGTCTGCCATTTTATTCCTCCATCAACCATGTTCTTATGAGCATTGCAACATCTTCCGGATGTTCTTTTGCCATTGCAATTGCATTTTCCTGAAGTTCCATTCGCCTTGTTTCTTCAACAGACATTGTAACTTCCATACTGTCTTCTTTTGCATCCCAAAGTGCTCTTTCTCTTGCAGCCTGCTGTTCAGCAAGAAGTCTTGCTTCCCTTTCACGTCGGCGACGTTCAAGTTCACGACTGATAATTCTAAAGAGGATAAAGCTCACAAGAACAACCGCAATAGCAATCAAAATCATCAAGATAGTGCGTTTTCTCTGCAAAGCTGCAAAATATGCATTATCTTCCTGTAAAAATTCATCATCCCTGTCATAAGCAATATTTGTAACGGCTACCTGGTCACCTCTGCTTCTATCATAACCCATAGCTGCTTTTATGCTTTTTTCTGCTTCGGCCATATCTTCTGGAGAAACTGGAGTATATTCACGTTTTATAGCACCATCTTCAATAATTAAATTACCTTCATTATCTTTTACTTTTTTCCACTTTCCATCCAGGTTTACAGAAACTGAAATTTTATTTGGCTTTGGTGAAGAAATTTCTGTTGTATCTGTTCTGTTTTGAACATGATTGATTGTAGTTCCAGTTTCCGTTGAACGGCCTATGACATTCGACATATCACTATAAACAGGTGGAGTCTGTCCTTCTACACCAGCTGGACCTTCTGGATTGTAACCAGTTCCCTGCCATTCTTTAGTAACAGTTTGAGTCGAAAGTGGCAACGTATCTCTCAATTCAGAATCATCATAAGGAGTATCTGGATTATCTTCTTTTATTACAATCGGTTTATATTCTGTTGACTGACTTTGTCTCTGAGACATATCCATTTCTACAGCAACAACCATATCACGACATCTGTCTTCTGTAAATGTTTTTTGCAAAGCCTTCAATATTTTTGCACGGATTTCAACTTCAAGCTGACGAATCAATTTCTGCTGCTTTTTTACATTATCAATTCTGTCGCTTTCAGCCATTCCTTCAAAATCATTAATCTGATTTCCGTCTTCATCAGCAATGATAAGATTTTCTGCTTTTAAACCTTCCACTGCAGACAAAATCAAATCCTGAATGCCTTTAATTCGTTTTTTGTTTGAATACAAATCACTGTTGTTCGTGACTTTTAAAATTACACTTGCAGTAACAGGATTTTGATCTTCTTTAAAAAGTTTATCTTCTGGTGAAACAATATTTACATCTGCAACTCTGATATCAGGAATTGTTTCCAGATGCTGCGTAAGCTGCTTTTGCATTGCCTGAAGTTTCTTTACTTTTACATCTTCATCCGTTGTAAAAATATCTCTATCAAAAATTCCTGCAAACGGGTCAATATTAGACGGCAAAAGTCCTTCAGTACTTAAAATTGTCCGGAGTTTTCTTGCAGTTGTTTCATCAGAAACATAAATATAACCTCTGTCATCAGAATCTACAGAAATATTTTCTTCAGAAATTCTGTCAAGAATTTCATTGAGTCTGACTGTATCTGTAATTGGAGTATTTAAAATGCGGTATTGTGCCGGTTTTGCAGAAATGCGTGCCGTTAATACTATTGCGATAATTACTACTATGATTATGCCAATCAATATGACTTTTTGAACTGGTTTCCACTTGCTCCACACATTCTTTATGGAAGTTAAAACCTTTTTAAGCCATTCGTTCATCTGTCCCCTCCCGTGAACGAATTTGTTAAAAATCTAACCGCTTATACAGATAATTTTTAAACAATAATTTACGTAATTATATCATAGAAAAAAAGAATTGACAATTAAAAAGTGGTGACTTTAAAAATAATAATGAGACAAAAAAAATTATTAATCAGGTTCGATTTCGAGTATTTGATTTACAAACCGTGGCAAGGATTGTAAGGGCTGGCGAAGCC
>CAMBMW010000093.1 GCA_945868875.1 uncultured Treponema sp.
AGTGCCGGGTCCAGTGCTTTGATACTGTTTGTAGCCGCAATCACCAGAACTCCATCTGTTTTTTCAAAGCCGTCAAGTTCGTTTAAAAGTGCTGTCACGATTCTTGTATTTTCTGTTTCAATTGCCGAACCACTATAATTCCTAACTGTACCAATTCCATCAAATTCATCTATGAAAACAATACAAGGAGCCTTTTTGCGTGCTTTTCTGAACAAAAGTTTTACTTTCATTGGACCGATTGCCATAAACATGCTTTCAAAATCTGTCGCTTTTGCCGGAATAAAATTTACTTTTGATTCTCCTGCAAGAGCTTTTGCAAAAAGTGTTTTTCCATTTCCCGGAGCCCCCTCCAAAAGAAGACCCTTAGGCAATCGCATTCCTTTTTTTGCATATTCAGCTGGATTTTGCATCATTTTGACAATCTGCGTCATGTCTTTTTTGATATTTTCCATGCCCACAATATTTTCAAACTTTACACCTGTTTTATGTACGACTTTAAAAGTATTTGGACTGATAAACTTTCGAAAAGCAATTATGATAATTCCGAAAAAAAACAAATAAAAAATCACATCAAAAACAGTTGAAATAATTTCCGAAGAATCTGCCTGCTGTTGAATTTCCACATCGTGTAATAACATAAACTCTTTCAGCGAAGGAGATGACGGATTTTGAGTTTCCAGTTTTGTTCCGTCTTTAAGTTCGTAAAGGATTTTGTTTTCCGAAAGTTCTGCTTTTATTACTTCATTTTGATTTACACTTTCATAAAATTCGCTGTAACTTACTTTTTTATAAGCTGATTTTTCAGAAAAAAGAAAATAATACGCACAAAGCCCTATTAATAGAAGAAATAATATAAATACTAGTTTATTTTTGTAAATTTTGATTTTTCGCATGGAAATAATTTTACAAAAATATTTATATAAAGACAAGAAAAAAATGAAATAAGACGTTTTCCCCATTTTATAAGTTCATCTTTCATTTTATAATAGTTATTATGAAAAACACACAAAAAAAACTTATCACTATTTTATTTTCTACTTTAGTTTTAGGTCTTTCATGCGGTTTTGCTGCTACAAAAAATGAGAAAGACTCAAGAGATTGGCTGGACAAAAAAGTTCCTTCGATTTTGAAAAACTATGAGGACATTTTTGATTCTTTTGGAATTGCCTGTGAGTATGGCTCAGAACTTTCAAATTCATCAGTTCAAAAAGGCTTAGCTAAACATGCAAATTCTATAACAATGGGAAATGATTTCAAACCTCAGTTTATGACTGAATGGTACAGCGGAAAAGCTCCAAGTTCTTTCAGCAAAGTTGATTTTACCGCTTCAAATGGTCTTACCATCAAAGTTCCTGAAAAATTGTCTGGAAAAGAGCGTCTGGAAAAAATTCTTGAAATCTGCAGTAAAAACAATTTGAAACTTCGAGGTCACGTATTAACCTGGCATTCTCAAACTTCTGATGATTTTTTTGCTGAAAACTACAAAGCAAAATATGACGGAGAGATGATTACAAATCTTGTTTCAAAAGAAGAAATGACTGCCCGCCACGAATGGTACATCAAAACTATGATGGATTACGTAGCTGATTGGGAAGAAAAAAATGGTTATGCTGGTCGTAAAACTGGTGAACATGTTCTTTGGGCTTGGGACGTTGTGAATGAAGCCTGTGCAGATGATGCTGGAAAAATTTATTCTGGTGAAAATCAAAATTGGCTCAGAGGTTCTACAAAAGATACAAAAAATAAAAGTCCGCAGAATGGTGGTTCACGCTGGTTCCAGGTTTATGGTGATGATGAATTTATTATAAACGCTTTTAGATTTGCCACTGCTTACGCTCCTGAAGATGTTGTTCTTTGCTACAATGATTATAATGAATATATGGAATGGGATGGAGATCACGGAGCTTGGAAAACAAGCGCAATTTTAAATCTGATGAACAATGTTCGAAATGCTGAAGCAAAAGTCGTAAATGGAAAACCTGTAAAACCACGCATCGATGTTATGGGAATGCAGGCTCACGTTGGAATTTCATGGCCTGGGGTAAAAGGTTTTGAAACTGCTTTGCAAAAATATTTAACTGCAGGATACGATGTTCATGTTACAGAACTTGATTTTAGCGCAAAAAACGCAGATGAAGCTGCAAAAGCATATTCTGAATATTTTAAAATGTTAAAAAAATACGGAAAAAAATCTTCTTATCCTAAAAAAGTGCGAAATGTAACTGTCTGGGGAATTAACAACGAAAATTCCTGGATTTACAAAGGAGATACAAAAAATCCATTACTTTTCAGCAAGAATAATGGAAAATATGTTACAACTCCTTCATTTGATGCTGTAATCGAGGCTGTAAAATAGTGTTTTAAATGTTTTGCGGCCCAGACTGCCTTTGACATCAATGTTATTCTTTGTTATTCTGAAAATCATCTGTAGATTCATAAAAAAAGATTTACAGATGATTTTTGCTATTTTAACGGTTATGAGGCTTTTATGAGAAAACTTAAAGATTTAAATTATGGAATTGTCGGGCTTGGAATTATGGGCGGTTCTATAGCGAAAGCTATCAGACAAAATATTTTGAACCAGAATGGTGCTACTGGAAAAATTTTTGCATGCAACCGAAGCACTGCTTGTCTGGCACAGGCCAAATCAGAAGGAGTTGTTGACCAGACTTTCACAAGCGACCAGGTTCAAAACATGATTGTAGATTGTGACATTCTTTATGTTTGTCTTTATCCTCATGCAACTTTAGATTTTTTAAAAAATTATAAACAGTTTTTCAAGCCAAATTCAATTGTTACTGATATCAGCGGTGTTAAAGGAATTTTTTCTAAAGAATTACCAAATATTCTGCGTGATGATGTGGATTTTATTATTGGGCATCCAATGGCCGGTGGTGAAAAAGAAGGCTACGCAAACTCAAACGCAGCTTTTTTTGTAAATCATAATTACATTCTCTGCCCCGAAAAGTTCAATAAAAGTGAAAACATCGAATTGATGAAGCAATTTATCACAGAGATTGGTTTTTCAAGAATCACAGAAACAACTTGCGACATACATGATTACAAAATTGGTTTTACAAGTCAGCTTTGCCACGTAATTGCAAGCGCATTAGTTGAAAGTGCTCAGGATTCTGAAATTACTGCTTTTGGTGGTGGAAGTTTTGAAGATTTAACAAGAATTGCAATGATTAATGCACCCCTTTGGACTGAACTATTCATCAGTAATAAAGAAAAACTCTGCCAGCATATTGATAATTTTCAAAATATGATGACAGAGTTTAAAAATGCCATTTTGAATGAAGATGCTGAAAAATTACAATCCCTTTTGGAAGATACCCGGGAAAAACGCCTGAAAATGGGCTCCATCAGGACTGTAAAAAAAGATTAATTTTTCAAATCTCCAGACACAGCGTTATTCAAATCTAAACCATTTGAAATCGAAGTTACAGCCTGGAAGGAAAACAAAACTTACTTTTTTCTTTCCAGTCACAGCTTCCAGATTAAACTCACGCTGCTCATAATCATCAGTGTGAGAGAATTCTATTACCTGCGTTGTGTTTGAACCATCATCGTTAAAAAACTTTACGTTTATCGTATTGTTTTCTGTATTTGATTTACCGCAAACAATAAGTTTTGTAACTTTTTGTTCACCAAAATCCATATTATTAAAATCAAGACAAACATTGTTTCCTATTTTTTCAACATTTTCTGCCGTACAGTTGTAAGAATCTCCCGCAATCATATCAGCATCAAGGGCACGAAGTTTTGAAAGAGCCTTTTTTGTCTTATCAAAATAGAACCCGTGAAAATATAATTCGCGAGGCAAAACAATACTTATGGTATGAGAACCAAAAAGACGTTTACCAAGCACAAATACATTTTCAGAATATGTATTATATATGGATTCGTGTTTGTAGATAAACTTTCCAAGACATTCACCAGTTTGTGACGGAACAGAACCTTCGTAAGTTGTACCATCTCCTGGAGTGCCGTCCCAAACTTCAACTGGAATTTCTGTTTCAAACGAGAAAATAGGAATATGGATGGTATCAGCACCTTCAATGCCGAAATCAACTTTATCAAAGGAAATCCAGGTTGGTCCAATGCCTCTGTTTGAAATGCCGCTTTCCAGACACACAGTTGCTTTTTGTCGTGTTTTATCCCAGTTATTCTGGCGACAAGCTTCAATCATCTTGTATGGATTTAATTTTGGATTTCCAAGTCCTTCTACTTTGAAATTCAAATCACTTAAAACTTCATCAAGTTCTGTTCCATTTTGAGCAGTACAACGTAAAATACATTCACCGTCACAAACCGCCTGAATTACAGCAGTTTCAGTTCCAGTATTCTCACCTTCCTTTTGTGTCACACGAATGTAATCGCTAAAAACACATTCTTTTAAAACAGGATTCCAGTTTATTGTTTTAAAAGTTGCATTTTCAGGTAAAACTTTACAGATTACAGAGATTTCTTTGTTTGAAGGAGATAATTCTGTTTCACCCTGCGCTATGATTTCAATTTTTCTTGCAGGTATTAAATCTTTTTCAGGTTTTATAGCAAGATAAGGTGAAGTTTCAGTCCATTTTTTTCCATCAAATTTATATGAAACTGTCGGTAAATCTTTGCTGGCTGCTGTAATTACGACTCCGCCTTTTTCAAGTGCAGTTTTATTTATGCGGACAATTGCAACAAGTCTGTTTGAAAAAAGTTTTCTGGTCAAAGAACGTCCACAAGACTTATATTCATCGTAGTCTGTGGAATCTCCGTTATCCATTCCAATAAGTTCCGCATCACCAGTTACATTAAAAGTTATGTAATTTCGGGCATTTTCTACCAGCTCACCGTCTTTATCAACTGTCATGATATCGATAAAATGCAAATTCCCAAAATCACCATCTTCTGGCTTTAAAATGATTTTTTCAGGGTCGCCAAAGGATTTTTTTACTTCCTGTGCAACTGGCTTGTCATTTTCATCATAAGCAACTGCCTTAATCTCACCTTTGTGATATTCAACTTGCCATCTTCCAAAAGGTTCACTTCCCTTTTGATGATTTATTGTCTGCTTGCCAAGAGATTTTCCATTGAAAAAAAGTTCGATGGATTCAGCATTTGTGTAAGCTTTTACATCAATAATCTGACCTTCATTCCAATCCCAATAAGGAAGAAGATGTACAAAAGGAGCAGTATTTTTATATGCCCACTCAGATTTATAAAGGTAGAATGTATCTTTTGGAAAACCTGCTGTATCAATCTGACCAAAATATGAATTTTTTGTATGATACGGTGTCGGTTCTCCAATATAATCCCAACCTGTCCATATATATTGCCCCGCACTGAATTCAAAATCTCTATCTTTTGTGATTACAGTCTGTGTATTTGGAGCGCTCCAAGGGGTAGAACAGTTTCCTAAAGCCGAACATTGACCATCTGAAAAAGTTACAAGTTTAAGACTTTCAGGGAAATGATATATTCCTCGTGATTGAACTGTAGAACTTGTTTCCGAACCGTAAATTTTCCATTCAGGATATTTTTTGTGATGTTCTTCGTACAAACGTTCAAGATAATTGTAACCAACTACATCAATTTCTTGAGCACAATTTTGAGCACCATCTGTCATCATGTAATTTGAACCAATTGTAACCAGTCCGTTTTTATAAGGGTCATGATGTTCAACAATTTTTTTAAGTTTTTTTGTTATTTCTAAACCGTTTCCTACATGAGTATCATAAATCTCATTTCCAATCGACCACATTATCAAACAAGGATGATTTCTGTCTTTTCTAACCCAGCTTACAGTATCTTTTTCAAACCATTCATTAAAATAATTTCCGTAATCGAACGTAGTTTTTGGTTTTTCCCACATATCAAAAGCTTCGTCATCAATCAAGATTCCCATTTCATCGGCTAAATCCATCCATGCTTTTGGAGGAGGATTATGTGAACAGCGAACAGAATTTATTCCCATCTCCTGAAGCTTTAAAAACTGACGGCGCAATGCATTTTTATCAAAAGCTGAACCAAATGCACCTAAATCATGATGCTGACATGCTCCATATATTTTAAGATGCTCGCCATTAAGGAAAAAACCTTTGTTTTTATCAAAATAAAATGATTTAAATCCGAAATTCTGCACTACACTATCAACAACTTTACCATTTTTATCATAAAGTTCTGTTTTAATTAAATAAAGTTCTGGATTTTTGGTTGACCACAGATTTGGATTTTCAACAAATATTTCTTTTTTTGATTCAAAAAGTTCATAATCGGCAACAGAAGGAATATTCTTTTTTAGATAAAGACTATCAGCTTCAGGGATTTTTTTCAAACTACAATCTTCTGTAAATGCAACGGCATTTCCTTTTTTATCAAGCAAAGTATGTACAACTTTATGATTTTCAACCTGACCGGCAACTTCACACTGAAGTTTTACAGACCACTTTCCATTTAAGTTATTTTCGTCACAAGGACGTGCCACAAAATATGTTCCATCGCTAACAAGAAAAGTTTTTTGTGTCTGTATGAAATGAACATCGCGGAAAATTCCAGCTCCAGAATACCATCTTGTATTTGGAGATTGGTACACAGCAATGACAATTACTTCATTTTCACCGCTTTTTACAAACTTTGATATATCAAATTCAAAAGTTGAATATCCATATTTCCATTCGCCGGCTTTTTTAGAGTTTACCCAAACAGCACAGTTCATGTAAACACCTTCAAACCTAAGTGCAAAATGAGAATCTGCAATCATTTTTTCTACAGACTGGTCATCTGGGATTTCTGCAAAACTTTCATCTTTAAAATTATTATGTGCATCATTCTTATGAGCGATTGTAAATTTTTTTCTGTAACAACCAACACTATTTTTGTATAAGTCTTTTACATGGTAAATCATCCAGTCATGAGGAAGAGTTACTTTATCATAGTCACAACTTTTCGCTGTTTCAAAAAAACTTGCAGGATTCAATAGAACAGCTTTACCGTCCTTATACATCTCATCATTAGTAAGTGGAATTTCACAAAATTCCCAATCATTATTAAACAGTTTTTCCATAATTATATTATATACCACAATATCAACAAAATGTTATAACAAAAAGAGAAAAATATTGAAAAAAAAAGGTTATAATAAATCAATAAAAAATCAGGAAAGAATTTTATCTATTGCATCAAGTTCTTCTTGTGTAAAATCAAGATGGTTCACAATCTTAACATTTTCTAAGATTTGTTCCTTTCTGCTAGAACCAATAAGCACTGTTGTAACTTTGTCATTTCTTAAATTCCAGCATAATGCCATTTCTGCAAGACTTTGATTTCTAGCAAAAGCAATTTCCTGCAGATTCTTGATTTTTGAAATAGTCTCTTCTGTAATATCCTCTTTTTTTAAGAAACGACTTTTTGCCGCCCTGCTATCCTGAGGAATTCCGTTAAGATAACGGTTTGTAAGTAAACCTTGTGCGAGAGGACTGTAAGTAATAATGCCAGCGCCTGCCTCTTGTGCAGCTTCAAACAATCCAGAAGTTTCTCCAATTCTATTAAACATATTATAGCGAGGCTGGACAATCAAAAGAGGAGTTCCATTGTTTTTCAGGATTTGAGCAGCAGCCTGTAACTGCTGTGTATTATAATTTGAAAGCCCCACATACAATGCTTTTCCCTGTTTTACAATATCTGATAAAGCTCCCATTGTTTCTTCAAGAGGAGTATCAGGATCTGGACGATGATGATAAAAAATATCAACGTAATCCAAATTCATTCGTTTTAAACTTTGGTCAAGACTTGCCATAAGATATTTTCGTGAACCAAAATTTCCGTATGGACCTTGCCACATTTCATATCCAGCTTTTGTAGAAATAATCATTTCATCTCGATAAGGACGTAAATCACTCTGCATTATCCTACCAAAGTTTTCTTCAGCAGAACCAGGAACCGGTCCGTAATTATTTGCTAAATCAAAATGTGTAATTCCATTATCAAAAGCTGCAAAAAGCATTTCCTTCATAGTATCAAAACAATCGCCAGAACCAAAATTATGCCATAAACCAAGTGCAACTCTAGGAAGAAGAATGCCACTTTTACCACATCGTAAATATTTCATTTTTTCATATCGATTTTCATTTGCTTTATACATATTTTCCTCCTCTAATAAAAAGTCAAGAAGATTGTTTCAACAATCGATTGACTTTTTACGCTGTTCCGTAATGAAATGAGGAACAGCAGTTTAATGTAAGATAAAGCTGCACCATTTTAGCGGTTTTATCTTACACTCTCTTGTGATAGTTCCTGTTTGCTCAATGTTCTGCCTGCTTAAAAAAAATGGTTCAGATAATCCCAAGCACAGCTCTTG
>CAMBMW010000094.1 GCA_945868875.1 uncultured Treponema sp.
ACAGCGTTTGTTTCTACGCCTGTCATTAAAAAAGGTGCAATGCTGTTAAATTCTTTTTGTTCTTCGCTGAATCCCTTGATATTTACAAAAATGTCACCTGTGAATACAAGTTTCAACTCTTCACAATAAATTACAGTTTCTCCTTTTACGTGACCGCCTCTTCCTTCAAAAAACTCAAACGAAAGTTCGCAAAAATTAACTGTTCCAAGTTTTGACAAAAGTTCATCTTCCAAGAAATTAACTTTTTTTCCAACAATCTTACATTTTTCAAAATCAGGAAGTTTGTAATCTGAAATAATTTTGCTCAAAACACAATATGGTTCGTGAATCGGAGTTTGTTCACGGAAATCTTTTTTTCCTTCCTTTTCCAGCTGAAAATTTTCCATACAGTTTTGATTCATATAAATTTCATCAAAAATCGGAAAAAGTCCAACGTGATCCACATCTGCGTGAGTAATAAAATTTATCTTTTTATATTGATTAAAATTTGAGAAAATCTTGAAGAAAAGATGTTGCATCTCATCCAGATAACAGGAAAACCCTGAATCCACAAACAAAATCTGCTTATCATCTTCACTCTGAAGAATATATGTATTACTACCACAAGGCGGTTCAATTGCAAAAAGAGTGAAATTTTTGTGATTTTTTGCACTAACAAGCGGAAAAGTTGAAACTTTAGCATTAAAAGCAGAGCCTTTTTTATCTTTTACAAATTTTGCAAAACGCCTGATGTAATCAAAAGTTTTGATGGGAGATTTATTGTTTTCATCAAGATTTTGCATGATTTTATTTGCATTAATTAAAACAATGTTTGTTTCTTTTTGATTTAAATTCAATATATTTCGCATCTCATTTGCAAAAGAAACGTAAAAAATCGTGCCGTCCAAAAGTCTGTCTGTAATCTCGTAATCAAGAATTTTTATTTCACAGATTTTCGAGATTTCATCAATCAGATTTTTGATTTTTCTTGTGTCTTCGATTAAAAGTCCCATTTTAAAATATTGAAACTCTGTTCCGTTTTCCTGAGAACTGATGTAAGAAATGTTTACATCAAAGTTTTTCAAAATCTGTAAAACAGAGGTGACAGATCCTGGCTTATCCAAAAGTTTCAGAACAATCATCAGAATTTTTTGATTTTCTGATTCTGCTGCATCAAAAAGATATCCACATTTTGACAGTTCTTCTGAAATTTTTTGATGACTTTCAGCACTTGCCGAAACTTCAATAAAAAGAGTATGCAAATCAACAGCTTTATTATAATTTGCCCGAATTATGTTTCCGTCATATTTCGAAATAATCTGACTCGCAAGCAAAAAAGCGCCTGCTTTATCGGGCATTTTTGTTACGTAAGTTTTCTTCATAAAAAAAATGAGCTTTCAAAAATTATGCAAGAATTTCGTCGGCAAGATTTTCTAAAAGTTTTACAGTTTCATCATTCATCGCTGTTTTTATAGTAACTTTTGATGGAGTAAAAGTGATGTCTTTGCTTTTTTCAAAAAGAGAAGTCATGACTTTTGCAGCATTTGGAACCCACGAACCGTTTTCAATCAATGCAATCTTTCTATTTTGGAAATTTCTTTCAGTAAGCTGCAGAATAAATTCTTTCATAAATGGAAAAATGTCGCCTGCGTAAGTTGTTGTTGCTAAAACAAGTTTATCATATCTGAAAGCATCTTCTACACATTTTGACATTTCATTTCTTGCAAGGTCTACAGTAAAGACTTTCTGGCATCCTTTATCAATCAAAATTTGTGCAAGTTTTTCTACAGCCTGTCTTGTGTGACCATAAACAGAAGTATACGCTATCAAAACACCTTCGTTTTCCGGCTGATAAGAAGACCAGGTATCATAAAGTTTAATGTAATGTTCAAGATTTTCTGTAATAACTGGACCATGTAATGGACAAATTGTAGTTATATTAACATTTGAAAGTTTTTTGAGAACCTGCTGTACAAAATTTCCGAATTTACCTACAATTCCAAAGTAATAGCGGCGTGCTTCATCATCCCAATTATCATCTTGAACATCAAGTGCACCAAACTTTCCAAAAGCATCAGCTGAAAAAAGAATTTTTGAAGTTTTGTCATAAGAAAAAACAACTTCTGGCCAATGAACATTTGGTGCTGTAATAAACTCAAGGGTATGTTTTCCAAGTTCAAGAACGCTTCCCTCTGCCACAACAATCTGATTTTCAGTAAAATCTGTGCCAAAAAGATTTTTCATGATGGAAAAAGCCATTTTTGATGCAACAATTTTTGCATCAGGATAATTTTCCATAAACTTTTTGATGTTTGCAGAATGGTCCATTTCCATGTGATGAACAACGAGATAGTCTGGAATTCGTCCGTCTGCATCGTTTTTCAACACATTTTTAATATTTTCTAACCATTGCTCGCCAGAATTTTCATCAACAGAATCCATTACAGCGATTTTGTCATCTAAAATTACATAAGAATTGTATGACATGCCGTCTGGAACTTTAAACTGGCTTTCAAATAAATCAATTTCATGGTCATTTACACCGACATATTTTACATCATCACAGATTGTCATTTTACACCTCGAATTAAAAAAATAGCAGAAACTGTTCAATCAAAAAACTTTCATTGCAAAACAGATAACAAAAATTCAATAACTGAAGACAATTACTGCTTTTTTAATAATCCGATTATGCCACATATGCCTCAAGTTTTCTAGACCTTGTAGGGTGCTGAAGTCTAATAATTGCATTTTTTTCAATCTGACGGATTCTTTCTTTTGTCAAATCACAAATTTCTCCAACTTCTTTCAAAGACATTGGTTTGTAACCGTTCAGACCAAAACGCATTCTGATTATTTTTGCTTCATTTGGTTTGAGAGAATCTACGATATTGTTGATATCATTCTTCATAGCATTATCGATTGCTTTTTCTTCAGGACGGTCGTATGTGTCATCCTCAAAGAAATCACCAATCTTTGCATGATTATTTTCGCCGTCGTTGAGTTCAGCGTCCAGACTAATCATATCACGGCTGATGTTTATCATTTCTCGAACATGAGAAGGTTCCATGTTGAGCATTTTTCCAATTTCTTCATATTCCTGCTGTTCAGTTTTTTTGTGACCTAAGGTTTTTCTTGCATGTTCAATCTGTACAAGTTCATTTGCACGATTTAAAGGCAGACGAATAGGGCGGCTTTTTTCGCAGACAGCTTTCAAAATGCTCTGACGAATCCACCATACTGCATAGGAAATAAAATGATAACCTTTTGAAGAATCAAATTTTTCTACAGCAGTCAAAAGACCAAGATTGCCTTCGCTGATTAAATCTGTAAGGTCAAGACCATGATTTTGATATTTTTTTGCAACGTTCACAACAAAACGGAGATTTGCGTTTACAAGTTTATCCTGAGCTTTTTTATCACCTTTTTGAGCTTTATCTGCAAGTTCTGACTGTTCTTCGTGAGAAAGCATCGGGATTTTATTGATATCCTTTAAATAAAGTGCCAAAATATTATCATTGTGTGCCATAGTGGACCTCCAGTTTATCTTTTACATAATATATAGCAAGAAATGTGCCAAGTGGTAAAAATTTGATAAAAAAAATCATTTGACAATCAAAGAAAGGTTTTATTTCGGTTTTTTAACTGTAAAGAGTTGTTTTTAGATTATTTTTTTTTGATTATAAATATGTATGATAAGGGAAAATTATAGAAAATACTTCAAGATTGTGGCAATTTATGAATTAAATAAAAAAAGAGTGGGCGATTATGACACACTCTTTTTTTATTTGATTAAATATGTTTCTTTTTGACACACTTTTTGACATGCAGATTAAAAAATATTATTATGAATGCACTGACTTTGTTTTCAGTAACTTGTCAACCCGCCGGCTTTTATCTGGAAATGACTAAATTCCATACTGAAACTTGCACGCCCCTGAGTTGCTGAACGAAGATTTGTTGTAAAACCGAACATATTTGCCATTGGAGCCTGAGCGTGAATTATTTCACCAGAAACTTTTGAATCCTGTCCCATTATACTTCCGCCTCGCTGACTGATCTGGCTGCTTGCAGGACCCACAAATTCCTTAGGACAAGAAATATCAACATTCATTACAGGTTCCAGGATTACTGGATTTGCTAAATTACATGCTTTGTCAAAAACCTGAGCAGCACAGGCTTCAAAAGCAAAAGTTGTGGAAGTTAATTCATTGTATGTGATTTCTAAAACTTTTACGCCAACATCGGTACAAGGATATCCATATTTAATTCCAGAATCCAATGCAGATTTAAAACCACTTTCAATTGCTGCCATAATTTCTTCTGGCACATCAGAATGTTTGCAGCAAACTTCATAGGAATTTCCGCTTCCCTGTTCCCGCTGTTCCACACTGATTTTTAACCCAGCAGTATTTTCTTTTCCTGCAAGAACACGGCTGTATTCTTCACTGGATTCCGCTTTTCCGCTAACAGATTCACGATAAGTAACTTGAGGTGCGCCAACATTACATTTAACACCAAAATCATCACGCATTCTTGTCACCAAAACATCAAGATGAAGTTCTCCCATACCTGAAATAATAAGCTGACCAGTTTCTGCATCTTCGTGACTGGTAAAAGTTGGATCTTCACGACTTAGAATTGCAAGAGTTTCATTCATTTTATCTTTTTCACTCATGCTTTCTGGTTCAAGGGCAACAGAAATTACAGGCTGAGGGAATTTTGGCTGTTCCAAAAGAACATTAAACGCTTCACTTCCGATAGTATCTCCAGTCTGTGCGAGTTTCAGCCCGATAAAAACAGCAATGTCGCCTGCGCTAAGACTATCCATCGGTTCAGATTTATCAGCATGCATGCGAAGGATTCTGTTTACACGCTCTCGTTTCTTTTTATTTACGTTAAAAATCTGTGTTCCAGATGAAATTTTTCCTGAATACATGCGAACATAACACAAAGGCCCCATTTCTCTGTCATATTGAATTTTAAACACAAGACCTAAAGGCATTTTTGAAATATCACAAGGAATTTCTATGTTTTCCTGTTCATCTTTTTTGAATTTAATTCCTTTTGCAGCTGGAACATCAGTTGGGCATGGAAGATAATCAACAATTGCATCAATTAATGGCTGCACTCCCTGATTATGTCTAGCACTTCCCATTACAAAAGGTACAAAAGTTCTGTTTATTGTGCCATTACGGATGGCGGTTTTGATTTGTTCAACGGAAATTTCTCCACCTTCAAGATAAATTTCCATAAGATTGTCATCAGAAGCAGCAACAGTTTCAACAAGCTTATCATGCCATTTTTGAGCATCGCTTAAACGCTCAGCTGAAATTTCAGACTCAGTGATTGTTTCTCCTTCATCTTCTTCAGACCAGCGAAGTTCCTTCATTTTTAACAAATCGATGACACCTTCAAAATCAGGACCTTCACCAATTGGAATCTGGAGAGCAAGAGGTTCAATGCCAAACTTTTGCTGTACATCTTCCATCGAACCAAAAAAATCTGCACCAATTCTATCCATTTTATTCATAAAACAAATTCTTGGAACATTAAATTCATCAGCCTGTTTCCATACAGTTTCAGTTTGAGGCTGAACACCGTCAACTGCACAAATCACAGCAACTGCACCATCAAGAACGCGCAGTGAACGTTCAACTTCTGCTGTAAAATCAACGTGACCTGGTGTGTCAATTATATTTATCTGATAGTTCTTCCAGTAAGTTGTTGTGGCAGCCGAACAAATCGTAATTCCTCGCTCCTGTTCCTGCGCCATCCAGTCCATTGTAGCCTGACCGTCATCAATTTCACCGATTTTATGAATTTTTCCTGTATAATAAAGAATTCGTTCTGTTGTTGTAGTTTTTCCGGCATCAATATGTGCCATAATTCCAATATTCCGCATTTTTTCCAAAGACATATATAGACCTCAATAACAAATTATTGGAATTATAACTAATTTTTGTGTTTTTTACAATTCATTTATGCCAACTAATTCAAACCCGGCATCAATAAGGGCACATATCAGCAAATCAAGATGATTATATAAAAATTCTTTTTCATAAGCAGAAGAAAAACCGACAGTCACAGGAATTATGCCGCCACCATTTTTTATTGCTTTTGTATAATATCTTTGAATGACGTCAAAAGGATTGTCATCAGACTGTTCAATATTTTCAGTTTTTAAATCAATGTAAGTGTAGCCTGCGTTTTTTCCATATTCAATAATTTGGTCAGTTGTTTTATAAAAAGGTGCATGCCAGAAAATCGAAAGCTCACTTTCCGTACACTGGTAAAATTCATCTTCATTTCGTGCAAGACCACGCCTGATAAAATCTTCATCCATCACAAAATTATTCTCTGTCAAATCAGTCAAACTAAAAAACATAGAATTACAGTTATATTCATTTTTGACAATCTGCTTTGTTTCCTGAGGATATCGTCTGATAAATTCACCGTTTATAAAAAAATCACCTTTTACGTTATATTTTTTTAACGTAGTGATGATTTGTGCAAGTCCGTCTGCATTATCGTAAGCATCAAAAATAATTGAAACTTTTTTTGGATTTATTTTTCGTTTGATAGATTCTTTGTACAAAGGCACAGTTACAGGATTTTTTCCCAAAGTTCTTATGTATACAACATTTTCAAAATTGCAGTTTACAGAAGTATTTGTAAATGCACGAAACCTTCCATTTTGAGTTGAACTTTCTCGTTTTGCAGTCAAACCGATTTTTTTCCAGGTATTTGTTTCTTTTACAAGCTCATAATTATTTCCAGAATCATTATCTATAATGATAGTAGAGCCGTCTGTAGACCAATATGCAGATTTTACTGATGAAATGGCAATCACATCTGTATCTCCATTAATGCAATCCCACATACGAATACTTTTTTCGCCACAAACAAAAATGGTTCTGGAATTCAACCATTTTGCAGAAACAATTCTCTCGCCTTGCAAAGATGAAATCCTGTTCCATTTATTAATGTCATAAACATAAAATGCAGCACCAGCAAAAAAACCGACTTTCGAGCCGTCAGGAGAAATAAAAGGGTCGCCAGAATCTTCTATCTCAAGAACTTGAGCCGCAATATCACTAATTCTATAAACAGAAGCTCGAATTCTATCACTATCATAAGGAAGTTTTTTTATCCACAAAATTGGATTTGAGTTTTTATCCCAAAGAATTTCAGAATCAATCAGCGAAGCGTTAGAATCAGTATAAGGACGTGAATATAAAACATCCATATAATCACTAGAATCTTTGTGAACAGTCATGTAAGAAAAAAGTCTTTTATTTTGAATAATAACAAAAGCATTCGCATAACTATTTACACTGAATTTATCAGTTTTAGGATTAAACTTAAATGGAAGACGTCCGATTACAGTTCCTTTTCCCAGAATATTGGAATAAAGTCCGATTGTATAAAGCTCTTTTGTATTTATTTTATAAAGAAGTGAATCATCAGCGTAGATAATAAACTTAGAAGAAGCAAATTCAACACTGTTGATGGTTCCTCGTCCGATTCTTCTATATTTTTCATCAATTTCGACATTTCCCTGTAAAGCAGAAGGATTACAGAAATAAACCGAACCTTCTTTTTCATAAATCAAAAGATTTTTTTCAGGACTCCATTTTGCAGGAATCTTGTCATAACTCATCTGACTGTTTTTTGTAAGAACATATTCATAACCAGAAGAAATGTTTTTCACAACAAGATCAGCTGTCAAAAAAGAAGTTTGACGCAAAAAACAAATCCAGGTTCCATCGTAACTTGCATCATAAGGTAAAAGAGGAAGCGGTTTTTCTGGTATTTGCTCAACCGTTCTGACAGTTTTTAACGAATGATTTGAAATATCATATTGAGCCGTACCATAAGTATTTCTAATTTGTAAAATGTTTGAATTATTAATTAACTCAACCTGTTCAGGAAAAAACGAAACACATTCAGGATAAAAATCAGTCGTCTCACTTTTAACTTTAACTTTAAAAAGTGCATTATATTTTGAAATTCCAGTTGCCTCATTTGTAACAGTATATAAAAGTTCATCATTTTGATTCAAATCAAGTTTATCAAAAAAGATTTTTGCGAAAACAGCATTATTTAATAGAAAAAAAACTGATATTATTATAGAAAAAAAACACTTCTTCATACAAAGTATATCGGCAGATTAATGATGAAATTTAAGAATAAAAGGATAAAATGATTAAAGAATAAAACTGAGAATAAAAAAAGTGCCTGTTTTCAGACAAAAAATTGAATTATTTGACATAAAACAGACACTTTTCGAATTGAGGGGGTAGTACAACCCCTCAAAACGAGCGAGTCAAGGCCTTGAGCGAAGC
>CAMBMW010000095.1 GCA_945868875.1 uncultured Treponema sp.
GCACTTTCAAACTCCACACCGTACCAATTGTAATTGGGATTTGATAAAGTGCATTCTATTGATTCTTGTATGAAATCACAAGCTATTTCCACAGCTTCTTTTAATTCTTTTTTAAGTACAAGAGCACCTGTCACAACACTTGCAAACAGATCACCTGTTCCATGAAAATTTTCATCATAACGATGATGAAAATAAATTTTCATATCATCAATAGAATTTTCAATTATAGATTTTCCAATCAGGTTCCTGCTGTCATTATTGTTTTTTTGACTGTAATACGCAACACCAATTTTATCACTGCTAAAATCAACACCTTTTAAAACGACATGATTTGCGCCAAGTGATAAAAGTTTTTCCATAAGTTTTGTAATGCTCTCATTTGTGTGGGTAAAAATATCATAATCTTGATTTACAAGAAAACAGGCCTCTGTCATATTCGGAAGTATTACATTCGCTCTTCCACAAAGTTTTGCCATTTGTTTTACAAAATCTTGTGAAAACCCGGTATAAAGTTTTCCGTTATCTGCCATGCAAGGATCAATCACCACAAGAGTGTCATTCTGAGCAAACTCATCAAGAATTTTGTGCACTAAATCAATCTGTTTGATTGAACCTAGATATCCTGTGTATATTGCATCAAAGTGAAATCCTTGTTTTTTCCATTCATTTAAAATCTCTGGTATTTTATCAGTTAAATCGAGAAAACTAAAACTTGAAAAGGCCGTATGATTTGAAAGGATTGCTGTAGGAAGGGGACAAACCTCGATTCCCATAGCAGAAATTACTGGAATTGCAGCTGTGAGCGAACATTTACCGACACAAGAAATATCTTGAATAGTCAAAACTCTTTTCATGTAATTATTTTATATCCTCGTGCAGTTGCTTTTTTTTCAAGGCTTTATTTTGATACATATTTTCGTCAGCACGTTCTAAAATCACTTGAAAATCATTTTCAATGTCATTTCCAAGTGCATATCCAAAACTTGCTGATACAGGAATATCAAGTTTTTCATTTTTTGTTTCCAGATAATAACAAAATCTTGCAAATTTTTCTCTCATTTTTGCATCATCATATTGTCCAGCACCGACTATAAAAAATTCATCACCACCACCACGAACTGCTATTTCATTTTCATCTGTGATAGATTTTACTGCTTCAGAAATATAAATAATTCCATTATCCCCTTCAAGATGACCATAATTATCATTTCGACTTTTCAAACCGTCCATATCAATCACAATGGCAAAAACAACATCATCTTTTTTGAGCTTCTTTTGCATATCCATTAGAACACGACGCATTCCACGTCGATTATACAAATCAGTCATAATATCATGCTCAGACAGATAAAAAGTCTGATATTTAACTCTCACCATTTCAAGAGCATTATTAACATTTCGCAAAAAATTTCGTAATACAATTCCAATACTGTAAGGATTTGACAAATCATTCTGCACAACAGCGTAACCAAGTGAAATCGTTCCAAAATGAATCGGTACAAAATAATAAACCTGAGGAATGCCATAACCATTTATCATCTCTGGTAACATTCTTTTTACAGAAAATGTATTTGAAGCAGTTTTTTCCACAAAAACATGTTTTCTTGCACTTGATGTCTCTTCATTACGACGGGAAACAAGCACATACTGCATTGTATTAGAATAACCTTCGCAAATATCAAGAGAATTATCCATCCAATCTTCATTCAGGCAGATATAAAAATCACCAAAAGGACGAATAAGATATCTAAATTCATAAATTTTAGCAAGACAATCAAACGGAGTAATCGCTTCTGTCAAATTTTCCATCATGTAACTTTCCATAAGCATGCACATGGAAACTTTACTTTCTTTTATTATTCCATAATGAGAACGAACACCAAGATGTAATTTTTTTAATCTTTCACGTGTAAAATGAAAATCTTCAGGACACCCACACGTTCCACCAATGCAAAGATTTTCTGGACCAGCACAATCACAAGAAATTTCTTCTTTACCAAAATCGATTTTTTGATGAAGAAAATTTACCGCTTTTGCACCAGTGTGAGCAATATCAGAATCATAAGTTGTGATTGGTGGATTATTTGCACTTGCATCATAAATTGCATCATATCCAGTAACTATCACATCCTGTGGAACTCTTTTTCCATGTTTTATAAGATAATTTGTAAGACCAATTGCCATGTAATCAGAAAGGCAAATCACAGCATCAGGCATTTTGATTTCATTTCTGATAAGACTATTTCCAAGAAGTTCACCGCTATCGTACCAGAAATCACCTTGAATAATTTTGTTTTCATCAAAGGAAATATTATATTTCTGAAAAGCATTAAATATCCCTTGATGTCTTTGTTTTATTATAAAAGATTCTTGATTATCTCCACTTAAAATTAAAAAATCTTTACATTTATGTTCTACTATTAAATGTTCAGTAATATGAAAAAAAGCATCAGAATCATCTGTAAAAACTACAGGATAATCACCCATCTTCATATCAATGGAAACAACCGGAATTTTACAGTCTTTCTGAAGTTTTTTCAAAACCATTTCTGAAACATGCGAAACATTTCCTTCAGTTAATGGAACTGGTGTTACAATCACACCATCAAACAAATCAAAATTCACGAGCTCAAAAATATTTAATTCACCTTTGAGATAATCCTGATTTGAAGAACAAACTTGAACAAGAGGTGTCACAACTGCAACATCATAATTATATTTGTTACATTGTTCAAAAATTCCTGGTAATAATTTCTGCTGGTATTCTCCCTCTGGGTACACAGTCAGAACACAAATTCTTTTTCGTGCCATTTTTTCATTATAACAGACAATTAATTTCTCGTAAACTTAAAAAACAGGACAAAACATCATAAAACCGTATACTTTTTGTATTTTTTCTATTATATTCTATATTATTAAACATAATTTTTTGATATTTTGGAGAATAAAAATGGCTAAAAAAAGAATTCCTATAACTTTACTTTGCGGCTATTTAGGAGCTGGAAAAACAACTTTGTTAAACCGAGTTTTAACAAATCAAAAAGGATATAAAGTTGCTGTTATTGTAAATGATATTGGTGAGGTAAATGTAGACGAACGTCTTATTGCAAAAGAAGCACAAATCACCGATACCAGTTCTCTTGTTCCTCTTACAAACGGATGTATTTGCTGCACCTTGAAATCTGATATGGTTCAACAGATAGAAGATTTGATGAAAACCGGCAAATTCGATTATATCATGATTGAAGCTTCTGGTGTTTGTGAACCTATGCCAATTGCACAAGCTATCGAACAGATTGAAATTGGAAAACTTGACAATGTTGTTGGTGTTGTGGATGCAAGTCGCTTGGTGGATGAATTTGACGAAGGAAAAGCTCTTCTCAAAAAAGACATTGATGAAGAAGACATTGAATCACTTTTAATCCAGCAAATTGAATTCTGTTCAACTTTGATTATCAACAAGCGCGATTTAGTTACAGACGAACAGATGAATATGGTTCGTGCCGTTATCAATAAAATTCAACCGACTGTAAAAGTGATTGAGACTACCAGATGCGAAGTTCCTGTTGATGAAATTATTGGAACTGACCGTTTTGATTTTGAAACAGTTTATTCAAGCGCAGGTTGGGTTAAAGAACTTGAAGAACACGATGAACATGAGCACGATGATGATGACGATGACGAAGTTTGTGAAAAATGTGGTCATCATCATGAACAGGGCGAAGAATGCGACCACGACCATGACGAACATGATGAACACGATCACGAAGAACATGAACATCATCACGAACACGGCGAACACGAAGGACATGAGCACCATCATCATCACCACGAACACAAACATGAAGGCGAAGCTGAAGATGAATACGGAATTGGAAGTTTTGTTTATTATCGACGACGTCCTTTCAACCGTATCAAGCTCGATGAATATGCAAGTCGCTGGCCAAGAACTATCATTCGTTCTAAAGGTGTAATCTGGTTCAGCGATGAAGATGATATGGCTTATGTTTTGGAAACTTCAGGCCGACAGATTCAGGCAGGCTATTCAGGAAACTGGCTTGCTTCTTGCCCAAAAGATGAACAGGAAAAAGTTCTTGCAGAAGAACCTGAAATGAAAAAAGATTGGGATGAAAAAGTTGGGGATAGAATGATAAAAATGGTAATCATCGGTCGCCATATGGACAAAGAACAGATTTGCAAAGATTTAGACGCTTGTCTTGACTAGTATTTTCTATAAAAAAACAAAAAACGGTCAAAGTTCAAATAAAGTTCTTTGACCGTTTTATATTTTTAAATGATTTTTAAATATATTTTGGTAGGATACTATTCTTTTACGCCACCAATTGTCATACCAGTTACAAAATATTTCTGAACAAAAGGATAAACGATAAGAATTGGAACTGTCGCTACAATTGTAATTGATGCACGAATAGCAACAGGAGTAACCTGTGCTGCAGATGCACCAGAAGCGGCAGCGACCGCAAGAGCATTTGCATTTGAAGCAGAATTACTTTGCTGCTGACTCGCCTGCAGGAAGGACATCAAAACATACTGTAATGAATGTAAATTTTTCTTTCCTGAAGTATACAAGTAAGTATCAAACCAGCTGTTCCATGCATTTACAGCGACGAAAAGACAAGTCATTGCAATTGATGGAATAATCAAAGGCATGATAATCTGCAGGAAGATCTTAAATTCATTTGCACCGTCAATTCTAGCAGATTCAACAAAACTATCTGGTAATCCATTAATATAAGTTCTTACAAGGATAAAGTTGAAGGCATCAATAAGATTTGGAATAATATAAACAAGATAATTATTCAAAAGACCAAGTTTTTTTGTCAGCATATATCCTGGAATCAAACCTGCATTTACATACATGGAAATAACAATAACTGCAGTCAGCGACTTTTTCAGTACAAATTCCTTTCGACTCAAAGAATAAGCAAGCATACTTGTACAAAAAACATTTAAAACTGTCTGCAAAATCGTTCTTGAAACTGAAATCAATCCTGCTTTAAAAATATAGTCAGTTTCAAAAAGATTTGAATAGTTTTTAATTGTAAACTTTCTTGGGAAAAATGTAATTCCACCTTTTAAAGAATCAAGACCATCATTAAAAGACAATGCCAAAGTATTCCAGAAAGGATAAACTGTAACAATTACTACAAAAATCAATGTCAAATAAATAATAACATCGAAAATTAGATTACTGAGTAAAGTTTTTCTTCTGGCAGTCTGTAAATTTATCACTTTTTCCTGTTTCATCATATTAAACGCTCCTCGCCAGCTTTTTTAGCAATACCGTTGGCAATTAGAAGTAAGGTGATATTAACAACATTTTTGAAGATACCAGCCGCAGTAGCCAGAGAGAAATTAAACAGTTTGAAACCATATTTCAAAACATACATATCAATCTGGTTTGCAACATCATAAATCATACCATTTTGCATCAAGTATGGCATTTCGAAGTTTGCATCAAGGATATGACCGGCAGACATAATCAACATGATAATAACTGTAGGTTTGATTCCAGGCAGAGTTATGTGCCAGATTTTTCGTAGACGTCCACATCCATCAATCTGTGCTGCTTCATAAAGACATGGGTCAATGGCAGTCATAGCACCAAGATAAACAATAGTATTCCAACCTACTTCTTTCCAAACGTAAGTCCAGCCTACAATGTTCCAGAAATATTTAGGAATAGAAAGGAATTTAACAGGTTCTTTGACTAATCCTAATGCCATTAATATATTATTGATAATTCCGTCTTCAACGGAAAGGAAATTCTGAACTAAACCAACAACAATAATCCATGAAAGGAAGTGTGGAAGGTATGATACTGTCTGAACAAAGCGTTTTACTGCAAGATTTTTAACTTCGTTCATAAAAACAGCAAGAATGATTGCCGTAATATACCCAAGAGCCGTACTAATAAGGCTCATACAAATAGTATTTCTTAAGGCAAATAAGAATTCTGTATTCCAGCAAAGTTTTCCAGTAACAGCATCTCTTAATGCAGTACCAGTAGCAGAATCAATCTGAAATAAAAGGGCTTTGAAATGTTGTAAACCAACCCAAGCTGAGCCCAAAAAACCTTTCGCAGGTTTATAGTTTTGAAAAGCCATTGTCCAGCCCAAAAGCGGAACATATCTAAACAATATCATGTAAAGGACAAAAGGAACTGACATGAATATCAACGCCTTTTGTTTTCCTAATAGTTGCCATTTTGTTTTTTTGTTCGTAAGTTCTGTAGACGGTGCAGTACTTACTTCTTTCTTATTTTTCATAGCACAACTCCAAAGAACAAAAAAAGTCCACCAAACTAACAGTGGACTTTTCATAGAAATTATAGAAATCATATGACAAATATACGATATTTTACAGATGATTTCTATTTCAATTAACTAAGTCTGAAAACTGCCTGATTTTTTATTTTAGACAGTTTTAAAACTTATTTTTCTCCACCAAAGTTTTTAACACGAGCATCAAGTTCGCCCTGCATGAATTTGTTGTAAACTGTAGTAAGAGGTTTCATCTGTTTTGCATATTCATCCCAAGTTTTATCAAAATCAGCTGGACTGCACATAATCATCATTGGCAGATATTTTCTCTGGAGAGTTTCGAATCCTGTCATAGCAACAGCAGCATCGTGTTCAAATCCATCATTTTCAGGAGATGGGTTACACTGCCACATTGGATACCAGCCAGCATTCTGTGGTGGGTTAGGATCAACAAGAGCAGCATATGATGGAACATTATAAGCTGCAAGGAGTTCAATATCGATTGGTTTTAATTCCTGAGCATATTCCCAAGCAGTGTTAGCCAAAGCATGTGGATATCCGTCAGAATATGTACCTTCCCATTTTGGAGCTTCTTCAGTAAAGAGCTGAGCTTTATTCTTAAGAATCCAGCTGTTGTCTTTCTGATTAGCAATCATTTCTTGAGTTCTATATGGAGCACCTTTTGGAACTTTAATTCCATTGATTTCAACTTTTCCATCAGAAATCAAGTAATCTTCACCTTCAAGACCCCAATAGAGGCGTTTCTGGTTTTCTTCTTTAAGAACTTCATCAAAGAATTTCAAAATCTGAATTGCTTTCTTTTCACCACATTTTGTTGTGAAACCATAACCTCTCTGGAGGTTTGGAAGAGTGATGTCACGATAGTGTGGTTTTATTGATTCATCAAATACGATTGGAAGTGGAGCATATGTTCTATCATCATGTCCAGAAGTTCTGATTGTATTTTCTGCATCATACATAAACTGCCATCCCTGGATGAACATACCAAGTACACGACCCTGAGCAATTTTTGCATAGTACTGGTCACGGTTATCTGTAAATGAAGCTGGGTCTATCAAGCCTCTCTGGAAATATCCGTTAGCGAGTTTGAACCATCTTTTTGCATTTGCATCAGCAAAGTTATCTTCATAAACATATTTTCCGTTAACTTTTGTTACGTGTCCGTTTCCATCGTTTGGATAACCAGCGAGGAAGTTAGGTGGATTCCACAAGTCGAAAGCTTCCCAGTCTGCTGTAATGATTGTGAATGGAAGAGTTTTTGCTCCGTCTGTTTCTGGATATTTTTTAACGTAAGCTTCGAGAAGGTCAAAGTACTGATCAACAGTTTTTACTTCTGGATAACCGAATTCTTTAAGAACGCGTTTTTGAATCCAGAATCCGTTTCCGTTATAGCCTGTGTTCTGATCTTTTCCTGTGATTGAACCGTAGTTTGGAAGAGAGTAAACGTGTTCTTTGATAATGTTACCATCAGCATCTTTTTCTGAATCCTGGTACACAATCTGTTTCCAAACATTTTCATAATTTTTCATGATGTTTGGACAATATTTTTCAACTAAAGGTTTGATATCAATAAGACATCCAGCACCCTGGAATTTTTCTGAATCAACTTCAACTAAATCAGGTAAGTCGCCTGAAGCAATAAGAACACCAATTTTCTGATCTTTATCACCAACAAGAATATCGAAGTTAAATGTTACACCGAAATTCTCCTCAATCCATTTGTAGTCACGGTTATCTGCCGGTGGCTGCTGTCTCTGCTGAATAGAGAAAACAGAAATGTTTAAAGGTTTAACTTTTTTTTCAGCACAACCTGTAAACAATGTAGTTGCAAGAAGAGCTGCTCCAAGCAACACACTTAAAGTTTTTTTCATTAAAGTCCTCCTTTTTGACTTTTTTAATAATTAATTTTTGTACCTCAGAATTGAAAATTCGTATTTTAATCAAATGGCAACATTTCTGCTATTTGATTGTTATGTACAAATTCCATATAGAAAAG
>CAMBMW010000096.1 GCA_945868875.1 uncultured Treponema sp.
ATTATGTATTAAAAACTAATTAAGTTTTTTTATTATACTTTCCTTTATTTTATAACATTTTGAATAAATTTTAAAGTCTTTTTTTTCAATCCATTCTATGTTTTTTTCTTTTTGGATTTCTGAACAAGATGTATTTTCCTGATTATCATTATTACATAGAATAATTTTATTTTGTGAAACTGGAACAAGCTTGATAAGCTTTTGAGGACAAACCTCTGCACATTTTCCACAACCACAACAATTGTCTGTTACCAACGCTGTATTATTTTCAATTTTGATTGCCATTTGCGGACAAACTTTCATACAATCACCTTGTCCGATACATGCAAAAGGACAATCATATCCAGTTCCAAAAGAATTTTTTATCATAAAGCATGTACATCTTTCATTAAAACTTGTGTGTTTTAAGCTTAAGTTCTTATTACATGAGCACAAAACTACAGCCTTTAATTCAGTGCATTGTATTTTTTTGTTAGCAAAGATGTTCTGTTTTGTTTTTTTTGGAATAACAGGATCATCAGACTTATCTTCCGGAATGTTAATAGAAGGAAGGAGAATATAAACTGAAAACATTATAAGCAATGCAATTGTAAGAATGATTACAACAAATAAAATAATCGGTAAAATCATTTTAACACTCCAGGTTTTAGCCAGTTTACATCAAATACTGTTACAAGTAAAATTAAAATGGCAAGAAAAATAAAAAAGAATGCATAATATTTTTCGTCAAGCTGTTTTCCGTTTGCCGTAATTCTTCTCTTAAATGATACACAAAATGGTATTAAGATTAGAATTGAAATAAAACTGCTTATACATATTATAATTGAAAATAAAATTGAAGTACTTTCAAAAACAGAAAGCAAAACAATCAAAAATGAAACAATGAATTCTGAAACTGAAAATCCACAAGTCAATCTGACTAAAGTTTCAATAAAAGTTGAAATACAGATAAAAATCAATAAAGAAACCAGAGGAAATAATTCCACAAGTTTTAATGGTGAAAGTATATAATTTGTAAAAAGCCATGATAAAACCGAACTCGAAACTATTGTAAAAAAAGCTTTTAAATAAAAAACAGGTTTATAAAAAATTGAAACACCTATTTCAACAGAACGGCTTAATCCAATTCCATATATTACAAAAACTGAAGAAAAAATGGTATAATATAAAAAAGTATTTAAGTATATCATATTATAAAAACCTTATTATTCCTTATTTTTTAGAATTTCAATTTTTTTGGAAAACTGAATAAAAAGAAAATATATAATTCCCAGTATAACCAACACTCCAGGAATTGAGGCTAACAATGAAAAAACACCAATCTTGTTAGAATCAAAAAGAACTTTTTCATAAATAAAATGATTTTTTCCAAAAAAAGTAAAAGTGCCATAACCAAGAATATCACGAATCAAAAAAATCATCATTCCACCTAAAGTAAAAATCAACATCTTTACAATTCTATGCCTAAATTGAACTAAAAATTTTTCGGTTTTCAGTGTAAAAAGGATGTTTAAAATGAAAAGCGAAACAGGCGGAAAAAAGACAACAAATCCAAGTGTAAGTGCAACCTGGGAGTTGATAATAATCAAAATCTGCCTGAAAAGTATTGAAAAAGCAACTAATATCAAAATAAAAAGAGTTGATTTTAACTGGTCGAATTTGATTTTTTCTATGAGAAGAACAGAAAGTCCTCCAATAATTGAAAGTAAAAAAACTTCTGTCATGAGTGTAAAACCATAAACAAATCGACCTGGGGCCGGGATGAGCAATGCTAAATATGCTGTCAAATAAAAAAACATATTATTTTTTTTCATATTATTTACCTTTAATTATCTTTTAAAATATATGGAATTTTTTCCTTCCAGAAACTAATTCTTTCAGATTTATCAGATTTATTAAAATTTTTTATCTGTTCGGCAATTCTGCCATGCAAAGAAGCAAAACCAACAAACTCTACATTTTCTTCACTGTCAACCAAAAAAACTCCGGGAAGTGGACCATACAAAGTTTGCGTTCTCAAAATCACAGCTTTGTAAAGTTCACCAGAGGTTCTGTTTCTTGCATTATAACATGCTGCACTCAGGCAAAAAGAATTTTTGATTGGAACAGGAGATTCAACATTCCATCCATTTGGTTCCCTTTCATCAAGAACAAATTCAATATTTGAACGCAAATTGTTTATCCATGATTTTTGTGAAACTTTTATCGGATAAATCAAAATACCGAACAAAACAATAATAATTCCAACAAAAATTCCATATCTTGCAAAAAATTCTTTATTTGTTATTTCATTTCTCATAATTCAATTCCTTATGAAAAGTTTAAAAATTCATTCTTAGGATTTTTTTATTTCATTCTTATGGTCTGGAATATTTTTTTCCTGAAATGCACGAATAAAAATATTTGTAAAATTAGTAATCAGCACTGTATAAACCATACCAATTGGAGAAGTTCCAGCTCCTGTAACAAGAAAAGCAAACACTCCTGCAAGAATTCCTAAAATTATTTTTCCACTCAACAAGATTGGAACTGTTCCATACCATTGAATCAAAAAAACACTGCAAAATAATGTTCCGCTGGTTAAAAATGCCAGAATTATATCTCCCTGATTAAAACTTCCTCCAAAAAAAATTGTACCAAAAAGCCTGATTAAAACAGCATACACAGACAGCATAAGAGTCGGAATTATAAAAGAAAATGCATTGTCGGCAAAAATTACTACTGCCGAAATTATTGTCAAAAGATTAAATCTAAAAGCCGGAATAGAAGAATTTGTATCCCATAAAAGTGAAACAAATCCTTCGGGTATTGTTACTTTAAAAATAGAGAATAGTTTCTCATTCAGAAAAGCTGTAATAGTTGAATCAAAACTGTAAATTGGAAAACTTCCATTTTGTATCATATAAACAGAAGAATTTTTTAATGAAATTAAATCTTTTGTAATCATAAAATCAGGAAAATACTTTCTTCCAATAAACCATGCAATCATGACGGCAACACAACAGATGTTTATCCAGCAATTTACGCTTTTAAATAATATGCAGCGTGAAATCATCAGCGTAAAAAAAGTTATGAAAAAAGCCACAACTACAGGAAAACTTTGAGGCAATAAAAAACCAATAAAAATACCCTGAATAATTATGTTTAAAAACTGAAATGGTTTTTCATGATAAATCAGAAAATTTACACTTGCTACTGCAACTCCACCAAGAGCTGTTGTTCCTATCAAAATCACAGAATTATAACTTTTTGTAAGAAACAGCATTACAACTTGAATCATAAGAAGAATCAATATCCGCAATGAAACTGCAGAAATTGATGGACGTGCATAAACAAAAGTATTAATATTCTGAAGTTTTTTTTGTAGTCTTAAATCTATATTTTGCAATTTCATTTATCAGTTTTTCTCCTCATAAACAGTATCTTTCAAATAGGAAATAGTTTTTGATAATGGTAATCTTGCAGGACACACTGTATTGCAACTTCCACATTCTTCGCAATCTTGAACTGTGTTTTTTAAAACTTCAGGAATTTCTTTGAAGTTTACAGCATAGGAATAAAGAATATCAGGTGAAATTCTGGAAGGACAAACATACCTGCAGTTTCCGCAATTTACACATGAATATATTTGACTGTCTGTAATTTTTGTTTTTGAAATAAATTCTACAGATTTTACAGACTTTGTAACCGGAACATTCAAAGATTCTACAGAATTGCCATAGATTAATCCGTTTATTACAATTACAGAAGGTTCTTTTACAAAACCACCGATTTGTTTTACTATATCATTCAGTGTTGTTCCAATTTTCACATCAAGCAGACAGGAAGAATAAAGGCAATTGCCACTAAAATGAACTAAATGACTTATTGAAGGTACTGAACATATAACAGCTTTGTAAACTTCATACAAAGTTGATGAATCTGTAAAAAAATCGTTTTTTGTGATTTCCAGATTTGAAGTCTTCTTTAATCCTGATTTTTTAAAAGCCTGTTCAATCTGTTTTTGAGTTCCGCAGGGATATTTTTTTGTTTTTAACTGTAAAACCCTCAAATTTGAAATATTCAGATTTTCAAGTTCTTGTTTTTTTTCAAAACTCTGATCTATTACAAAAAGAATTCCATAACAATTCATTGCTTTTGCAAGAATCTGTGCACCTTTTATAATTTCATTTGTAAATAATTTTGCAACAAGCGAATCTGTAAATCTAAAAGAATCTTCGTCAAAAAACCTTACAACAAGATTTTTGAAAGAATTATTTTTAATCTGAAGTCCAGGATTTTCTATTTTCTTAAGATTATAAGTATTCACTACCCCTTTATCGATTAATTGTTCAATAATCTGGGAAGAAGTCAGATTTTCGATTGATTTTTCTGTAATTTTTTTTCCTAAATATGAAAATTCTCCACCAAATTTAATTTTGACAGCAAATTTTTGTTTACCAGACGATGTATAAACAGGAAGGATATCCATAACTTTTCCGGGAACAGGAGAATGAATGAAAGTTGACTCATCAGAAGTTCTTTTTGATTTTGAATTACCAGTTGAAATGGCAATGATTTGTCCTTCCTTAACAATATCATCTTTTTGAATAATGTTTTTATAATCAGTTGCATATTCCTGCTCAAGAGGAATGATAAATTCTTTGGAAATAAATGAATTCTGAGAAACTTTATAATTTTTTAATATCGAAGAAAGATTCTGATAGTTTAATCTCATTTTTTAATTTTCCTCAACTGTAATATCATAATAGAAAAATAAATAAAAAGTAATATGATTAGACAAAAAATCATCATTATTATAGAAAATAAATTTACACTAATATTCTGACTTCCTGTATATCCGCCTTTGAAATCTTTTCCTTCCGATTTCATCACTTTTTCGATTGAATTAAATTCCAACTTGTCAATGGAATCAAAAACATTATCTTTAAAATTCTGATTATAAGAATAAATTGTTTTTGTTTCAGTAATTTTCCCATTTTCTTCGACGTAATGTGGAAATTCAACATAAAACTCGTTGTTTTCTTTGTTTAATGATTTATATGGATTTGTCTTGATATTCCAAACCCATGAATAATAATCTTCTAGTTGTACAAGTTCCTCTTTATCTTCAAGTAAAGCATTTTGAACATTTGATGGTAGAAAAATTTTTGACTGAGAATTTGATTCATCTATTTTTTTATTTGATGTAAAAAAGAAGACAAAAATGGTACAAAAGGTAATTAAAATCAATGAACTCATAACAATTTTTGTACGTCTTGCAAAAATACTGACCATTTTTGCCGATTTTATATAAACTGGAATAAAAATGTATTTTTTCTCAACATAATCTTCAATATGATAAGTTGTAATCATAAAAAGCAGAACAGACAGTAAAAGAACTAAAAACAACAGTCCTGTTTTGAACGAAATACTAAAATTGCAGATTATGCAAACTACAAGAATAACAATGCACCAGATATTTGAAACAAGGTATTCTAGAAAACCGTTTCTTTTCCAGATATTTGATATAAAAAACACTGGCAGAAGAAAGATAATCAAAGAAACTGTAACAGGATAGAAAGGATTGCACCAAAGAAATAAAAGCTCCAGAAAACAGGAACCTAAAAAAATAGTTTTGTTTTTAGAAAAAACAGTCAAAACAGCGGCAGCAGCAATAAAAAACAAAAACAGAAAAGAAGAAACAGCTTGTTTTGAATCAACTCCACATTCTATTTTATTTTGAGAAAGAATGTGAACAGCGTCAGAAAGATTTTGATTATATTCATTTGGAATATAATAAAGCCTGAAGTTTTTAGATTTATCAAAAAAATAGTTCACACGTCTGTTCGAATAATCATTTCTGGTGGCTTTTAATTTGAACATAGTAAATTCAATAGAATTTTCAGATAAACTGACTGGCAAAAACTGATTTGAAAGACACACATAATTTTGAATGCCGCTTGAAGTCAAAGCTTTTTGGACAGAATCATCAGAAACATCGTTTTGAACATATAAAACTGAATAATCATTCCATAATTTTTGTGCAGGAACAGTTTTAAAGAAAACAATCAACACAATGCAAGCGAGAAACAAAACTGGTGAAACGATTTTGAAATATTTTTGCATACACTATTTTAGTAAAGAAAAAGCAAGTCCAATAAAAAATCCTAAAAGACAACCGCAAATCACTTCCATAGGAGTGTGCCCATTTACTTCTTTAATTTTTTTGTATTCTTTTATGATTTTTAAGTTTTGCAGTTCATTTCCAATTTCATTAATTTTTTTAGCTTGAATTCCACTGGAATGACGGACACCAAAAGCATCTCTAATAGTTACAAGAAAAAAACAAAGAGAAAAAACAAAAACATCTGAATTAATGCCGTTTCTAAATCCAATTGTTGTACAAAGTGAAGAAACCAAAGCAGAATGACTTGAAGGCATGCCGCCTGTTCTCCAAATCAAATTTTCAAGTAATTCTGAAAGAGAATGAATTCTTCCATAGATTAAGTTTATTGCTGTTTTTAAAAATTGCGCACCTAGCCAGCTGAAAACGCATGAAAGAAAAACTGGATTTATTAAAAATAATTTAAGCTGTTCTTTGATAGTCGGTAACATAATTAAAAATCTACTTTTTACATTTTATCATTACTTTACAAATTTTACTAGTAGAAAACACAAAAAAATGTTATATTCCCATTATGGATTTTGAGGATTTTGTCGCCCAGATTAACGATGACGGAAAAAGAATAGATAAAGTTTTGCGGGTTTTGATTCCAAACAGTTCCCTTTCTGAAATCTATAGACTTTTGAGAAAAAATTTTATTAAGGTAAACGACAAAAAGATAAAAGAAGATTACAGAATCTGTAAAAACGACAAAATTTCCATTCCAAAGTTTGCATTAAATCAAAAACAAGAGAATTCTTCATCTTCCAGAATTGATAAACATTTTTTTGAAGAGAATTTTCATCCTGTTTTTGAAAATGAACATATTTTAATTTTAGATAAACCGTACAATCTGAATGTTCACGGTGATGAGTTTTCATTAGAATCAATTGTCCAAGATTATTATCATTCCACGAGGGTAGATAATTCAATATCTTTTAAACCAGGTCCTCTTCATCGGCTGGATAAAAAAACAACGGGACTTATAGCATTTTCAATGAGCCTTCAGGGAGCAAGATGGTTTTGCAAAAACATTGAAAATCACAAAATTCAAAAAATTTATTATGCAGTTATGGAAGGAAAAATTGATAAGGCTGAACAATGGGATGATTTTATAGAAAACAAGTATGAAAATCATAATAATTTTTACAAAGTTTCTGCTTTTTCTGAAAAAAATTTAAATAACAATAATGCCAAAAACGCAACTATGCAGATTTTTCCTCTTGCAAATGGAAAATTTGATGGTAAAGATGTTACTTTTGTTAAAATAATCTTAAAAACAGGACGCAAACATCAGATTCGATGTCAGTCTGCACTTCACTCTTTTCCACTTTTGGGTGACTCAATTTATGGTTCAAAAAAAAATCTACAAAAACTTGGATTTAAACAGGACTTTTTTCTACAGGCAGCAGAACTGATTATTCCTCAAAATCCGATTAATCTGCCATCTCATATCAAAATTCCACTAAACAAAGAATTTATTTCTTTATTAAAATCTTGTGGTATTCAAAAAACAGATATATAATGGATTAATATGAATCAATTTTTGGATAATTTGTTTAACAGTTTTAAAAAAGTTCAGGTTTATGCGCTTGTCGGAGAAAGTGGTACAGGCAAATCTTTTCGTTCTAAACTTCTGGCAGAAGAATATGGAATTCATGCAATAATTGATGACGGATTATTAATCCAGGATGATAAAATTGTTGCAGGTCGTTCTGCAAAACGTGAAAAAACTTACATGGGCGCTGTGCGTGTAGCTCTTTTTGATGATAAAGATCATCGAGATTCTGTTGCAAAAGTATTAAGAAAAACTCACATTAAGAAAATTCTTCTTTTAGGAACTTCTGAAAAAATGGTTTCCAAAATTGCAATGAGACTGCAACTTCCACAACCACAAAAAATAATTCATATAGAAGAAATTGCAACAAAAGAGGAAATTGAAAAAGCTGTAAAATCTCGGCAAGTCGAAGGAAAACACGTTATTCCAGTTCCAACGATTGAAGTTAAAAAGAATTATCCTCAAATTTTAAGTTCATCAATGAGAGACTTTTTTTCACAGAAAAAATGGTTTCATAAAAAACTAAAAAATCCAAATGGAAAAATGATTGAAAAATCTATTGTCCAGCC
>CAMBMW010000097.1 GCA_945868875.1 uncultured Treponema sp.
CTTCAGCCAGTTGAAAAACTAAAACTAACACAATATACTTAGGAACACATAAATATAATGAATTACTTTTTTGACAGACAAAAATTAGGAAAAGATAGTTGGAAAAAATTGACATACTACAAAACAGTAATAAAATTTTTCAAGATACTGAAGACTTTCAGTTTGGAATAGATGCTGTACTATTGTCATATTTTGCTCAAAGTAAATTAAAAAAAGACAGTTCACTGGTAGATTTATGTTCAGGAAATGGCATCATACCTCTCCTTTTGGAAAAAAAAATCATTACTGGTAAAATAATTGGAATAGAAATACAAACTAAATCTGCAGAATTAGCCAAAAAAAGCATCCTGGAAAATAACTTGACGGAAAAAATCCAGATTCTAAATCAAGATTTGAAAAACGTATCAAAGTTAATAAAAAAAAACAGCATTGATTTTGTAACCTGCAATCCACCATACATGATTTTTGAACACGGAAAACAGAATGTCACAGACTCAAAAGCAATTGCGCGCCATGAAATCTCTTGCACACTCAGAGACATCATATCTGCCACTGACTACCTGTTAAAAACACATGGAACATTTTTTTTAATTCACCGCCCTTTCCGGCTACCAGAAATATTTACAACTTTGAAAGAATTCAGATTAGAACCAAAAAAAATGCAACTAGTTTATCCTTTTATTGACAAAGAACCAAATCTGGTTCTTATTGAGTCGACAAAAAACGCAAATCCCCGTCTTCAGAACGAAAAGCCATTGATTGTGAGAAATAAAAATAGAGAATACACAGCTCAAATACAAGAAATCTATGATTCTCTAGCATTATCCTAAAAGTTTGTCGCTCACAACACCGCTTACACTGAATTTTGCAAGTAAATCTTCCACAGTAAGTTTCTGTTTTTCTTCACCACGAACATCGTACACAATTTTTCCATCCATCATCATAATAAGACGATTACCGTAGCGAATTGCATCTTTCATATTGTGAGTAACCATAAAAGTGGTAAGATTGTCTTGTTTTACAAAAGTTTCAGTAAGTTCCAAAACTTTTTTTGCAGTTTTTGGGTCCAAAGCAGCAGTATGTTCATCCAAAAGAAGAATTTTAGGTTTCTGCAAAGTTGCCATCAAAAGAGTCAGAGCCTGACGCTGACCACCAGAAAGAAGACCAACCTTTGCATTCATTCTGTTTTCAAGTCCCAAATCTAAAAGTGCAAGTTTTTCTTTGTAAAGTTTACGCTCATCATTTTTAATATGCCAGGAAAGACCTCTTTTTTTGCCACGACGCATAGCCATAGCAAGATTTTCTTCAATCTCCATATTTGCAGCAGTACCCATCATAGGATCCTGAAAAACACGTCCCAAAAATTTTGCTCTAAAATACTCTGGTTTACCAGTCAGATTCATCCCATCAAGTTCAATAGACCCGGTATCAGTATAATGCACACCAGCAATCAGATTAAGCAAAGTAGATTTTCCAGCACCATTACCACCAATAACAGTTACAAAATCACCATCATCAAGTTCCAAATCAATTCCACGCAAAGCTTTTTTTTCAGTGATAGTTCCGGGATTAAAAGTTTTAGTTATATTTGTAAGTTTTAACATAATGACCTCGTTTTATTCGCCTCAAAATCAAAAAAAAAATTAAAAAATCTTGAAAAAATCAGTTTGTGTAATCACCATGTTTAAATTTATCATCAGCATGGCGAGTATCAACTTCGTTTTCAGGACCTTTATACGCACGGCGACGTTTGTCAATCTTGCTTTTAAATACAGGAACAGAAAGTGCAATTGCAACAATCAAAGCAGTCAAAAGTTTTAAGTCAGTTGATTTTAATCCAAGTTGCAAAACAATAGCAATCACAATTCTGTAAATAATAGAACCAAAAACAACAGAAATCAAAGTGTACCAGAATCCAAAATGCGAACCAAAAATTACTTCACCAATGATAATAGAAGCAAGTCCAATAACGATAGCCCCAGTTCCCATTCCCACATCAGCATAACCTTGACTCTGAGCTACCAGTGCACCAGATACAGAAACCATTCCATTTGCAAGCATAAGCCCGATAATTTTAGTTGTGTCAGTATTAACACCGAGTGCACGCACCATATTTTCATTACTACCAGTAGCCCGAATTGCACTACCATACTCCGTTCCAAAGAACCAATAACAAGCAGCAATTATAATTGCAATCACGACAAAGCCAATCAAAAGAGAACACGTCGTAGTAGTAATTTTTCCTCCTAAAAGAGTTTTCAACTGCGCCATCATAGTAGGATTTCCCAAAAGCGGCGTATTTGCCTTTCCCATAATCCGGATGTTAATAGAATATAACGCAATCTGAGTCAAAATACTTGCAAGCAAAATGTTAATCTTTAATTTTGTATTCATAAATCCAGTAATCAGTCCGCAAATTGTTCCCGCAATAAAAACAAAAAGCAAAGTCAAAACAGGATTCATTCCCTTGCAAATCAAAACTGCAGTAATAGCACCACCAGTTGCAAAACTTCCATCAACAGTCATATCTGCAACATTCAAAATTCTAAAAGTAAAATAAACTCCCAAAGTCATAAGTCCCCAAAGAATTCCTTGAGAAACAGCACCTTCCATAGCAGATAAAATAGGCATTTATTACTCCACAAAAAAATAATACAACCATTATAAACTATTTTTAAACAAAAAAAAAGAGATTAATACCCGTTTATCGTAAAATAAACAAAGTAAAAATCTCTTTTTTAGTAATCTGGCTGTGCCCCTTCGGGTCGCTATGTACAGGGTTCGCTAACGCTCAGTCTCCTCACTTCGCTACGCTCGTTGTGGTGACCACCTTCGGTGCCCTTCCCAGCGCTCACAGAAAACTATTTCAAATCAGCAGGAATAGTAATTCCAAGAATTTTTGCAGTTTCTTCATTCACTTTCAAATCGCATGAATCAAGATACTGAACTGGCATTTTGGCTGGAGTGTTTTTTCCTTCAAGAATTTCTACAGCCATTTTTGCAGTCTGTTTTCCAAGTTCATAGTAGTTTATACCATAAGTTGCAAGACCACCTGCATTAACCATTCCTTCTTCACCAACAATTGTAGGAATTCCGTTTTCATTTGCAACCTGAGCAACCAAAGCCATTCCTGCAGCAATCATATTGTCTGTTGGAGTGTAGATTACATCAACTTTTCCACACAAAGACTGTGTGACCTGCTGAATTTCATTTGAGTTTGAAACTGTAGCATCAACATATTTAAGACCAAGTTCATCACAAGCCTTCTTTGCAAGTGCAATCTGGAAATAAGAATTCTGTTCACTTGAACAGTAAAGCATACCAACAGTTTTTGCACTTGGAACAAGCTGTTTCAAAAGCTTAATTTGAGCAGCACATGGAGTCAAGTCTGAAGTTCCTGTAACGTTTCCTCCAGGAGCATCGTTTGATTTAACAAGCTTAGCAGATTCAGGATCTGTTACAGAAGAAACAAGAATAGGAATATCTTGTGTAAGGTTAGCAACAGCCTGAGCAGCTGGTGTTGCAATTGCAAAAATCAAGTCATCTTTATCGTTTATTAATTTTTGAGCGATAGTAACACAGTTTGCCTGTTCACCCTGTGCATTCTGATAGTCAATTTTGATGTTTTTTCCGTCAACATAACCAGCTTCGGCAAGTCCGTCTACAAAACCTTTGTAATTTGCGTCCAAAGCAGAATGTTCAACAAGCTGAATTACACCAATTTTGATTGTTTTTGCTTTAGATTTCTTTGCTTTTTTTGGTGCAGCAAATACTGCTGTTAAACAAAGAGATGCAATTAATGTTGTAAGCAAAATCTTTTTCATAAAAAAAATCCTCCAATGGAATAAAAATTCCTAAATTAGAAAATATTATAAACCAAAATGTTTTTTTGCTCTATAAAAAAAATAGGAATTTGATATTTTTTTAATCTTATCAAATTTATTTGAATATTTTCTAAAAAAATTATGGAAAACACAATCCAAATGCTGCCGGAATTTTAGTTTGTAAAGCAGGTTTTATAAGTTCTTTATTTTTCAGCATCAATCCTGCAGAATGTCCTCCATCAAACTCCATCGCGCTATAACAACCTAACTTACGCATAACTAGAGCACATTCTTCATAACTCATTCCGTTATTCCCAAAAGGATCATTCACTCCACATACTCCAAAAAAATATAAAAACCTTCCATCTTCACTTATACCAATTGCAGAACGTGCATTTCTATATTTTTCATATTCAAACACTTTATTCTGTTCTAAAATCACAAAGTATCCGCCAAATACATAATCAAATTCTTCAATAAAAAGTTCATTCTGATTTTTAACTATGCTGGCACACAAAATATCAATTGTTTTTTCACTCAAGTTTTCTGACTGAACAGTTCGTTTTTTTAATCCTAGGGCACAGTATCTTTCATTTAAGGGAGAAATAATCTCTCCATTAATCTTTACAATACTGATAGGAAAGAAGGATTTTTTTTCTTTTCTAAAGGGGACAGTGTTTATGGACACCAAAGTATTATATTTTTGTGAAAAATCATTTAAAAAAAACTTTTTCCCCAGATTTTTTATTTCTGGTTCTGCCACTATATTCCATGGTTCATATAAATCAACTTTTACACAAGCCCATTTTATATTCTCGCTTTTTACAACGTATTCACAATAAAACAGACAATTATCTTGTTGACTCTCTGTCACTTCAGACCAAACTATTTCATCTGGTGTCAAATCTTCAACAGAACGCACATTATTTTCGTTTATTCTATTTGTCGAAACACAGCCCGATAATGAAATAAACAGAAATAAACAAAATACTTTCTGCAGAATTTTCATTTACTTATTTCCAGATTAATGATTTACAAATCGCTGTGCCGGTGTAACGACCCAGATAGCTTCCAAGTCAACATCACCGATATTTTGAACAATATGCGCAGCACCTGCCGAAAATGAAACGCTGTCACCTTCTTCGAGAATGTATTCCTGATTACCGTAAGTCAAAAGTGCCTTTCCTTTTGTAACAAAACCTATTTCGCGACCTAAATGACCGTAGGATCCGCGATGAGTCTGAGAACCAGCTGGAATTTTCATAATGTATGCTTCAATTGAAGGGTCTGTGCCAGATTGTTTTGCAAGCCCTTCAAAAGTTATTCTGTCTTCGTGAACTGACGGCCGTTCTGTTTTACGGATTATTTCAACAGGTCTGTTGCGTTTATATTCTTCAAACAGATATTCAAGGTTAATGTCAAGCACATCTGCCAAAGCCAAAAGTGTATCAATGGCAGGAGAAACATGATTTCTTTCTATTTGAGAAACAAGACTTTCACTCACACCAGCTTGCTGCGCTACCACTTTTAAAGTGTAGCCTTTGTGTTCGCGAACCTGACGAAGTTTTTCTCCAAAATGATATGGTCTTTTTTTTGTTTTAGGCTCTTCTTCAGTTTCATTTTGTTGGATTTGAGAATTATCTTTATTCTGATTTTCAGATATTTCTTCAGTCTTTCGCAAATGTATCATTATTCTGCTTCTCCTTGTCTTGTGCAGTCACAAATTGAATGAAGTAATCTTCAAGGGTTTTGTGTGGTCCTTCTAAATGCATTCTGGCACGGGCGCGAGCGTTATCCCGGCGGACTGTATACATTGAATAAAAATCACGATAATCAAGCCCTGCATCGGCTTTTACGTGTTCGCCCAAAAACTTAGAAACTTCATCACGTCCAATTGCAGGAATTCCTTTTGTTCTGAGGATTGTTCGCAAAGTTTGAATTTGTTCTGTGGAAATACCAAATAAAAACTCTTCCATGGCTTGTGTAACACCAGTATCTCCCATTTTTTCTTTGATAAAGCGAATCCATTCTTCGTTCATCTGCATAGAAATCAAAAGAAGTTCGCTTGTACCCATCATAGTTCCAAATGCTGGAGCCAATTTTCGTCGGGCTGTCCAAACTGCCTGTAAAATCGGAGCAATGTTTTCAGATGCCTGATCGTTCCAGTGTTCCCATAAAAGTAATAAAGAAAGTGCCCATTCTCTGCGGAATTCTATAGGCTGGTCAGAATCTGAAATCAAATTTAAATAAACATCTTCTACTAGAAGTGAGAACATAGAAAGATTTGTTTCTGTATCAAATGCTTTTGCCAGCGAATCGAATTCAGAACCAAGGTGTTTTGCAAATTTTGCTAAATCTGAAAGTGTGTGAGTTTTTGTTACAAGAAGACTTTTTCCTAAAATCGCTTTGGATGGAAGACGAAGCATACGGTCACCATCATCTTTGTGCTTGATTAATGATTCAATCAAGTTTGCTCGAGTTCTAGTACCTCCCGCAAGTTCCCGTCGTTCCAAAAGAGAAGGAAATTTTGCTACAGAACTGGCAATGTTTTCCATATCTATTATTCTGTTTAAAAATAATTCATAACGCTCTTTATCATTTTTAATAAGGACTGGCATTATTTGATTGAGTAAATCTCTTTGTTTGGGAGTAAAAACTTCGGCTTTTTCGGCTTCTTCACGTTTGCTGATTTCAGCAGGTTCTATAAAAGCGTTTATGTCAACCTGTTCAAACTCATTTTTTTCATTAATATCCATTTTTTTAATCTTTTAGTTTTGCAGAAGAATCTGACAGTTTTTTTTAATTGATTTTTTATAAATCATGTGAATTTTTTTTCAAAAAAAACTCGTGAATTTATATTATAATTCATATTTTTGATTTGTCTAGTCGATAATTATATAATAATACTTTTTTTTAATTAGTACTGTTAAATAAAGAAAATAAAAAAGGAATAGTTTTGTATGATAAATAGATATGTCGCTGTTTATTTGTTTATAGTAATCATTATTTTTAGAGGAACTTTTGTTTATTCTCAATCACAGGATGAAACTCAAATGCAGAGTGAGGTTGAAGGAAACCAGACAATAATTTTTACTCCGAAGCAGCAGGAGCTTAGAATATCTGCAAATGACATTAAACTGATTGAAGATAAAGAAAACGGAGGCTATCATCTTTATGTTAAAAAGAATCCAAAGGTAAATTCTATTTTACTTACAGAAACAACAAAGGACCCTCTTGGCAAAAATGACAGTTATGCTTATCGTGCAAAAGAATATAACCCGATAAATGGTGATGAAATCAGATATCTCGATGGAAAAAAACTGGAATCTGAAGGTGCAAAGTATAGCCTGTTAGATTCTACTGTTGAAAAAACTGATTTTTTTGGTGATGCCTTTCATATTTTTATTCCAAAAACTGTTGTTTATGGGTATGAATGGTCTCGTCATGGTGAAGTTGAACTTGGAAAAGGAACTTTCATCAATATTCGGTCGTTTGAAAAACCTTATGCTGACTATTCTGGTGATTATATGGACAATCCTTTTATGTTTGATTTGAAGGTTTTCAAAAAAACTGTAAAAACTGTAAGAAAAGAAGTAAAAAAAGTTGAAAAAAAGGAAACTCCGCAGCCTGTTCTAGAGCCTGAAGTTTTGGATGAACCAGAAATATTTGAAGAACCAGAAGTTCAAGCAGAGATAATCTTGACGGATAATTATAATCCTGTTGCAAGTGAAAAATTTTCAGAAATTTCAAAAGAAATGATATATTCAAAAGGGCCAGAAACTTTAATAGAAGATATTGGAAAAATTTTGAAAACTTTCGTGAATGCCAAAAAACTTGATATTGTTTTTGCGATTGATGCGACTGGAAGCATGAAAGATGATATTGAAAAACTTCGTGAAGATTTAATTCCAGAAATCAAGAGGATTTTTTCAAAAGAAAAGGATGTACGCATCGCTGTGCTTTTTTACAGAGATTATGGGGATACTTTTAAGTATATGGATTTGCCAGTTAAATGTTTTGATTTTACTCGAAGCTTTAAAACATTTAAAGAACAGCTTTATTCAATAAAAATTTTAGGAAGAGAAGGCGGGGACATTCCTGAGGCTGTGTATGAAGCAATGTTTGCGGCAAGTGAATTTTATAAATGGCGAGGAGATGCACAAAAAGAAATCATTTTGATTGGTGATGCGGAACCTCATCCTGTACCACGTGGAACTGGAAAATATTCAAAAGGTTATGTAATGTCTTTGGCTGACAGTAAAAATATTAAGATACATTCGATTTTATTGCCACAAGATTATTAAATCACTCCAGGGCAAACGCATTATAAAAAATATTTTCATAAAAGTTGGCGCGAGGGAGT
>CAMBMW010000098.1 GCA_945868875.1 uncultured Treponema sp.
TTGACCTGTGAATCACGACCGGGAGCCAGATATTACAACTAATCATTTTATAATGTTTTTGCCCTGAAGTTAAGTTATGATGGCTGCTTGTGGATAGGTGAATGTTGAATTTATTACTTTATTTTGGTATTCTTATAATATGTTAGAAGAATTAAAATTACCGATTGAACAATTACGCGAAGATATTATGAATGTTTGGGGGCGTCTTTGACTCTGCTTCAATTGACAAAAGCATAAGTGATAAGGAAAAATTGACTGAAGCGCCTGGTTTTTGGGATAATCACGAGGAAGCTGAAAAAGTGATGGCTCAAATCAGAAAACTTAAAAACAGAGTTGAGCCGTGGAGAAAAATCATTTCTCAAATGGATGATCTTGAAGCGATGTATGAGCTTGCAGGAGAATCTGGTGAACAAAGCGATGAAGATGAAGTTCGCTCGATGTATGATGAAACTAAAAATCAGTTTGAAAAGCTTAATATTTTAAATCTTTTAAGTGGTGAAGTTGATCAAAGTGATGCATTTTTAACTGTTCATGCTGGAGCTGGCGGAACTGAAGCCTGTGACTGGGCATTTATGCTTAGCAGAATGTATTTAAGATGGGCTGAACGTCATGGATTTAAAACAGAAGTGATTGACGAACTTGAAGCAGAAGGCGGTTTGAAATCTATTACAATCCAGATTTCTGGTGATTATGTTTATGGATATTTAAAAGGTGAAGGCGGTATTCATAGACTTGTGCGAATTTCTCCTTTTGATGCAAATGCTCGCCGTCATACAAGTTTTGCTTCTGTTTATGTTTATCCTGTTTTGGATGATACTATTGAAGTTGATATTCGTCCAGAAGATTTGCGTGTGGATACTTATCGTGCTGGTGGAAAAGGTGGTCAGCATGTAAACAAAACTGACTCTGCTGTACGGTTTACTCATATTCCAACCGGCATTGTAGTTGCATGTCAGTCTGAGCGAAGTCAGCTTTATAACAGACAAGCTTGTATGAATATGCTTAGAGCAAGACTTTATGAATATTACCGTGAACAAAAAGAAAAAGAGAATTCTAAATTCGCTGCTGAGAAAAAAGATATTTCATTTGGAAGTCAGATTCGTTCTTATGTTTTCTGTCCTTACACAATGGTGAAAGATCATAGAACGAAGTTTTCTACTGGAAATATTCAGGCTGTAATGGATGGCGAGCTTGATGATTTTATGAATGCTTATCTTGTTGCAAAATGGAAAGGTCTTCCTATGGATGACAGTGCAGAGGATGATGACGAATAAAAATCTTCCAGGGGTTATCGTTTTTTTTATATTTTACTCTGTTTTTCTGCAAAATATGTTTTGTGCTGAAAATGAAAAATGGACTATTGCATCACAAAAATTTGTTTTTGCAAAAGGACAGGGGGATTCTTCCATAATGAGAGCTCTTTCTGAAACGATTCCTGTTTCAATTCTGGAAAAACTGAATAAAAATCTTGAACGTAATGTTTTACCTGATGAAATTTACAGCAGAAAAAGTAAAGAACTTTTAAAATCAAGACAATCTTTGTTTCTTCAACTTTCTGGTGCTTATCAAAAAAGAGATACTTTAATTCTGGAAAATATTTCTCAAAAAGCTTTGGAAAAAAAAATAAGGGAAGAAGAAAAAAATATCAAGGAAATTCAAAAAAAGATAGAAGATAATTTACAGGAACAAAATGTACTTATTCAAAAAACTGAAACTCAGCTTGAACAGATAAATAATAATACTTCTGAAAATTCAAATTCCGAATTAGAATTGTATAAAAGATTGTTTAAAAGTATTTTTAGTAATGAAAAAAGTCTTATTCAAAAGGAACAGATTGTTTTTTATCAGAATGATTATTCAGTTCTTTATGAAGCATCTGAAACAGTAAAAAATGAAAATCCATTGTCAAAAGAGTTTGAAAATGAAATCTGTGAAAAAAAGATTAATACTTTATTGACTGGAGTGATATCAATAAACAATGACTATTTAAGTGTAAAAGTAGAAATCATTTTATATCCTAATGCCAAAGTAATCGGTTCTTTTTTGGAAATCGGTTCTATTGACGATTTAGATTTTATTACTTCAAGTCTTGCAAATCAGATTGTTCCAGTACTTACAAATTCTATGCCGGTAAAAGTAAATGTTAAAATTAATCCGGCTGAATTACAGAATAATGTAAAAGTTTATATAGATGATGTTTTATTTAATTCCTGTGATTCATTTATTTTGGAATCTGGAGTTCATAATGTTCAGTTTGTGGCAGATAAGTATCAGACTGTTGGAACAAATTATTACTTTGAAGGAAATACACAATATTTGATTGATGTAAAACTTGAAGAAAAAAAAGACGGACAGATTACACTTGCACTTGTAAAACCTGTCTTTGGAGATATTTTTGTGAATGGTCAGGCAGCTGAAAAAGAAACTAACCGAAAAAGCAAAATCGCCATAAACGGAAATGAAATTTTAGGTGAATTTTTGAGTGAAGATGAGCAAAGTGCATTTTTTTATATTCCTCAAAAACAGATTTTTGATAATAATTTTGTTTCGATTAATCCAAAACCTTTTGATAGAGAAAAATATATTGATACAAGACGAAAATGGATGTATGGTTCTTACAGTTTGCTGATAGTTTCTTTGATTCCAACTTTTATAACTATGGGTGATTTTCAAAATACTGTACAATTGTATCAAAATAGATTAATGAGTTATGACGATGCGATAAAGGTTCTGAATAGAACAAATGTTTGTTCCGCCATTTCAATCGGTTGCGGTGTTTTATTTGTTTTTGAATTGATACGATATTTTTATGCGGCAAATTCTGTTCTTCCTCAAAAATCAAAAATTGTTCCCGAATCAAAACAGATTATGTTTGACCAGCCGTTTGAAAATCCATCTCCAAAAAAATCTGAAAATCATAAGAACAAGATAACTGAAGAACTTAATCAAGATCAAGAGCAATCAGAAAATCAAATTTCTGCTGATAATAAAAATAGTGGGAATGATGAAAAAAAAATTGATGAAAATAATAATACTGATGAAAACAAGAATTAAAATTGTAAAAAATAAAATATAACATAAAAAAAAGGTGATAAGATGGGAAATAAATTTGCTGAAAAAATAAAGAGTTTGTTTGGAAAAGGAAAAAAAATCAACGATGATTTTTATGATGATTTGACAGATTTATTAGTTGAAGGTGATATCGGTGCAAAAGCGTCGTATACAATTGTAGAAGAGCTTGAAACAATCTGTTCCAAAGGGAAAATAACCGAACAGGACGAAATTCTTAGAGAATTAAGAGATTTGCTTTTGCAGAATGTTAAGTCTGTTGATTTACAGCCGGAAAAAGACAAAATAAATGTCTGGATGGTTTTAGGTGTAAATGGAGTAGGAAAAACTACAAGTGTTGCAAAACTTGCCAATTATTATAAGAATCAGGGAAATGAAAATGTGATTTTGGCAAGTGCAGATACTTTTCGTGCGGCTGCAATTGAACAGCTTGCAATGCATGGTGAAAAAATTGAAGTGCGTGTTGTAAGTCATCAGCATGGTTCAGACCCTTCTGCTGTTGTTTTTGATGCTGCCGATGCATTAAAATCAAAAGGACCTGGAATTGTTTTGGCTGATACGGCAGGGCGTCTTCATAATAAAGAAAATCTTGTCCGCGAACTGCAAAAAATCGATAAAATTTGTACACAAAAAGCAGATCAGGGCTGTTACAAAAAAATTATTGTTCTTGATGCAACAACAGGTCAGAATGCTTTGCGTCAGGCTGAAGTTTTTAATGAAGCAGTTGGTGTGGATGCCGTGATTTTGACAAAATATGATTCTACTGCAAAAGGCGGCATTGCAATAAGTGTAGGACGGGAACTGAATATTCCTGTTGCTTTTGTGTGTACTGGTGAAAAATATCAGGATATAAAACCTTTTGATGCTAAGACTTATATAGATGAATTTTTGGGATTATAAAAAAAATCCTCAGTTTAAAAAAAAGAGGATAATAAAAACAGAAAAAAGATTCCTCACAGTTTTCATTTTTTTTATATGCCTTTTTTGTACTGATTGTAAAAGAAAACAAAAGAATGTAATCATCGAAAATAAAGAAATTACAGCTGCACAAAAAAACTTGAATGGATATCTGATTAACAATATTTGTTCTATTTTAAATAACAAAAAAATCAAAAATGAAAGTGATGACTTTTTTTATCTAAAAAAAATTCTGTCTTATAAGTTTTTTAATAAAGACGGATTTTTTTATTGTTTTGAGAAATATTTTTCTGATTATATTTCAATCTATGAATGTTCAGGATTTTACAGCGAAAGTCTAGATACTGGTGATTGGGTTGATTCTCTCATTATAAGAATAGAAGAAGAAAGAATTTCAAATGAGATTGCAAAAATGGAAACTGATGTTTTGTCAGATTTGGAGAATTCTGATGTTTCTGTGATTGAAGAAATTCTTGATGAGCACAGTGAACAGATTGAAAATGTTTTTTCAGATTCACTTGAACAAAAAGAAATAGTTTCAAAAAACGGAAATCTGATTTTTATGGAATTTGAACAGGAAAAACTTATCACAAAAAAAACAGAAAATGGTTATGAAATAATTCACAGCCAGAACAATAGTGTTACACGAAATTATTATAATCAAAATTTTCTGCTGGAATCGTCTCAAAAGTGGGAGATAGAGCCTTCAAAAATTCAAGAAAATCAAAATCCTGTTTCCATTGAGAATTATTTTTATGATGAAAAAACTTCTGCCGTCACCAAAAAAGAAACGATTACTTATGATGGTGAACTTCAGAATCTTCAAATAATTTTCTATAATGATAAAAAGCAGATTTCCTCAAAAGAAGAATATCAAATCATTGATAAAAAGAGGAATTTAATCCAAAAAAATGATTTGAAATATGATAAAGATGGAAATATAATTCAAAATGAAAAAACAGAGTATTTTTATAATCAAAATTTTTCGGTATTGACAGAACAGTTTTCTAGAAAATATGTTTACAAAATAAACGAAGATGATTTTCCGCCTGATTTTGAATATTTTGAAAATGATGTTTTGAAAATGAGAAATAAATATTCGTCACAAAAAGGTAACTATACAAGTCAGGTTTTCTTTGAAGATGATTTTTCTGTCAAAACTTATTATATAGAAGAAAAAAAGGTGAAGGAAGTTTATTATTCTGGTGAATCAGTTTTGAGGGTAAAGAATTATGATAAAAAATGAAATAAAAAGTCTGCGCTGGATAAGTTTTGTGTCAAAACGTTTTGCTTCTGTGGATAGAAAAGGAAGAGCAGCAGTTACGTCTTTTTTGGCTACACTTGGAATCTGTGTTGGAGTTATGACTTTGATAGTTGTAATCAGCGTGATGAATGGTTTTCAGATGAGCTTTATCGATTCAATACTTGAAATTTCATCTTTTCATGCAAGAGTGCAGAATCTAAATCAGGAATCTGAAAATGATTTTTTGAAATTTTGTGATAAGAATCCTCAAGTTTTATGTGTTACACCTTTTTATGAAGCGCAGGCTTTGATGGCTGGAGAAAAAAACGGCACTTCATCTGTCATAATAAGAGCTGTTCCGCAAAATATTTATCAAAATGATGATGGATTTCAAAAAGAAATTCAAATAATAGAAGGTGATTTTGATTTGGGTGAAAATGAACAGTCAAAATACTTTGGAAACAACACAATTGTTCTTGGTTATTCACTTGCAAATCATCTTGGTGTTTCTGTTGGTGACTGTGTGAATCTATTGATGTTAAGTGGTTCCAGCGATGTTGAACTTTTTTCGGAAGATAGAGTTTTTATTGTTTCAGGAATATTTTCGTGTGGATATCAGGAGATAAACAGCGGTTATGCTTTTTTGAGCATAAATAAGGCGACAGATTATTTTGGAAAAGAATCAAAAAAAAGTTACGGTTTGAAATTTGCTCATTATGACAGGGAGATGAAAATAATAAACCAGATTCAAAAAGAATTTCCCGATTGTAAAGCTGAATCCTGGAGAAACTATAACAGAAGTTTTTTTTCTGCTCTGAAAGTGGAAAAAAATATGCTTATGTTTTTAGTAGCACTAATTTTTATCGTTGTTGCTGTAAATATTTATAATGGCATGCGCAGAGTTGTGTTTGAACGAAAAAACGAAATTGCGGTTCTTTCGGCACTCGGTGCAAGAAAATGGGGAATAAAAGCTGTGTTTATTTTTAAAGGCTTTCTCAGCGGTTTTTTTGGTGCAATTACTGGAATGATTTTTGGAATTTTTATTGCACATAATTCTGATGTTGTTTTTACAGTTATTTCAAAAATCATGTTTTTCTTTCAGTATTTTCTTACAGCAATTACAGAACCTGAAAATTTAATGTATATACAGGAAAACTCAACTTACCGCATTTATGCAGAAATTCCTGCGCGGATATTCCCAAAAGAAGTTGCTGTTATAACACTTTTTGGAATTATATCACCGTTAGCTGCTTCATGGGCTGCAAGCAAAAATGTGTTAAAGATGACTGTATCGGAGGTTTTGCGTTATGAATAATCTTGCAGATAAAAGAATAATTGAAAATGCAAACTGTAAAGATAATTTTTGTGATTCAGAAACTGTTTTGCAGATTACAAATCTGGAAAAAAAATATGTTTCGGATAGCGAAAATCTGACAGTTTTGCATGATTTGAATTTAACTGTAAAAAAAGGCAGAAAAACTGTGATTGTTGGTGAAAGTGGCAGCGGAAAAAGTACACTTTTGAATATTATTGGAGGAATCGATAGATTTGAAAGCGGAAGTGTGATTGCTGGAAAATGGGATGTTGGTAATCTGAATGAAAAACAGATTTCACAGTACCGTTCGCATTTTTTGGGATTGATATTCCAGTTTCACCATCTTTTGAAAGATTTTACGGCACTAGAAAATGTATTTATGCCGGCATTGATTGCTGGCGTTCCAAAAAAAACTGCCATAAAACAAGCAGAACAGCTTTTGTACGATGTTGGCGTTTATGACAGGAAAAATCATCTTCCAGGACAGCTTTCTGGTGGTGAAAGGCAGCGTGTCGCAGTTGCCAGGTCTTTGATAAACAATCCAAGTCTTATTCTTGCTGATGAGCCGACTGGAAATCTGGATCCTGCAAATGCAGAAAAAATTGGAAATCTTCTTTTTTCTATGGTAGAAAAATATCAAAAAACTTTAATTCTTGTTACTCATGATTTAAATCTTGCAAAAAGTGGTGATGAACAATTGAGAATTGTGGAAGGTAAACTGCAATGAAATTATATTCATCAATTTTTTTTGCAAAAAGTTTGATTTTCCCAAAAACAGAAAAAAAATCATCTGCCAGAAAAAGCATTATTGGTGCAATGATTTGTATAGGATTAAGTATTATTCCTTTGATTCTTGTAATTTCCATTTCCAATGGAATGATTAACGGAATGACACAGAGAATTATAGGTTTATCATCAGGACATTTAAAATCATACGTTGCTCCAAATATTAAACAAGTCAAAACAGAAGAAAGTTTTGTGGAATATGCAAAAGAAATTATGGAGATTGAAGGAATCACGGCTAGTTATCCTGAAATTCAGATTTCTGCGTTAGCTTCGGGAAAAAATATTCGTTCTGGAATTGAGATTCGTGCAATGCAGCCAGACATTTTTGAAAAAAACAGTTCATTTAAAACTTTATTTGAAATAAAAGCTGGTTCACTTCAAGAGTTTCAGGAAAATCAAAAAGTTTGCATCATTGGAGAAAAACTTGCAGCTGATCTGGAGCTAAAAACTGGAGATTCAATCAAAATAATCACTACAAAAAATTCTAAAAATAAAACGAGAACTTCGATTACACCAAAGTTAACAACACTAAAAATCGCAGCCATTGTTACTTCCGGCTACCAGGAACTTGATCAGTTCTGGGTTTTTGTCCCATTATCTGTAGCTTATAGAAATCTGTCACTGGAGAATGCCCAGTTTAATGTAATTATGGAAACAGAAAATCCTTTTGCATCAGAAATAGTTCACACTCAATATGAAGTTGCAAGGTATTTTGGAAGATATGCAAATGTTTACCGGTGGGATCAGATTCATGCCGCCGAGTTTGAAAACTTTTCTTCTACAAAAGTTATGCTTGTTTTTGTAATGATTATGATAA
>CAMBMW010000099.1 GCA_945868875.1 uncultured Treponema sp.
ATAATAAAATTATAAAAGTAAGTTATCCACATTTTCAACAAGTTATCCACAATTAATGTGGATAACTTGTTAATGTTGTGTATAAGTGTATGAACAGTTTCACGTGAAACATTTGTTTCATTATTTTGTTATTTTTTCATAAATTTGAATTCCTGAAAACGTGATTAATAAAAACATTATGTTTCACGTGAAACATAATGTCAGGTAAAATAAAAGATTATTAAAACAATCAATCAAAAAAAATAGAAAAAGAAATTAAAAAAAAATAATTTAATAAATAAACGTGAAAAAAAACATTTATTATGTTTCACGTGAAACACATTAAATTTATTTAAAAATAATTTTTTTTGTGCGAACCATGAATAATTAAAAAAGCTTTAGAAAAAAAACTGTTTCACGTGAAACTATTGATTGAGGGGGTAGTACAACCCCTCAAAACGGCGAAGTCAAGGCTTTAAGCGTTAGCGTGCCTTGACTCGACGTATTAATCATTTTATATATTTAGTTTATAAAAAAAGTGAATTATTATTGTTTTGTAATTGGAAAATAATAAAATAATTATAAATAAAAGAGAGAAGTTATAAAGTGTTTCACGTGAAACATAATAATTTTTCCAGGTGTTAGAAAAGTGCTTGATTTATTGTTTCATGTGAAACAATAAAAATACAAAAAAAAAGTTTAATTAACGTTTGTTAGTTTAAAAAAAATACTAATTTACGTTCGTAAGTAACAAAAATATAAAAAAAGGGTTGTTGTTGAAACAATCCTTTTTAATCATTCTAAATGTTGATTTACATTAAAATCAAGAAAGACATATTTTTTGAAGTTCATTTACGTCTTTTGCAATAAAGTCAGCACCTTCGTTTACGAGTTCTTCTTTACTACCATAACCAAATAAAACTCCACAAGATTTAATATTGTTTAGCTTTGCACCTTTTATATCATGCATTCTGTCGCCAATCATTAATACTTTTGAATTATCAGAAATCCGGCATTTTTCTAAAGCATATTTGATAACTTCGTCTTTTTTACTTCTTGATTCATCCTCATTACTTCCGCATATATACAAAAAATATTTTGATAAATCAAAATGTTTTAAAATCTGAACAGAATAGATTTCTGGTTTTGAAGTAGCAACTACAAGTTTTTTCCCATTTTTCAGAAGGTTTTCTAAAAGGCAGGGAATTCCTTCATAAACAGAATTTTCAAATAATCCTTTATTCGCAAAATATTCCCGATAAATTTTTACACCTTTTTTCGCTTTTTCTTCGGAAAATCCAAATGAATTTTTGAAAGTTTCCAATAAGGGAGGTCCAATATAAGAACATAAAGTTTTATAATCAGGAATCTCCATTCCAAAATATTTATATGCATAGATAAAAGAATTTGTAATTCCTGTCGCAGGATCTGTCAAAGTTCCGTCTAAATCAAAAAAAAGATAATCAAACATAAATTACACCAAAAATAATTCGAAAATGAAAACTACTGCACAACTAATGCAAGCAACTGGAAAAAGACTGGCTCCAAAATAAGAAGCTGTAATTCCAATAATCAATGCGGCAATTCCTGCAACAGGAGATTGAGTTGCTTGAATAATTGCAGGAAAAGTCATTACTGCAAGGGTAACATAAGGTACATAAAATAAAAAAGATTTCAAAAATCTGTTTGTTATGGGTTTTCTTATCAAAGTTAATGGTAAAACTCTAATCAAATATGAAACCAAAAAAGCAGATAGAATAGAGATATAAATATTTCCAGACATAAACTAAATCCTCCAAATCAGGCAATGCAGGCAGAATTAATTGTTTTCTTCATTCAGTTCAGGAATTGGTTTGATAATAGCAATCACTGATGAAATCACTATTGTTAAAATTATTGTCCTTGTTCCGCTTTGAATATCTTTTATGAAAGGCAAAACTGAACACAAAAAGCTGGCAATGAAACTAACAATGACAGCAATCAAAATAGTAATATTCTTCTTGGCTGGAGGGACAATGATTGCAATGAACATTCCATAAAGTGCAACCGAAAGCGCACTAACAACTCTTACCGGCAAAAAATTTCCTGCAACAATACCAAGCGATGTTCCAATGCTCCAAAGTGGAACAGAAATGAAAATAGCTCCATAATTATATGATGGTTCAATATATCCAGGTCTTGCAATTGAAATTCCAAAAATCTCATCGGTAATTCCGAATCCTACAAGGAATCTGTGAATCAGTGGAGTTTTAGAATCAAAACGTTGAGATAAAGCACAACTCATTAATAAATAACGTGCGTTTACTACGAGAGTGATTAAGGCAATTTCAAAGTAAGTTGCTCCATTTTGTATTGATGTAAAAAGAGCATATTCACCTGCGGAAGCAACATTAAGAAAACTTGCAATAAAGCCTTGCAGTGGAGTAAGCCCAGCATTTCTGGCGACAATACCCAATGAAAAAGCTACTGCAAAATAACCCAATCCAATAGGAAATCCATCGCGGCAACCTTCAAAAAATGCGTTTCGTTTCATTTTTCAGAGAATTTCCTGTTTTTTAGTTTGCTAAAGATTTTAATTCTTCAAGCATCTTTGGAAGGTCTGATGTCATGTTTTCGCTTGTAAACTGGCATGTACCAACTTTTTCGTGACCGCCGCCGCCATATTTAAGCATCAAACTTCCAACATTTACTTTGGAAGTTTTATTTAAAATGCTATATCCAACTGCAGCAGAACATCCTTCTCCGCCTTTTCCATTTACAATCCAGCAGGAAATATTCTGTTGAGGATACATACTGTAAATCATAAAGCGGTTTCCTGTGTAAATCGGGTCAACACCACGTAAATCTGTTATTATTAAATTACCCTCTACAGTTGTATAGGTTTTTACCATTTGAGTAAATTTAGCCGACTGTTCATTATAAACTTCTATTCTTTCTTTTACGTCTGGAAGATTAAGAATTTCTTCAGTTGATTTATCGCGGCAGGCAACCATTAACTTTTCCATCAATGCATAGTTTGGAATTGTAAAATTTCGCCAGCGCCCAAGACCAGTTCTTGGATCCATCAAAAATCCAACTAATATCCAGCCAGTAGGATTTTGAATTTCATCGATTGTAAGATTACCAGAATCTACTTTGTCTACAGCTTCCATAATATCATCAAAATTTGGAAACTTTTCTTTTCCGCCGTAATATTCATAAATAATTCTGGCACAAGAAGGAGTAATTCTGCTTTCACCTTTATATTTTCCTTCAAGTTCCTGTCTTTCAAATTCTGAAGAATGATGGTCAAACCAAAGTCCACATCCTGGAACAAAAGGAACATTTGCAAGACAATCATTTTCAGTTATTTCAACTAAACCGTCCTGTAAGTCTTTTGGATGTGCAAATTTCCAACTATCAATAATGCCAGCCTCCAAAAGAAGCGCACCGCAAACCAATCCGTCAAAATCTGACCGTGTTACTAATCTCATACCCATTTTATCCCCTCATGAGTTTAACATTACTTTATTCTAACAGAAATTAAAAAAAAATGCACTTTTATTTTTGTAATTATTATGGTAAAGTGCTTTAATTATTTTACTTTTTGAATTGATATCTGGTTTTTGATTTTATTTTTTGGATTTTTCTATATGGAAGATAAAATGAGTTATTTGATGCAGGAAATGCCGAAATCTGGTGATACAGTTGTTGTGGGAATGTCTGGAGGTGTGGATTCTACACTTACAGCGTTGATGCTCAAAGAAAAAGGCTGTCGCGTGATTGGTGTGACCATGTCGCTTTGGGATGGTCTTATGCCGCAGCTCAAAGACGGACAAAAAATCAAGCCGTCCTGCTATGGTCCAAATGAAAACACAAATATTGCAGAATGTCAGAAATTTTGTGATGAAAATGATATTGAATACCATGTGGTGGATGTAAAAGATATTTACAAAAAAGAAGTGTTGGAATATTTTAAAAATGAATATAGAAACGGCAGAACTCCAAATCCCTGTATCAGGTGCAATAGACTTGTTAAATTTGGTTCACTTTTGCAAGGTGTCAAAAAGCTTGGAATTGATTACGATTATTTTTGTACCGGACATTATGCAAAAATTGTTCGTCCCGAAATTGGTGTTTTTGGTTCTGAAATAAAACCTTGCATGATTGCTGGAGCAGAAGATGTTTCAAAAGACCAGACATATTTTTTGTACAGAATTCCGTCAGAAGTGCTGGAAAAAGTAAGATTTCCGCTTGCTACCATGAAAAAATCTGATGTTTTTAGAATTGCACAGGAAGCTAATCTTCAGGCAGCGTCGCGTGAAGAAAGTCAGGATTTTATTGGCGAAGAATATTTTGATTTGATTTTTTCGGACAAACCTTCCGTTCCTGGTGATATTATTGATTTGGATGGGAAAGTTTTAGGTCGCCACAGAGGAATTGAGCATTATACAGTGGGACAGCGTCGCGCACTTGGGGTTGCAGTTGGATATCCGGTTTATGTTCATTCGATAGATGCAAAAAATAATGTCGTAGTTCTTGCAAAAAATGATGATTTGAATGCCAGCGGACTTATTGCTGATGATTTTGTCTGGCCTGGAAATGTAGAACCTCCACAATCTTTTGAGGCAATGGTAAAAATCAGACTGGCAAGTAAACCTGTGTTGGCTCGCATAGAACGATACTTTTCTGAAAATGAAGAAGACAGTTTTGTTGGACAACCTTGGAAAGTCGTTTTTGACCAGAAACAAAGGGCGATTGCTCCCGGTCAGTCTGTTGTCCTTTATAAAGATGGCGTGATTATAGGCGGTGGAATAATCAAAAAACCGATTTTATAAACTTAAATCAAGAAGTTTTGCCGCGTTTTTATACAAAATCATCTGTTTTTCTTCTTCTGAAAGCGGAAGTTTTGAAAAACGTTCAAGTTCCTCTTTATGATTCCACATAGGATAATCAGTTCCAAATAAAAATTTTTCAACACCATGTTTTTTTATCATCTGCATAGCTTTTTCAACCGGCAACTTGAACAAAGTACTCGAGGTGTCAAAGAAAACATTTTTTCCCACAAGAAATTCTTCAGATTTATCCCATTCTGTGTATCCACCAAAATGTGCCGCAACAAGCTTCAAATCAGGATGTTTTTTTATAACATTTGCAATTCTTTTTGGACTTGAAAAATCAAAACGGTAATCTCCAGCATGAGCTAAAACAACTAATCCTTTATTTTTGGCTGTATCGTAGATTTTATCCATTTTTTCATCATCCATGTGGAATTTTTGAAAATCGGCATGAAGTTTTATTCCTTTTAATCCAGTCTTTGTTATCCTGTTTAGTTCGTTTTCATAATCTTCATAATCTGGATGAATTGTTCCAAATCCAATAAACTCTGAATGACGTTTAGTTTCTTCGATGATAAAATTATTTATTGATTCTACTTGTTCTGGTTTTGTTGCAGTGGAGTGAACAATATATTTTGTTACGTTAATTTGTGAACCACTTTCTAAAAGTCTTTGAACGCTTCCGTTATAACACATTGGCAAATCATAAAATTCACCAATCACTCTTGATGCTTTCTCCGCAATTTTTTCAGGATAGATGTGTGCATGAAAATCTATAATCATAAAAAATCCTTTGTGAAAAATTATACTTCAATTATAAGTTTTTTTCCAGTTGGCTGATATTGATAATAGCGAACTCCGGCAGCATTCATCAGCTTTTTTGAAGCTTCAACAGAAGGTGTTCCATCATATTTATTTTGAGCATAAACAACAGTTTTTATGCCTGATTGGATAATTGCTTTTGCACACTCATTGCATGGAAAAAGTGTTACGTAAATTTTACTTCCTTCCAGAGAGCCACCTCCATAATTCAAAATTGCATTTAATTCACTGTGAGTGACATAAGCATATTTTGTTTCAAGAGTATCACCTTCTCGTGCCCATGGAAATTCGTCATCAGAACAGCCTCGTGGAAATCCGTTATATCCCATTGAAAGAATTTTATTATTCTTTCCAACAATACAAGCACCAACTTGTGAGTTAGGGTCTTTTGAACGAAAACTTGCAAGATATGCAACTCCCATAAAATATTCATCCCAAGAAATGTAATCAACTCTTTTTTGAATTTTTCCTGTCATATAATCCTCTGAGCATTATTTTACAAGTTAGAATTCAGAATGGCAAGTCCCTGTACTCGCTCCTGTTGCGCACCTCTTGTGTCAGCTTTTCTGAAAATATTTTATAATGAGTTTGACTTTTTAATGAGTAAAATAAGTAAAGAAAGATAATTTTTCAAAGAAAAGCACCCTTTAGTTGACTTAAGTAAAAAAAAATAACATATTTTAGATAGTGTACAATAAAGTTTCTGAGGCGATTATGAAAAAAGACTATTCTTCATTGGCAAAAGCACTCGCTGTAATTGCACTTCTTTCAATTATGCTTGGAGGTTTTTTGATTACCAGACGAAAAAATCACCTGGCAGAAGCAACAAAACTTCCTTATCACAATGTTTCTTTGGAGCAGGTGCCAGATGGATTTTATAAAGCACGAACAGAAACAAGTTTTTTACACGTGGAACTTCAAGTTCAAGTGGAAAGTCACAAAATAGTAAAAATCGAAGTCATTGAAGCTGATGGTATTGATGCAGTTCCTGCACAACCAGTTTTGAACAGGATGATAGCCGAAAATAAAATTGCTGTCCAAGCAGTAAAAGGCGCAGAACTTGGAAGTCTTGTTTATATCAGTTGTGTGGATAAAGCCCTTTACAACGCAATTGTTGAATAATTTAAAAAAATATGGAAAACCAACAGATTTTGAACCAATCAAAAAAAACAGAAATCAAGCAAAACCACAATTATCAACGAGATTTAGATAAAATTCTCGCAGGTTTGACCTCAATTTCCAAACCTACACTTCTTTTGCATGCTTGCTGCGGACCATGTTCATCTTATGTTCTAGAATATCTGGTAAAATATTTTCAGATTACAGTTTTTTATTACAACCCAAACATTTATCCACAAGAAGAATACTTACGCAGATTCACAGAATTGCAGGAGCTTTATAAAAAATTTCCACCTGCACTCGAAGGAAATGTACAAGTTATAGAAAAAACATATAATCCAGATGATTTTTACAAAGCAATTGATATTAAAAATCATCCTGAACTAGCAGATGAACCAGAAAAAGGTGAACGATGCAGAAGATGTTACGCTTTCCGCCTTCAAGCGGCCTTTGAATTTGCCATGCAGAATAATTTTGACTATTTTTGCACAACGCTTTCTATCAGTCCATTTAAAGATGCGCAAAAACTCAATAAAATAGGCGAAAATCTACAAAAAAATGCCGAAAATTCACAAATTTTGCAGAAAAATTCACAAAATTTGCCAAATTTTACGGAATTTCAAAAAATCACAAAAATCCCAAAATGGCTATCTTCTGATTTCAAAAAGAAAGGTGGATTCAAACGCAGTCTAGAACTTAGCAAGGAATATTCACTTTATCGTCAAGAATATTGTGGATGTGTATATTCTAAAAACTCACAATAAAATACCACACAAAACAAAGTACACACACCATTTTGATACCAGTTCCAGTCAGAAATCCGACAAAAGCACCTGTTGCAGCTTTAAAAACTCCCTGAGAATTTCCATTATTGTGAATCAACTCTCCAATGAACGCTCCAACAAATGGTCCCAAAATCATACCCAACGGTCCCACAAAAAAACCAATAATAAGTCCAATTGTTGAGCCAGTGGTTGCCGCCTTGCTTCCGCCAAATTTTTTAGTCATAAAAACAGGAAAAATATTATCTAAAACTGAAACCAAAACTGCAAATATTCCTGCAATTATCAAACCAGAAATTGAAATTTTGCAATAATCTGAAAAAAAAGCAAGAAGTAGTCCAAGCCAAGCTAAAGGTGCTCCTGGCAAAACTGGCACAAAAGTTCCGATAAATCCAACAACTAAAAGAATTCCAGCAAAAATCGCAAAAACCAAATCTACGTTCATCTCACACTCCTAATATTTCAGTTTTTCAAATTAGAGTTGTAATAAATGTACCAAAAATAAACAACACCGAAAAGAGATTCTTTCAGGGCAAACGCATTATAAAATGATTAGTTGTAATATCTGGCTCCCGGTCGTGA
>CAMBMW010000100.1 GCA_945868875.1 uncultured Treponema sp.
ACGCTAGTTGGAATACCATTCAAATAATGCACAAAATTATCGATAGCCATATCCACAGCACGCAAACGACTTTCCTTAGTGAGCCATGCAATGTGCCCCGTAATAGCAGTTTTATCAGAATGAAAAAGTGGATTATCACAAACAGGCGGTTCTTCACGTAAAACATCAAGCCCAGCCCCGTAAACTTTACCACTTTCAATAGCCTCCATCAAATCTTCTTCAACAATAAGACCACCACGTGCAGTATTAATCAAAATCACGCCATCCTTCATTTTATCAAACGCAGACTTATTAAAAATATCAGCTGTATCACTAGTAAACGGAGCATGAATCGAAATAACATCAGATTCTTTCAAAAGAGTATCAAAATCCACCTGCTCAATAAAATCATAAGCAGCGCCAACCTTTTTATGACGACTATAAGAAATAACTTTCATTCCAAATCCAAATGCCATTTTAGCAAATGCAAGTCCAATTGAACCCAACCCGAAAATTCCACAAGTCTTACCATAAAGTTCAATCTGCGGAGTCACAACAAAATCAAATTTTGAAGCTTCTACTGGACGCCCATTTTCATCATGTACACTCCAGTCAGTTTTTTTAATCAAGTCAGAATGAACACTAACATGATGACACAATTCCATCAGCAACGCCCATCCATATTCAGCAATCGTCTGTACCCCGTAAATAGTATTAGTAATCGTAATCCCTTTTTTTCTAGTCATTTCCACATCAAATTCACGCCATCCATGCCCCAGCGTAGCAATGTATTTCAAATTTGGATGAAAACTTAACCATTCCTCATTAATCACCTGATCTGAAATCCAAATACCAAACACAACATCAGCATCACCAACAAGCTCGTGCAAAGCTTCAGCATCTGGATATCCTTCAGGACTTTTTATATTAAGCTCAACACCAGGAATTTCAGCCAGCTTATTCCAATGTGCAGTCACCTCTTCTGCAGTCAAATTTGGCATCTTCACATTTTCCTGAATAACAACAACTTTCATAAAACCTCCAAAAAAAAAAGAAAAACTGGAAATTACATTCGTGTTCTCCAATTAATCTATAAATTTCAAACAGCCACACAAACAAGTAGCCATAATTCACATAATCATCATACACAAAAGGGCGTGTCCCCTTCGCTACGCTTCGGGGTCGCTACATACAGGGCTCGCTACCGCTCGGCCTCCTCACTTCGGTCGTTCACTACGTTCACTTCCCTTCGTTCCGGTGGCTGCCTGCGGCACCCTTCCTATCGCTCACGCATCTTGAACCTGAAAGATTAAGTTCAAAAAAGGGACAGACCTCGCATTCAGATCACATCTTTGTTCGTTTACAAAACCAGGACAAACGCATTATAAAATGATTAGTTGTAATATCTGGCTCCCGGTCGTGATTCACAGGTCAAAAACGCGCAATAATGCGCTAGACGTTTTTTGGGGTATAGAAACTATTATAATGCCGCTCTCGCGGCAGCCCCAAAAAAAGTCTTTTTGCCCTGTGTCTCACTCCCTCGCGCCAACTTTTATGAAAATATTTTTTATAATGCGTTTGACCTGTTTACAAAACAAGGTCTGTCCCTCGTTTTTCATCTTTTTTAAAATGGGGACAGACCTCTCATTCAAGTTGTAACTTTGTTTATTTACAACACAAAGGTGTGTCCCCTTTTCTCAACTCTAACAAAACAAAGGTGTGTCCCTCTTTTATAATTGGGGACAGACCTTGATTTTCATTCCCACAAAAGAGGTTCAAATCCCACACTTTTGCATTTTGAATAAATAATTGAACACTTGTCAATCTATCCATTTAAAAATTGTAAATCTTATCAGTTTTCATAAAATTTATTTGTAATTATTACAAATCTACAAAATTCTTATTGACCAACACATCTGAATCTTTGTATAAATTACACATCTTAAAATTAGTTTAAGAACTTTTATATAATTAAATAATTTAAAAGACGGCAATGAGGTCGATTCACACAAATCCCTCATTGCCGTCTTTTTTTTTGATTTTTATTGTTTTACGGAGGATATAAATGGTTAAATACATCACTAAACGATTGCTTCTTGGAATTCTGACTATCTTTGTTCTTGTTGCAATTACTTTCAGTCTTACAAAACTCATGCCTGGAAGTCCTCTTCAATCAAAGAATATTTCAGGTGACTTGCTCACAAAAATGGAAGCTGAATATGGACTAGACAAACCATTTGTTACTCAGTTTTTCATTTACTGTAAAAACATGCTCAAAGGAGATTTAGGAACTTCATATAAAAAAATGGGTACAAGTGTTACCGACATCATCAAACAGTCGATGATACCAACAATCAAACTTGGCGTAGTCACAATGATTCTAGTTATAGTTGTGGGAGTTTTTGCTGGCATAATGATGGCACGCTCCAAATCATCTTTTTCCAAAGGTGCATGGCTTACAGGATTAACACTCGGTGTAAGCATTCCAAACTTTTTAGTTGCACTTTTACTCATGATTTTCTTTGGTGTCATTGTGAATGCACTTCCGATTATAGGACTTTCCACTCCAAAACATTACATTCTGCCAGCAATAGCACAAGGACTTTATCCTATATCGGCAGTCGCAAGACTAACACAAAGTTCGTACGAAGAAGTAATCAGACAGGATTACATCACTATGGCAAAGGCAAAAGGAATCAGTAAAACAACAATTCTTTTCCGCCATATTCTAAAAAACGCAATGCTTCCTGTAATCACATATATGGGACCTATGGTTGCGATGCTTCTCACAGGTTCTGTTACAATCGAAAAAATATTTTCAATTCCAGGATTAGGACGCGAATTTACAAATGCGATTATGAATCATGATTACACAGTTGTCATGGGCATTACAATATTTATGGGAGCAATCATCATATTATGTAACCTGCTTGCAGATGTGATATGTGCAATCGTAGATCCACGAACAAGAAAATCACTATAAAAAAAAAGATAGACAAAACCACTGAATCAGTGACTTTTATCTTAATCAATGTTTAAGTTGCAAACCTTATAGCTAAAAGGGGGAAAAAATGGAAAATCAAACAACAAACATTAAACCAATCAACGCAGATATCAATTATGATAAAGAAAAATTATTCAGAAAACTATCAAAAGAAGAAAAAAATGATGAATTCATCGCAATTGAAAATCAAACATTTTTTCAATCTGTAAAAAAAGAATTCAAAAAAAATAAAAGAGCAGTTTTCGGACTTATAGTATTGCTTACAGTTTTGCTTCTGGCAATTTTTGGACCACTGTTTTCACCTTATACGTATGATCAACAGAATATGGCATTGCGAAATGCGCCTCCAAGTGCAGCTCACTTTTTTGGAACAGACAAAATGGGTCGTGATATATTCGTGCGCATTCTATATGGTGCAAGAATTAGTCTTGGAGTTGGTCTTATGGCAGCAATTGTAAACCTGATTCTTGGAACAATCTATGGTGGCATAGCAGGTTATGCAGGCGGAAAAACTGACATGATAATGATGAGAATTGTCGACATCATCTATTCAGTTCCTTCCATGCTTTACATCGTTTTAATTATGCTTTGGCTTGGAGCAGGAGTAACTTCTATCATGATTGGAATATCCATAACCTGCTGGATTGGAATGGCTCGAATCGTCAGACAGGAAGTAAAAAGTTTAAAAGAGCAGGAATTCACGATGGCAGCTTACGTTCTGGGAGCAAGTCCAAAACGTATTCTACTCAAACATCTGCTTGTAAATGCAATGGGACCAATCATTGTAAATGTTACTCTGCAAGTTCCTCAGGCAATTTTCACAGAAGCATGGCTGAGTTTCCTTGGAGTAGGTATTTCAGCTCCAAAAGCAAGTTGGGGTACACTTTGTGAAGCAGCACGCGAATTAATTCAAGTATATCCAATGCAGACAATTTATCCGCTTGTTGCAATCTGTATCACAATCATTTCATTCAACTTTGTTGGTGAAGGACTTGAACGAGCACTCGATCCAAAAAGAAAAAGATAAACAAAAAACAGGATAAGAATATGGCATTATTAGAAATAAAAGGATTAACAACAGAATTCAAAACAGATCAAGGCATAGTCAAAGCAGTCCGTTCAGTTGATTACCACATAGAAAAAGGTGAAGTTCTTGGAATTGTAGGTGAATCAGGTTCAGGAAAATCACAGGGAATGCTTTCGCTTATGGGACTTTTAGCCGGAAACGGAAAAGTAACTGGCGGAACTATCACTTTTGACGGCAAAGATTTAAGTCCAAATCACTACAACACAAAAAAAGAAAAAAAAGAATACGAAAAAATGCTGCAAAACATCAGAGGAAATGAAATTTCCATGATTTTTCAGGATCCCATGAGTTATCTAAATCCTATCGTTTCCATCGAAAAACAGATGACAGAAGGAATAATAGCTCACACAAAATGTTCCAAAAAACAGGCAGTGACACGTGCCATCGAACTGATGAAAATGGTTGGCATTCCAGCACCAGAAAGCAGGCTCAAACAATATCCTTTTGAGTTTTCAGGAGGAATGAGGCAAAGAATTATCATAGCAATAGCTTTGGCTTGTAATCCAAAACTTTTGATTGCCGATGAACCGACAACAGCACTCGATGTAACAGTTCAGGCACAAATTCTTGATTTGCTCAAAGAACTCACTCAAAAAATGGGAACTGCAGTCATTTTGATTACACACGATCTTGGAGTTGTAGCTTCACTTTGCGACAGAATCAGCATAATGTACGGCGGAAATATTATGGAAGAAGGTCGTGTAGATGAAATTTTCTATCAGGCAAAACATCCATACACACAAGGACTTTTGAATTCCATTGCAAACTCAAATGTTGATAACAAAGAACCGCTGAAACCTATTCCAGGGACTCCTCCTGATTTGATAAAACTTGGAAACGAATGTCCTTTTGCACCAAGATGCTCTCAAGCAATGCAAATATGCACAAAATATCATCCTGCTGTTACAGAATTTTCAGAAACACATAAATGCAAATGCTGGTTACATTGCAAAGATGACTATGAAAAAATCATTCAACAGCAAACTGGAGGTACACAGTCATGAATATCACAAAACCCATATTAGAAATACAAGGTTTAACAAAATATTTCGATGCCGCACATGGAAAAAAAGTGCATGCTGTTGAAAACGTTTCTTTTGTTCTGGAACGAGGTGAAACATTAGGAATTGTTGGAGAATCAGGTTGTGGAAAATCTTCCATGGGCAGAACTATTCTCAAAATCCATGAGCCAACTTCCGGAAAAATCATTTTTGATGGAAAAGACATCACTGATTATTCTCCAAAAAAAATGATGCCTTACAGGCGCCGTATGCAGATGATTTTCCAAGATCCATACGCTTCTCTAAATCCTCGAATGACAGTTGGAGAAATTATAGAAGAGCCCATGGTCATTCATAACATGGGAACAGCAGAAGATAGAAAAGCAATTGTTCAGGAATTGATTCAGACAGTAGGATTAAAACCAGACCACATCCGTCGATATCCATATGAATTCTCAGGTGGACAAAGACAGCGCATTGGAATTGCCCGTGCACTTGCTCTAAACCCAGAATTTATAGTCTGTGACGAACCAATTTCTGCACTCGACGTTTCTATACAAGCTCAAGTCATAAATCTTTTGGAAAAACTCCAACATGAACGCGGCTTTTCATATCTTTTTATTGCACATGATTTGGAAATGGTACATCACATAAGTCACAAAATCGGTGTAATGTATCTTGGAAATATGGTGGAATTCGGTAGTTCGGATGATGTCTACAAAAATCCACTTCATCCATATACAAAAGCACTTATTTCTGCATCGCCAGTGCCAGACCCAAATCAAGCAAAAACAAAGAAACGCATCATTCTAGAAGGTGAAGTTCCAAGTCCTCTTGAACCACCAAAAGGCTGCCCATTTTCAGCACGCTGTAAATACTGCACAGAACAGTGCAAAAATGAAAAACCAGACTTTTATGACTTAGGAATAAGGAAAGTGGCCTGCCACCTTTATTCACCGCAGAACATTTCAAAAACAATGGGTATAAAAAGTGATTCAGAAAATAAAAAAGAATAAATCATGATTTTTAGTTTGAAAAACAAGGTCTGTCCCTAGTTTAATTTAAGGTATGTCCCCTGTTTTTATTCGAGGTCTGTCCCTATTTGAAAAACAAGGTCTGTCCCCAATTAAACTCATGGGACGAAAAACCAAGGTCGTACCCCATTTTTCAAATCACAAAACCATGTTTTTATAAAATTCAAATGGAGGTTTCATTATGAAAATCAGAACACTCATCTCAAAAACAATCCTTGCTTCCGCATTTTCGCTAGCCTTGATTGCAACTCTTTGTTCGTGTGGCAAAAAATCCACAAGCCGCGTCAAAACAAATGACAAAGGAGAAATCGAAGAAATTTCTGTAGTAGTTCAGTCAGAAACTGGAGAATATGATCCCGCTGGTGCTGCAGCTTATGTTTACTTTTCTCACCAAAGTTTTACTTTAAGTCCACTTGTTGCCTACACAGAAGATGGAAAATTCACTCCAGCTACAGCAGAAAAATGGGAAATCAGTGATGACCTTCTTACATACACATTCTACATCAGAAGCGATGCAAAATGGTCAGACGGTTCAAGCGTAACATCAGCAGATTACAAAAACACTATGATTCGTGCTCTGGAACCTTCAAACGGAGCCTGGTACGTAGATTTTCTTTTCCCAATAAAAGGAGCACTTGAAGCTTTCAATGGAGAAGGCTCTTTAGATGATGTAGCCATCGATGCCACAGACCCAAAAATAATCAAGATTACACTCAAAGAACCATGTGCATACTTCCTAGATATGTTCCCAAATATTCCAACATTTATGCCTTCCAATGTAAAATATGCAACAAATGAAGACAAAAACTGGGATATGGAACCTGCAAAAAATCTTGGGAACGGACCATGGTACATGGCAGAACGAAAACCAGGAGAATACATCCTTTATAAGAAAAACCCATATTATTTTGATGCAGATTCAGTAAATCTTCTTTCTATAAAACTAAGATTCATGGATGATGACCAGGCAAAAGCAGCAGCATATCAGACAGGAGAAATTACATTACTAACAGGTGCGCCATCATCAATTGCAGAAAGATATCAGGGTTCTCCAGATTTGGAATTCTCAGAAGTTCCTCAGACAAATTACATAATGATGAATCCAAACATTGCACCATTTGACAACCCAAAAGTTCGTAAAGCATTTGCCCTTGCACTGAACAGAAAAGACATTGCAACAGTAGTTGGAATTTCATGCGTGCCTTCTACAACATTTGTAGGACGCTTCTATAAATCAAAAGTAGACGGAACACCTTGGGGAACACTACAGGGAGACCTTCTCGAAGAAAATCTGGAAGAAGCAAAAAAACTCCTTGCCGAAGCTGGTTATCCTAACGGAGAAGGACTTCCAACAATAACATACACATATCCATCAATGTCTTACGAAGGAGATGTTGCACAAGTTTTACAGCAGCAATGGAAACAACTAGGTGTCACAGTTGAACTTCAAGCACTCGAAAATGAAGTTTACGTAGCACAACGTCGTGAGAAAAAAGACCAGCTCATCAGAATGCAGTGGTATGCCGACTACAATGATCCAACAACATGGCTTATGATGTACGTAAAAGGAAATGCTCTCAACGACATCAATTATGACAACGAAGAATATAACAATTTGCTTGCACAGTCAAACCTTGAACTTGATGCACAAAAAAGACAGGATTTGTTACTAAAGGCTGAAAAAATTGCAGTAAGCGAAGACACTGTAATCTGTCCTCTGTTTACAAATAACAATACAAACCTGATTCCACCAGAACTTGAAAACTACTACTACGATGTTCTAAACTATGCAAATTATACAGGTATGCGTGTAAAACAGGAAAAGTAAAAGGACAAATGTCGAGTTTTGAATTTTTTTATTTTTAGGGTGGCTTTTTGCTTCGCAAAAAATGCGAGAAATGCATAGCATTTC
>CAMBMW010000101.1 GCA_945868875.1 uncultured Treponema sp.
TGTCGAAGAACTGCGCCGCTGTTGTGCGACGGTGAATGTTATATTATACTCATTTAAAAAAAGTGTCAAGTGCTGATTAGGGATTTTTTAAATATTTTTTCAAAAAAGGAAATTCCTGGAAAAAATCTTGATTAGGAAAAGTTTTAATAGTTTCTTCTATTCTGTTCATATTTATCTTGATGTTTTCATTAAGTCTTGTTTTGTGATTTTTTTCTGCAATTGACAAAAATTCATTTTTTTTATCTTCAACATTTTTTTTAGAAAGAAAATCTTGCAGGGAAAAATAACTGAACCCGGGAATTTTCAAACTTTTCTTACAAAGTGAAAAATTCTTTATTTCAGGTGAATTTGCAATTCTTGATTCAAACCACCACGCAAACATTTTCATTCTGGAATCTGTCAACACCTTTGTTTCGTCGAAAGAATTTTCATACGAAGTGTCTGCACTAAAAAGAATTTTTGCTGTTTGATATTCTGCAGGAATAATTCTGCTGGAAACAGTATGAAAAGTTTGTTCAGAAGAACTTCCTTTTATATGTGTTTGTTTTTCTGGAAAAGAAAAATCAAGCCCTGCTGTAAATATTTCTTTAGCACCACAAAACTTTGCAAAATTCCAGGCACAACTTGCAACAGAACCACCAGTTCCCAAATCTCCCAATCTATCAAAAATATCAAGTTTTCTTTCAAAATAATTTCCAACTGGAAATTGAGAATTGCACAAAAAAATATCCTTACAGTTAAAATCAAAAACTTTATGATAAACAGAAATATCTGTTATCAAAAAAGAATTTTTTGCCTGCAAATTTGCAATGTGTTTATAAGCCCAAAACTGAGGGTCAGTTAAAATCACAAAATCTGGTTCAAGATTCGCTTTTACAAATGCCCACAAAACAGTTTCCACACAAATGATTACACACTTCTTTTTTATTTTCTGCAAATCAGGTAAAATTTCTTTTACAGAAGGACCAGCCCCCACAATTAAAAACGGCAAACCATCAGGTGCTTTATCACGAAAAACACCAATTCCTTCATGCTTTGAATATTGAACAATATTTTTTATGGAATTTTTACACCATCTTTTTCCAAATTTCTTGAAAGTAGCAGTATTTATCTTATTTTTTTGAATATTTCTTTTCACTAATTGTTTTAGCTGCTCAAAATACTCTTTTGCATGATTAGTAAACGCAGGAATATCAAAGAAAAAACAATCAAGAATTCCAGAATTTCCAATATTAAATTTTTGACCATTTTCCAAAAGCAAAATCACCTGATCACACTGACAACTCACTGCAAAAACCAAATTCTCTACATTAAAAACTTCAGATAAATCAGTTAATGCAAGAGCAGCAAGAAAATGTTCAATTTCTGGTTCAATTACAATCAGTTTTTTATCTTTATAAATTTTACTCCATTCCACAAGATGATATCCCAATCCAAAGCCGTAAAAAACTGTCGTTCCTTTTTGAGAAACTTCCACAGTATTCACAGCATTAAAAGCTTCTTTTTGCGGATTATAAGAAGAATGAAGTCGTGTTTCATTTTCAATTGCAAAAAGTTGACCATTCTTCGCCTGATTTATCTGCCAGAATGAAACTACTAAATCTTCCGCACAATATTTTTGAATCAAATCATTATAATCTTTCTGCAAAATCTCAGCAAATTGAGGAAATCTATTTGAAAACAATGAAAAATTTTTATTCCAGATTGAGTTCAATTACCATATTCTCCGAAATTGGTGTTCCAGGTTCTGGATTTTGACTTGTAACCCAACCACTTCCATTTATATTCAGTTTTATGTTTTGATTTTCCAAAAGAGGAAGTAAATCTTTTCGAGTTTTTCCAGTGAAATCAGGAACAGTTTCACCAAGCACAATTTGATTTGAACCAGAAATCTTAATAACTCCGCTATGTTCTAAAGAAGCAGCTCCACCACGACTTATTCCCAAATGGTCAACTATCAAATCAGCTGCTTCTCCAATAACCGGGGCAACAATTCTTCCACCATAAGTTTCACCTTTTGCTTTTTGCACAACAATGTAAAGAATAATTTGTGGGTCATCTATAGGAATAATTGCCATACAACTTGAAAGAAAGTCTGTAGAACTGTATCCGCCGTTAACTTTATCAGCCATCTGTGCAGTGCCTGTTTTTACACCAATTGCAACATCCTTTAGATTTGCTCGAGAACCAGTCCCAGCTTTTGCAGTAGTTTCCATGCAGCTTAAAATGTAATCTGCAGTATTCTTTGAAAAAACTCTTGTTTTATATTTTGGTTCATTTTCATAAAAAACAGAACCATCTTTATTTGTGATTTTATGGATAAACGTCAGCTGAAGCGGCACACCTTCATTTGCGTATGCTGTAGCAGCCTGAACCATCTGCAGGGCGGAAACGCTAATTTCCTGACCAATTGCAATTGTAGGTTTTGACCTTGCAGACCATGTTTTACTTGAAGGATCCTTTACAAGTCCTGAAGTTTCACCCGGCAATTCCACACCTGTTTTGGAACCAAATCCCAAAAGTCTGATTCTTTCTATAAACTCATCTTCGGAAATTTTATCGCTGATTTGACAAAGTACATCGTTGCAGGAATAACGCAATCCGTCCTTTGGAGTACACCATCCGTGATGCTCCAAACATGAAAGACGGATGGACGCTCCAGAAGGAAGGCGTTTTTCGTATAATCCATCGCATAAAAAGGAATCATTTGGAGAAATACCGTGAGTTTCGTATACAATTCCAACTGTAAAAATTTTGAAAACAGAACCAGGTTCATAAGCTGTCATTGCAGGATAATCAATCTTAGTTTCTAACGGAGATGAACCGTAATCATTCAAATCAGCAGAAGGCAATCCAATATATGAAAGAATTTCCCCAGTTTTTGAATCACATGCCACAAGCATCATTGATTCCGCTTGAGTTTGTTCCATCACTTTATGACAGATTTTTTCCAATTTATATTGAAGATTTGCATCTATGCTTAAAAAGATATTTCGTCCTTGAGGAATTTCCAATCCATTATTTTTGATTTCTTCTATCATTTCATCTGAAATTTCTGGAGCAAGAATTTGTTGTTGAGAAAATTCTATACCAGCAAGACCTTTCCCATCATCGCCCATGTATCCAATGAGCTGAGAAGCAAGAGAATTATTTGGATAGGTTCTTCCAGGAATTTTTTCGTAACTCACAAAATTATAATTTTTGGATTCTGTAATTTTTTGAACGTTTTCGTATTCTTCCTGCGTAATTTTCTTTTTTATATATACAAAGTTTTTAGAAGATGACAGGATTTTTCTGAGTGAATTTTTATCAAGTTCCAAAGGAACGCTTATGTCGTTGATAAATTTTTCGGTAAGTTTTGTTTTTTCACGTAAATCTTTCAGGGTTACGCCAACATGATAAAAATTTGTCTGTACGGCAAGAGGATAACCTGTTCTGTCCACTATGGAACCGCGTTCTACTAAAGGTTCATTTTGTGCGATTGCACCAACTGGTAACAAGGCTAGTTTTGCATACCTAAAAACTACAGCTACCAGACAAATGAGACAAAATACAAAAAAAATGATTACATTTCGTTTTTTAAAAAAACTGTTCAATTGCAACCCACCTGAATGTAATTATAATCTCATTTTGTAAAAAATTCTATATTAATGGAAACTTTTAAAAAAATTACTATGTCAAATATCGAGGTTAATTTTTTATATTCTTGGTGGCTTTTTGCAAAGCAAAAAACAGGCTTTGCGCACTTCGCCGACTAACCGCGGCTCATCCGTCGTAAAAACTTCGTTTTTACTTCCCAAGTTTTGCAAGCAAAACTTGCTACGCTTACGCTTCGGGACTGCCTGTGGCAGGTGCTCCAATCCTTGACACGGAAAAATTGAAATCAAACCTGCTAATCAAGTTTTTAGTTTGCAGAACCTACAAGGCACATCCACTCTGCTTCAGCACACAAAGTATCACCAACGTATGCTTTTCCTGCCTGCTTAATCATTTTTGGACTTGTTCTCAGATATGTGATTTCCATACGCACTTTATCTCCAGGACGTACTTGATTTCTAAATTTAACTTTATCCAAAGTAGCAAAAAAGAAAAGACCATCTGCTGGAACTATTCCCTGATAACGCAATGCTGCGCCTCCAGCTTGTGCCATTGTTTCGCAAAGGATTACTCCTGGAACTACTGGATATTCTGGAAAGTGTCCTTTAAAAAAGAATTCATTTTCTGTGAAAGTATGTTCACAAACACAACCTTTTTCATCTGCACTGATAATTGCATCTACAAATAAAAATGGTTCACGATGTGGTAAAAGTGATTTGATATCTGTTGTTAATGCCATAATCTATTCCTTATTATGTTTCTGGGGGCGTTGCGGGGGCAATGTGGAAAATCATTTTTTGCCCCCGCTGGGGTGGGTGGTGTAAGCCCGAAGGGCTGAAACCAGGGAGGGGGCTCCCTCCCCCATTATTTTATTTTACTTTTTTGAGGATGATTGCTCCGTTATGACCACCAAAACCGAAAGTTGCCGACATAGCTGCGTCAACGTTCATTTCAATTCCTTTGTTTGGAACGTAGTCTAAATCACAACCGCCTTCTACATCAACTTCATCAAGGTTTTTTGTGCATGGAACGAAACTGTCCTGAATTGCTTTTACACAAGCCATAGCTTCGATTGCACCTGTGGCACCAAGACAGTGTCCGTGCATTGATTTTGTTGAAGAAATTTTGAGTTTTTTTGCATTTTCTTCACCGAATGCAATTTTTATCATTTTTGTTTCTGAAGGGTCGTTGATTTTTGTTGAAGTTCCGTGTGCATTGTAATACTGAATTTCTGAAGGTTCCATTCCAGCATCTTTTAATGCGCGTGTCATACATTTTGAACCGCAAACTCCGTCTGGATTTGGAGAAGTAAGATGATAACCGTCACAAGAAGCTCCGTATCCAGCAACTTCTGCGTAGATTTTTGCGCCACGAGCTTTTGCGTGTTCATATTCTTCAAACATCATAATGCAGGCACCTTCGCCCATTACAAATCCATTTCTTTTTTTATCAAATGGACGGCTTGCTTTTGTAGGATCTTCATCAAATCCTGTAGAAAGTGCATGCAAAACTTCAAAAGCAACTACACCAAACTGACAGATTGTAGCTTCTGCACCACCTGTAAGACATGTATCGCAACGTCCTGAACGAACCATATCAAATGCTGCTCCTAAAGCATCTGTTCCTGAAGAACAAGCTGTTGCAATTGACTGAACTGGTCCGTGACAACCAAAATTAATTGCAATGTTTCCGCCCACTTCGTTTGGAATGAGTTGTGGAATTGCCATTGGGTTTGTTTTTACAAATCCCAGTTTCTGCATTGAAAGAACTGATGCTTCGGTCACTTCAAGTCCGCCAATTCCAACTCCCAAAACTACTCCAGTTTCATCCAGAACTTCTGCATTTCCCATCAATCCTGAATCATCAAGACACTGTTTTGCTGCAGCCACACCAAACTGTGTAAAACGAGCCATTTTACGGGCATCTTTTGAATCCATATAATCGCCTGGATTAAAGTTTTTTACTTCGGCAGCATAGTGAACTTTATTTATAGAAGCATCAAACTGTGTAATTGGTGCGATACCGCTTTTTCCAGCTTTGATGTTTGCCCAAAACTCTTCTACTGTGTTTCCAATCGGAGTGATTGCTCCCATTCCAGTAATTACAACTCGTCTTTTTTCCATCGTTTTTCCTCGCAATATATTTTTTCTGGGAAAGGCAGATTTCTGTTTTCCCAATTATGTTTTTTTTATTTTTTTGGGTTTTTATGCACCCATTCCACCGTCAACTCCCAAAACTTGAGCAGTAACGTAACTTGACAAATCTGAACCAAGATATAATGCAGCATTTGCAATGTCTTCAGGCTGACCTGCACGTTTCAGTGGAATTTGTGTGAGCCAGGCTTCACGTGCTTTTTCGTTTACAGCCGCTGTCATATCTGTTTCAACATAACCTGGAGCAATTGCATTTACGCGAACGCCGCGACTTCCAACTTCCTTTGCCAAAGATTTTGTGTATCCTATTAATCCGGCTTTTGATGCTGCATAGTTTACTTGTCCTGCTCCGCCATGAATTCCTACGATACTTGTCATATTGATGATAGAACCGTTTCGTGCTTTTATCATTGCATTTGAAACTATCTGACTGATTACAAAAACCGCTGTCAAATTTACATCGATTACTTTCTGCCAGTCTTCAATTTTCATTCTAAACGAAAGTGTATCTTTTGTAATTCCTGCATTATTCACAAGAATGTCAAAATTTCCTGCTTCTGCCAAAGCTGATGTTATTACTTTTGCAAGTTCTTCATGATTTGCAGCATCAGCACAAATTTCATGGAATTTTGTATTGTTTTCTGCAGCAATTCTTTCCAATTCTTCGCGAGCAGCACTTGGTTTTGAACACAATCCCCAAACTTCAGCACCTTCCGAAAGGTATTTTTCAACTATCTTTCTTCCGATACCACGGCTTGAACCTGTTACAAGTGCTTTTTTATTTTCTAACAATGCCATTTTTATCCTCTTAAACAAAATAATTTTATAAAAAAAAGGTCGAATTCTAAGTTTTTTTTTGGGGTGGCTTTTTGCTTCGCAAAAAACAGGCTTTTCAGGGTTCCGGCGTCAAAGCGCCTTCATTCCTTCGCTACGCTTCGGAACTGGCTTCGCCAGCCCTTACAATCCTTGCCACGGTTTAAAACGAATGCTTAAAATCAAATCTTTTACAATTTTTTGAAGATGATTAATTTAAAATCACCTTCGGAAAATAATTACAGGTTTGCGAGTGTTTCCACAGAGTTAACACTGATGCATTTTCTTTCTTCGGCATATGGTGTTTTTGCCCAAAGTCCAGCCAAAACAGAACCAACACCAGGTTCAATCAAACACCATTCATTATCTTTATCTGCAGAAATCATATCTGCAAGAACTTTTTCTTCATCTGTCCAGCGAACTGGATTTGTAAGGTGCAAAACTGCATTCTTTTTGATTTCTTCGCCATCAGTAGCACGATTTCCAGTAACATTACTGAATAAAACTTCTGTAGGATTATTGAAAGTAACATCTGCAATTGCGTTTTTAAAATTATCTGCTGCTTCCTGCATTAAAGGACAATGGAAAGGTCCTGCTACTGCAAGTTTTAATGCTCTACGTGCCCCAGCTTCTTTTGCTTTTACTTCAAGTTCTGATAAAGCTTGTGCAGTTCCACTTACAACAGTCTGTACGCTACTATTTAAGTTTGCTGCGTAAGCATCCTTAATTGAATCTGCAAGTTCAATTACTTTTTCTGGTGGAAGTCCGAGTACTGCCATCATTCCAGGAGGATTTCCTTCATTTGCTGCTGCAATATTCTCACAAGTTGCCTGCATTATTTTTCCACGCTGATAAACAACATTGATTACATCTTCAAAACTCAAAACACCAGCAGCATACAAAGCAGGGAATTCTCCAAGACTAAATCCCATTGCAGCCGAAGGTTTAATTCCTTTTGTTTCCAAAACTTTCATAACAGCAATTGAAGCAGTTGTTATTGCAAGCTGACTGTTATCGCTACGATTTAAAAAAGCCTGTTCTGATTCCCACATTAATTTTGCCATATCAACGCCTGTAATTTTTGTAACATCATCAACAACTTTTTGAGCTTCAGGATAAGCTTCGCAAAGGTCTTTAATCATTCCTGTTACTTGAGCTCCCTGACCTGGGAATAAAAACGCATACTTCTTCATTTTAAACCTCGTAAAAAATAAATTTGGTTAAGACAGTCGGATTTTTTCGGGAATGTAAGATTTATTTCAGTAGAATATCAACCGAATCATAAAGTACTTCCGTTTTCTGTCTTTTTTATAATTTCAAAATGACACTTTTTGTTATTTTTGTCAAACTTAATTAATAATAGAATAAAGTGTATCGTTGTTTTTGTCAATAAATATAGCAAAAATATAGCAATTTTTTATAAAAAAAGTAAAATTAGT
>CAMBMW010000102.1 GCA_945868875.1 uncultured Treponema sp.
GTTTTCAGGGGTTGTATTAACCCCTGAATAATAAGTTTGCAACGCAAACTTTAAATTAAGAAAAAAAAGCGCGCAATCTCAGCGTTTTTTTTCTTACACTCCAATAAACACGTGTCCCCTAGTCTATCATTTTTTTTTAGAAGTAGCAAGAAATGGAAAATTAAATGGAAAACTAAAAAAAAAGTAAACCACCCCAGCAATCCAACCAGCAGTCCAATCGATTGACAGTCAATAATAATTACAATAAAATAATTTTCATTATAACTATGTTAATAGTTTGAAAAAATTCCCATTTATTTTTATGTATTACGTTGCATCGCAAACTTGGATACTCACCATCCTAACTCGCTGCTAACGCTGTATTTTTTAAAGGAGTGTTTATGAAAAAACTCAAAGTTTTCTTTTTTTCTGCTTTTACAAGCATATTTTTAATTTCATGCGGTAAATCTGTACCTTCAAATCCAGATGAATACCTGCATAAAATTGTCAATTCAGAAGTTCAGAAAACAACTTCAAATCTTAGCCGACTGCAGAATTTGTACTCAAAAGCATTACAGAACAAAGATTATGAAGCAAATGAACAGATTAAACTCAGTATTGAAGATTCCTGCTGGGATTTGATAAACACAGTAATTAAATTATCTGGGACTGATTTAGGAGTTGATTCATCCACTTTCCTTTCAATAGATTCCATTTCTTTTAATGATAATATAAAAGTTCAAAAGAATGATATTGGAATTAACCTGAATCTTGCATTAAACGACACAGAAATTGTTCATGCTAATATCACATCATTTACAGACAAGACTGAAACATATTTTGAACTTCCTGAACTTCTTGGAAGTGCAATAAAAGTTCCATATACAATTGAATCGCTTTTGCAGGAAGCAGGCATTAACCTTTCCTTGAAGGACTACATGGAGACTTCAGCAAAGTTTTTTAGTCTTGATTATAAATCATTCATCGACGGATTATTTTCTTCCATCGTTTCTCAGATTAAAAATGTTGAACAATCAGAAGTAGAAGTGTCAGCTGGAAAAAACAATGTTCTTACAAGTAAATACACTTTACTTTCGGTAACTCTCACGGAAGAAATTCTTAAAAATATGTCAAACGCTATGAAAGAATACTGTAATTCAAGTAAAGAATTTGATTCTATCTTAAATGGATTACTTTCTCTCACTAGTTCATTATCAAATCAGGAAATCAATTCTCAAGAAATAAAAGAAGAATTAATCAATTCACTTGAAAATGTTTTTAACTCTTATGTGCTTATTGACAGCAAACTTATGATTTATGCAGATGCTTTGAAATCACAAGGTTTCGCTTTAAAACTGTCAGAAGATTATTCAGATTTTGAATTGTCATTAGTAAAGGTTTCTAAAAAGAACAGTTTTGGAGAGAATATCAATCTGTCGGTACAAGGTGAAAACATTGTTCTTGCCGGTGATGGAAGTGTAAATGGTTCAAAAATCTCAGGAGATTATTATTTAGATTATAATAATAGCAATTATGTGACTTTTAAAGTCGTTGACCTGGAAAACTCTGAAAAAAATCTTTCATTCGGTGGAAAAGTTGCAGTTTCTTTTTCAAATGCATTCTTTAAACTCTTTGAATATGATATAGATAAATCGATTACTGCTTTATTAAAAAGTTTCTCTTATGTATTTGAAGCAAAAGGAAATGAATCAGAAGCAAAAATTTCTTTATCATTAACTGATAAAGAATTAAATCCATTCTTTTCACTTACAACCGAATCTAAAACTAATCTCAAAACTTCATCAGCTTTGAAAGTCCCTGCAGATTACATTGATTTTGATGATAATGATAAGATTTATGCTGAGTTAGAAAATTTAAACCTTGATAAGATTCTTGAAAACATTGACAAATCATCTATTTCTTCTGATTTGAAAACACTTTTAAGAATTTCTTCAGAATATGCAGAAGAAATCATTAAGGATAATCTTTTCTAAAAAAGTATGTCCGAATTAATTGTGCAGAATCTCTGTAAAAAATTCAAAAATACAGAGATTTTAAAGAATATTTCTTTTACTGCAGAAAAAGGAGATTGCATTGGTTTACTCGGAGTGAATGGTTCGGGTAAATCAACTCTCCTTTCTATTCTTGCCAAAATAACAAAACCTTCATCAGGAAATGTTTCTATTTCAAGTTTTGGATATGTTCCCCAACAAAATCCATTGATAGAAGAGTTATCAGTCTACGATAATCTTCTGCTCTGGTATTCTAAAAAAGATTTAAAAAATCAATTACAAAGCGGTCTTATAAATAAACTTGAACTTGATGATTTTTTAAAAACAAAAGTTCATAAACTTTCAGGCGGACAAAAAAAAAGAGTTTCAATTGCCTGTGCCGTTTGTAATTCACCACAAGTTTTACTTTTAGATGAACCATCAGCTGCTCTTGATTTTATATGTAAAGAAAAAATAGTTTCATATTACAGGGAGTTTATTAAAAGCGGTGGTACAATATTAATGGCTACTCACGATATTCAGGAAATCGAATTATGTAACCGCTGGTTTGTAATCAAAAATGCAAAACTTATTCCATATCAATATAATCGAAAAGAGGAAATATGCCGCTTTTTAGAAAATACCTGAAAACTCAGTTTAAACGAGGTTTTTGTATTCTTCCTTCTATTTTTTTCTCTTTTGCATTATTTCTTATATGTCTTGGAATTCCTTATCTATTTTTACTTAGCCGTTTTAATCCTAATCTGTCAGGAAATCAAAAAATTCGGATTGCAATTATCGGAGATAAATCAAACCCTTATTTTGATTTTATTATGAAGAATCTTCCCTCTCTTGACTATTCTAAAAACTATGTAGATATTCTCTCCATGGATGAAAAAACAGCCGAAAAGCAACTTAATGCAGGAAAAATAATGTGTTATGCAGTTATTCCGGATACTTTCTTAGATTCTGTAATGTACGGATATAACGACACACAAATAACTATTGTAACAGGAAGCGGTCAAAAAGACTTTATAGATCAGATTATACAAGAACTTTCTGAAATTATTTCAATTTACATAAATCATGCACAGTCTGCTGCTTTCAGCGTTGAAAAAATAATAATAGAACAAAACAGAATGGAAGAATATGACAAACTTATGAATGATATAAACTTCAGTTATGTAGATTATGTTCTTTCCAGAAGTGATTTTGCCATCATCGAAAAAAAATCAAACTCAAAAGAAATCAGCTTTTCATTATATTATGCATGCAGTCTGGTAATCATTCTGCTGATGCATATTTCAATAATCACCTGCAGTTTTTTTACAAAACGAAATTCTTCAAGCCGTTTATTCTTTAAAAGCAAAGGACTTTCTGTTGGTCTTCAAATGCTTTGTGAATATTCAGTTTATTTTTTTATTTTTACAATTTGCAGCATACTTATCCTGTTTTTTTTATATTTGTTATGCAGATTTGGAATCATAAAAGATTTTCCGATATATGAAAAAACTAATCCTGAACTTGGAATGATTTTACTGTTTTTTAAACTAATTCCTCTATTCATTATGATTTCATTAATTCAATTTGTAAGTTATGAATTCATTTCTGACCTTTCAAATGGAATTCTTTTTCAATTCATATTGATTCTATTCCTATGTTTTTTTGGCGGAGCTTTTTATCCTTTATCCTTTTTTTCAAAACCCATTGAGATTATGGGAAAACTTACTCCAGCTGGTAATTGTCTTTCATATCTTATAAACGCTATCATGCATAAAGATTTTACTTTTCAAATGCTGCTTTGTATCTTCTATTCATTAATTTTATCACTTCTCACACTTTTAAAAAGGAATCCACATGAAAGGTAAAACAAATTTTCAGCTACAAATTACCAGACTCATTTTGATGCAAAAACGGCTTTTTTACAAAAAAAGTTTTATCCTTATTTTTGTTTTGATTTCTCTTTTTTCCTTTGCAATGTTTATTTCTTCTAAAAATAATGGAAGTCTTATAAAAATAGCACTTTACGCTGATTTTTCAAAAGAGAATGCAGGTAAGACTATCTGTACAGAATTACTAAAAAATAACAATACCTTTTCGCTGATTAGCTACACTTTATTTACTACAAAAGAAGAAGCTGTTTCTTCTGTTGATACAGAACAAAATGATGCATCATGGATTTTTCTAGAAAATATTGATGAATTTATAGCTAAAAATGCACAGGAAGAAATGATTGGAAAAGCTGTTACTATTTATCAAAAGAATGACAGCATTAAACTTTCATTTGCGAAAGAAATTTTGTACAGCAAATTATTTTCAGAGTTTTCAACTTTTGCTTATAAAGCCTTTTTGAGAAACAGATTTTTTTTTAATAATAGTTTTTCAGAAGAAAAAGCTGATGAAATCTATGAGAACTTCATAAATAAAAATAGTTTATTCAAGATAAAAAAAACTGGCATTTCTAAAGATATTAATTTTTTATTATCTCCACTACGTGGATTATTATGTTTGTTTGTTATGATATGCGCTTTTACTGGTACTATTTATCATATTGAAGATAAAAAAAGGGGACAAACCTTGTTTTTCACAAAGCAAGTTGTTATTTTTGACGGAAGTTTGATTATGATTTTCCTGCTTATTTTGTTTAAAATATACACAACTCTTTTTTTTGAACTTTTTGCTGTTATTCTTTTTTCAATAAGTCTTTATCATTTTACAGATATATTAGCTGGACTCACCAAATCAACAGAATATTTTGTTTGCCTTATCCCTGTTTTGATAATTTTATCATTAATTTTTACTCCAGTATTTCTTAATCTATCGATTTTCAAACCAATTCAAATGCTTTTTCCATCTTATTATTATTTGACCTCAGTTTATTATCCAAAAAACTTTATTCCTTTTGTAGTATACACAATAATTCTTTGTTCAATAAACTGTTTCCAAAAAAGTCATCCTCTGGCTTGACCAAAAGAACTTAAAAATCCACAGGGATTTGCTCAAAACTAATGTTCTTCGCTTTTGTAAGAAAGAAGTGAGTTTTGGGAGAGTTCGTGTGTGTTTTTTATAAACTTAATTTACAATTGATTCTTATTGAGTGTTTATTTCATTTTTTAAAATGGTTTCATAATCCATTCTTGAATGCAAAAATCTGACAATTTGAATAATTTCTTTGCCTTCATCTCCATTTATTAGATAATAGACTTTATAATTTTTTATTAGCAAAAATCTAAAACCTAAGTTTGCAAGGAAAGAATCTTTTACATAAGGTCCACTTCTTGGATTATCTTTCAATAACAGAATTTCTTTTATTATTTCATCAGATAAATTAGAAGCCGCTTTTTGATTGCATAGAATATCTTTAATATAGGATATACTATTTTTAATATCAGTTTTAGCAGAGTCAGTTATTACAACTTCTGTTATTATATTCCAAGCTCCTGTTTTATATCTGACATCGCTTCTTCAAAAGGCTGTACACGTCCTTCCTGAATATCTTTTAATCCTTCTGCAAGTTTTGAATATAACTCAATTTTTGCAATCATATTATCATAATGTTCTATGCTCATTACTGCTAAATCTCCTTGACCATTTTTAGTTATAAAAATAGGTTCATTAGTTGTATGGCAATAATTTGATATATCAGAATATTTATTACGTAAATCTGCACTTGCTTTTATTACAGGCATTTTGTAACCTCCATTAAAACATATCTTAATTATATCAATATTTGCATATAATTCAACTATTTTTATCTTTTAGTTTGACTAGAAGATCTTTTTGTTGCGAAGATTGTCGCATCAAGTGTAACAATGACATGGTAATAGGACGACATGGTTTTTGTTGATAAAGTTTGTCATTCCGTAAATGGCAAATAAATTGTCATCCTCTGGCTTGACCAGAGGAACTTAAAAATCCACAGGGATTTGCCCCGGAACTAACATTCTTCGCTTTTGTAAGAAAGAAATTAATTGGGGAGAGTTCGTGTGGTATTTTTTTTAGGTTAAAATCAATATTTAGTTCTTACAAACAAGGAATCATATATGGAGGAATTTTCATTATTCCATTTTCAAAACTAAATTGTTTTGGATGAACAATAATTTGATTTTCTATTTTGTTTCCAAATTTTTCGGCAAATTTTGTTAATGATGTTGTTGTGTAATTTTTGCTGGATTTTACTTCCAATGGAAAAATTTTAAAATTTGTTTTGCTTTCGTTTGAAAGCAAAAAATCAATTTCAATATCGTTACGACGTTTTTCTAAATTATATTGAGTATAAAAATAAAGTTTTCTTCCCTTTGAAACTAGCATTTGAGCAATTACATTTTCATACAACATACCTTCATTTAATGAAAGTTTCCCATTCATAATTGATTTATATAACTGTGCATTTGCAATTTCATTTTCACTAAAGGCAAGACTAACCAAAAGACCTGTATCGCCCATATAACATTTTACGCTAGATTCATTTTTGTTTAATGCAAAACCTACACAAGGATCATTACATTTATAACAAAGATTACAAATCATAGAATCATCAAGCCAGAATAAAGGCTCATCGTATTTATCAAATGTTGCATTTTTATTAATTTCACTTAGCACAATTTTCTTTTCGTGAGTTGAAAGATATGCTGGAATATTTTCAAAAATTGCAGAAACTTTGGAATTGTATCGTTTTGCAGATTTTTTTATATCATTTCTGTAAAGTTCCAAAATATCTCGTTTTTCAATATCACTTTTTTCAAAATCTAAAGCATTTTCTAAATAGGCAACAACGCTTTGGGGCATTCCTCCAACAAGCATATATTCTCTAAAAATGTGCATTGCTTTTGCATGAAGGCTTTGCTCCAAAGGAACTTTATTTTTGTAGCATTCATAAATATATTCCAAAAGAAGTTTTTCATTTTTTGCAATAAGAAATTCTTCAAAATCGATTGGATACATTTTTAACATTCGTTCTTCTGAAGGAATTGTAATATTTTGAACATTTTCCTTTATAGAAATAAGAGAGCCTGTTTCAATAATGTCGAACCTTCCATCTTGAACTAAATATTTTACAGCTTCTCTTGCACGAGGAAATTTTTGAATTTCATCAAAAATGATTAAAGATTTTCTATTATAAAGTTTAGTATTGTATTCAAGGGAAATTGTCTGAAAAAACAAATCTAAATTATTTAGATTATCAAAATTGTCTTTTATTTTTTTTGAAACATTATTAAAATCTATTAAAACAAAGGATTCGTATTCATTTTGAGCAAATTTCTTTGCAATTGTAGATTTTCCAATGCGTCTTGCACCTTCTAAAAATAAGGCTTTTGTACCATTGGTTTCTTCTTTCCATTTGAGCAATTTTTGATAAATTTTTCTTTTGATTTCCATAATCATATTTTACAAAAGAAATTTCTAGAAATCAATAGTACGCAGAGTAATTTTCTTAAAAATCGCCAATAGTACGCAGAGTATTTTTTATTAAAATTGTTAATAATACGCAAAGTAAAATAATTATTGCATAAGGTCCTAGTGTTTTGACACGAGGATCTTACCACTCGGATTTTCTTAGAAACTAGTTTTGCAATTAACTTATAACATTCTTTATATAATTTTTTTTATTTTAATTTTTTAACTAAAGAAAAGAAACATTTCCAATATGCCTCATCGTTTCCAAAAAGTTCTTTATTAACAATAGGATTTTTTAACAAAGATTCAATTCTATACAAGTAACTCATTTTAAAATTACTCCAAGATAATTCATGTTTTTTTATCATTTTGTATGCAATTTCAAACACTCCCATGTAATCAATTAATGCTGGTTCAAAATGATATTTATAAGCTCTAGATTCTAACCAAGTTTTATTTTGGAAAATATCTGAAATTATTTCATTATTTTCAAGAAATTTTTTTGGAATGTCTTCTTTACTTTGTTTATACCAATATGAAACATCCCTAGTTTCAATCGTTCTATGAACTTCCCATCTTAATTTTTCAGAAAACATATTTCTAAGAACTAATTGGTTATCAATTTTTTT
>CAMBMW010000103.1 GCA_945868875.1 uncultured Treponema sp.
TTTTTTATGGTGTCTTTTTGTCTATTCTAAAGTCATCTGAGGTTTGCAAAAAAAGGTGTTTTATGGCTGAAAAAATTAAATTTACAAAAAAATTAAGTACAAAATTAAGTTTAATTATTTTTATCATTGTTTTTGTCATTTTTGCATGTATGATTAGTGTTATCGTACGTAATGTAAAAAGTTTGAATTTTACTACGACATACAGCATGGTGCAGAATATTTCTGCTGGTCGTGCTGATGAAATATCAAACTGGATTGAAATTTATAAAAATGATTTACGTGTTTACACAGAGGCAGAAATAAATAAAACTGGAGATGAACAGGCTGTAATTGAATGGCTTCAAAACAATCAGCAGCTTAGAAATTCTGCTTATGATTATATGTTTTTCTGTGGAAAAGATGGAACTACTTACCGCGATACTGGTCTTGTTGGTTCAAAAGGCGGTGTTTTGGAGCGTGATTATTACAAAGCAATGATGATAGCCAAACAGGATGTTTTTGTCGGAGAAATGGTTCTTTCAAAAACTTCAAATCAATATGTAATTCCAATCGCTAGAGCAGCTAAAGATGCCAACGGAAATATCTTCGGTTTTTATGTTGGAATGCTTGGATTTAAAACTCTTAGTGATAAGATTACAAGTTTTACTGTTGGTGAAACAGGTTATGCATTCCTCCTTGATAAAGCCGGGAAAATAATTGCACATCCAGATAATGATTATGTTATGAATACTGTAGAGGATTTTCCAGAACTTAAACCTTTTGTAAATATAAAAAGTCCTCTTCAAGATAGTCTTGTTGTTAATGGAAAAAAATCGCATCTTTTTGCTTCTCCTGTGAATGGACTTGACTGGACTGTTGTTTTTCTTTTGACAGAAGAAGAGATTTTGCAGTCAATGACAACTTCGCAGAATATTATGATTGCATTTGCGCTTTTCATTGAAATAGTTATTTTTATAACATTCATTCTGATGATAAGGTTCATTGTAAAACGAATAAATAAAGTTAACGAATTGATTGATGAGCTTTCAACTGGTGATGCTGATTTGACTATCCAGCTTGAAACTAAAAAAGATGATGAAATTGATGCGCTTGTGAAATCTGTAAATCAGTTTATTGCAAAATTCCGTTCGATTATGACAACAGTAAAAAGTTCCGAAGATGATTTGGAAAAAGCAGGTGTTCTGCTTTCTGATGAGATTTCTACTACAACTGCAACAATCAATCAGATGTCGCAGAGTATCAATGTTGTAAATGGTCAGGTTCAAAATCAGTCGCAGAGTGTAGAAAATTCTGCTTCGGCTGTAACTGAAATCTCAAAGAATATTGAATCTTTGGATAAGATGATTCAGAATCAGGCTTCAAGCGTTGTAGAAGCTTCTGCTGCAGTTGAACAAATGCTTGGAAATATCAATTCTGTTGATAAATCTGTTTTGAAAATGGCTGATGAGTTTAGAATTCTTGAAACTGATGTAAATACTGGAATTGAACAGAATTCTGCTGTAAATAGTCTTGTTCAAAGAATTGCAGACCAGTCTTCTTCAATGGTAGATGCAAACCAGATTATTCAGAGCATCGCAGAGCAGACAAACCTGCTTGCTATGAATGCTGCAATAGAAGCAGCTCACGCCGGGGACGCTGGTAAAGGATTCTCTGTTGTTGCTGACGAAATCAGAAAACTGGCTGAAACATCGGCTGAACAGTCAAGTAAAATTGGAATTGAATTGAATAATATTCAGGATGGAATTGCACGTGTTGTTGAAGCATCTTCTGTTTCTGAAAAATCATTCCAATCAGTTTCTGGACGCATTTCTATGACTGGTGATTTAGTTCTCCAGATTCGTTCTGCAATGGAGGAACAGCAGTCTGGTTCTCAGCAGATTCTGGAAGCTTTACAGCTTATGAATAACAGTACCAGTGAAGTTCGTGGTGCTGCTCAGGAAATGACAGAAGGTGGACAGGCAATTATGACAGATATTCAGTCACTTCAAAATTCAATGGGGCAGATTGCGACTGCAGTTTCTGAAATCACTAGTGGAACAAACTACGTGAATTCTACAACTACTAAATTGAAAGATATTTCAACTTCTTTGACAGAATCCATTACAAGAATTGGTGAAGATGTAAATAAATTTAAAGTCTAAAAAGAATTCATCTCATATAAACCTCCAAAAAATATTGTTTTTTGTTGCCATCATGATTATATTTAATCTGATGGCAATTTTTTTTTAAGAGGGTGTTATGGGCAATTTATTTGATTATGTTGTATGGCGCGGAGATTTAGATTTTGAGAAAGTTCCTTTTGGGAAAATAGATGCACTTTTGCTTGCTCAGATTTCGTATTGTCTTCTTGATGGTTTTGTTTCTGAAAGTTTTGATGAAAAAATTACGTTGAACGAACTTGCTCAGCGTATGAAAAAAGCAGGCGATTTAGAAGATAGAAAAAAAATCGGATATTTAATAAACAAGAATACTACAGATTTATTGTTTAAAGCTGGAGATTCTGTTCGTTTTGGTTCTGTGCAGATTTGTGGCTATAAAAATGTTTATAATGAAAAAATTGCGGAACAGTTTGCAGCTTTAACATTTTTTGCTGATAAAAGAATGATTATTTCTTATAGAGGTACTGATGATTCTATTGTTGGGTGGAAAGAAGATTTTAATATTGCCTGGCTGGAGAAAATTCCTTCGGTGATTGAGGCTGAAAATTATCTTGGAAATGCTGCCAAAGAATGTAAAAATAAAATTATTGTAATCGGGCATTCAAAAGGTGGTCATTTAGCTGTGGCTGCTTCCAGTTCTGCTGAAAAAAACGTTCAAAAAAGAATTGAAACTATTTACAATTTTGACGGACCTGGTTTTGAAAAACAGTTTTATGAATCTGCTGGATTTTTAAATATAAAAGAAAAACTTGTGAGTGTTTACCCTGAACTTTCGATTGTGGGTATGATTTTTTATCATCCTTCTGATTTTGAAATAGTAAAAAGTGATGGGGTTGCTGTGATGGAACATGATGCACTTACATGGCAGGTTTGTGCAAAAGAGTTTGAACTTGCAGAGGATTTTAATTCCAAAAGTAAGTTTTTTTATAAAGCATTTAATGAATGGGCGGAAAGTCTTTCTAAAAGTCAGATTGAACAGTTTGTAAAAGCAATTTTTAGTGTAATAGAAGCAAGTGAAGCTAAATCTAATTCTGAATTGATGGAAAATTCAATTGTAGCAAATGCAAAAATGATAGCAAAATATGCTTCGTTTGAAAAAGAAACAAAAAAAGAAGTGAGAAAAGTTTTGGGAATGCTTGCAGATGCCATCCACAATAATTCACCGTTTGTTAAACTTTTGCGCAGTTTTGGTGAAAACAAAGACTAATTTTCAGATTTTTGTTTTGCTTCTAAAAAGTAGAAACATAGATAAAACTCTGCTTGAAAAAATGATTTTGTGATGTATAATTTATTTTATGGCAAACGAAACAATTATTAAGAACAGTCCTGTTGGACAACATCTGGAAAATGTAGGAAAAAATAAACCTGCGTCATATTTAGTTTTCAACAAGAAAAAAGTTGAACTTGTAGCAAAAATCAGAATTGGTCGCGATTCTGATAATGATGTTATCATCGATAATAAACTTGCAAGTCGTCATCATGCGCTTATTCAGAAAATCAAGGATGCATATTTTATCAAAGATGAAGAAAGTACAAACGGAACTTTTGTAAACGGTGTGAAAATTCCTGCAGGAAAATATGTTAAACTCAATAAAGATGACAAAATCACTATCGGAAATATGACTCTTGTAATGTACTGATTTATTCAGATTTTGATGAAAAATGTAGACTTTAATGAAATAAAAAAAATTCTCAGCGAAAGAAAACTTCCAGATTATGATGATTTTTTTGAAGTTTTGAATGAAGTTACAGAAACTTTGGAAAATGAACATGAAAGTTACCGTCCAAAAAATGATGATGAAAAATGCGGAAGTCTGATTGATTTTCAAAATGAAGATAGACTGACACTTGTAGTTCCAGATTTGCATGCCCGCCCTGATTTTTTACTGAATATTTTATCTGCAGATGTGAGAAATATTCTAAACGAAAACGAAAGTGATTTTTTGTTTTGCAAAAATGAAAGGACAGAAGGTGCAGAATCTGGAAAAACTGTGTTTGAGATGGTGCAAAATGATTTGATTCGCCTTGTTTTTGTAGGGGACATTTTACATTCTGAAAATAACAGAATAAGATGGTATCAGATTGAAGAGGAATTTGAACAGAAACAATATTTTGGCGAGAAAATGTGCATTGAAATGGGGGAGGGACTTTCTCTTTTATTTTGTTTGTGCAGATTGAAATCCATTTTTCCAAAAAATATTCATATTCTGAAAGGAAATCATGAAAATATTTTAAATAAGACTGGCGATGGTGATTTTGGGTTTAAAAAATTTGTGGACGAAGGTGAAATGTGTCGTCTTTTTGTACAGAATTATTACGGTGATGACATTTTATTTTTGATTCATTGTTTTGAAAAAGAATTACCACTTGTTTATGTTTCAAAAAATGTTGTTGTTTCTCATGCTGAACCAAAAATAGATTTTTCCAGAAAAGAAATCATCAATGCCAGAAAGAATGAACAGATTATTTATGCTTTTACTTGGACTGCAAATGATGAAGCTGAAGAAGGAAGTGTCTGTCAAATCATAAAAAATCTTATTTGTGAAGATGAAAAAGAGAATGGAATTCAAATGGAAAATGAAAATCAGGTAGAATATAAAACTCAAAATCAAAACGAAAATCAAAACGAAAATCAAAACGAAAATCAAAACGAAAACGATTATGTTTATATTGCCGGGCATAGGCCTGTAAAAGATAATTTTGCTTTACGTCAGGGCGGTAAGTTTATTCAGATTCACAATGTAAAAAAGCAGAATGTTGCTGTCGTCAAATTTTGGAAAAAGTTTTCTCCAGAAAATGATATTGTAAGTGTGTTTTCAAGTTATCACGAAAACTTGAATCTTAATATATATAAAAATGAGGGTGTGCAATGAGTGATGAATTTCCGCAGATGATTGGAAAATACAAAGTGCTGGGTATTGTGGCAAAAGGTGGAATGGGTGTTGTTTACAAGGCAATGCATCCGTCACTGAAACGTCTTGTAGTTATCAAAAAAATGACTGCAAGAGGAAAATCTAACAATGCAGAACGATTTAAAAAGGAAGCTCAGATTCTTTTGGATTTGCAAAGTCCTTACATTGTCCATCTGTTTGACTATTTTACTGAAGCAGGTTTTCGCTATATGGTCGAAGAATTTGTGGATGGCTCAGCTCTTGATAATCTGATAAAAAAACAAACCGCACTTCCTTGCCCTGTTGCAATGCTCATAATGCAGGATGCGTGTTATGCATTAAAATATGCACATTCCAAAGAAATAGTTCATCGGGATATAAAACCTGGAAATATTTTGATTTCAAAACGCGGTGAGATTAAACTTGCTGATTTTGGAATTGCCAGCGATGCAAATGAGGGTGATAATGTTACTCAATCTGGAGTGGCACTTGGAACTCCAGCATACATGCCCCCTGAACAGTTTGAAGATTCTGCGTCTGTTGATAACCGTGCTGACATTTATGCCCTTGGAATTATGCTTTACGAAATGATTACAGGCACAAAACCTTATCCGCAGAGTTTTTCGATTGAAACGTTGAATACAATCAAAAAAGGAAAATATATTCATCCCAGAAAAATTGACAAAACCATTCCTCCTGTGATTGCCAGATTAATCCACAACATGATTAAACCGAAGGCAAAAAACAGATTTCGTTCCATCGATTTAGTATTAAAAATCGTAAAGAGGTATTTGAAGCATTATGATACGCATGAACTAAGGGTGCAGGTTGCAAAATCTGTAATCACTCCAAAAACTTATGATTTTCCGCAGATTGAACAAAAAGACAAAATAAAACGGCGGGTAATGAAAATTGTTGCTGCAAGTGGGGCTTGTATTTTTGCTGTTTTTTGTGCATGGAAGGCAGGGTTCTTCCATAAAACAATTTTGAAAAAATGGTATTCGCCTGTTCAAATTGAAATGGAAATGCCTCACTCCCTTTCGGGACAAATGGATTTGCCTGTAAAAGCATTTTTCTTTGAAAATGATAACGAAAATATCCCTGAGATTTCTGGAAGTGAACGAACTTTGTTTGTAAAAGGTACGCGTTTTTGGGAAAAACTTATTTCATTTGATTTTTCTAAAAAAGTGGTGGCTGAACGCCCTGCATCGAAAAATAAAATTTATTCTATGAAAACGCTATTTTTGAAACATGGAAAATATCGTGTGAAAGTTGTAGTTGGTCCTTATGTCTGGTGGAAAAGTTTTGAAGTTGCAGATAAAGATTGTCTTATTTCCTGTGATTTCTTGAAAAATATGACTCGTGAATTGAAAATTAAAACTTATGCTTATGATGCACAAAGTGGAAATGACATTTCTGAAAAATGCAATTTTATGATTTTGTACAAAAATAACTGGACTAATTTAGAAGAAGTTGAGGCAAAATTGATAAAATCAGGAACTGTTTGGCGCATAAAAGCATCTTGCGAAGGTTATAAAGAAGAAGTTTTTTCACTTTTGATTGACTGGTATCAGGATGATTTGATTATTAGCGCTATGCTTGAAAAAACAACAGAAAACTTAGCAGAATAATAAAAAAAATGATAAAAAAACAGATTCAGGTGCAGGAAAAATGAATTATATTTACGGAAATGAAAATGAAATGAATAAACTTTTAAACAGGTTTATTCGCTATGTGAAAGTCTGGTCAGAAAGTGATGAAAAAAAGGCTGATGAAGGAAAAATGCCTTCCACAGAGCAGCAGTGGGATTTGGCTAGAATGCTTGTGAAAGAGCTTCGAAATCTTGGAACAAGGAATGTTTATTTGACTGATTTTTGTTACGTTGTTGCAAAAATTGATTCAAACATTATAGACCCCCAGGAGCGTGAAAAATATCCTTCTATTTTATTGATGGCGCATATTGATACATCTGATGAAGTTTCTGGAAAGGATGTAAAACCTGTAATTTCGGTGCAAAGCGCTGAGAATTCCTTAACACATGAGAATGACACGATAATTAAAACTGACGGTACCACTCTTTTGGGAGCTGATGATAAAGCAGGCGTGAGTGCGATTATGACTGCTGTGGAATTTCTGATGAATCATTATGAAGATTTTCCCCATGGTCCGATTGAAATTATATTTTCTCCTGATGAGGAAACCGGTCATGGGATGGATAAAGTTCCTTTGAATATCATAAAATCGAAAATGGCTGTTACTGTGGACGGTGGTGACGAAGGTGAACTTGAATCTGAATGTTTTAATGCATTTAGTTGTTGCGTCAGATTTACAGGAAAGGCGTGTCACACTGGTTATGCAAAACAAGGCGGTATGGTAAACGCTGTGAGACTTGCTTCAAAATTCGTTTCGCTTTTGCCAGAAAATATGCTTCCTGAAACTACGCAGGATTATGAAGGATTTATTTCTCCTATGGATATTTCTGGAACGATTGAGAGTGCGTGTGTGAATCTGCTTTTGCGTTCTTTTGATATGAAAGAAATTGAAAAAGAGAAAACAATTATTTTGAATACGGTAAATCAGGTGACAAATGAGTTGGGCGGTCAGGCTGATGTACAGTTTAACGAACAGTATTTGAATATGAAAGAAAAAATGTTGGAAAATCCTGAGATTTTAAATAGGCTGGAACAAGCTTATGAAGATTCTGGAGTGAAGATTGTGAAGAAACCGATTCGCGGGGGAACGGATGGTTCAAGACTTACTCAAATGGGCATTCCAACTCCAAACATTTTTACTGGTGGACACGAATTTCATTCAAAAAATGAGTGGGCTTCACTTAACCAAATGGCAAAAGCTGCCGATGTAATTATTAATCTATTAATACAAAAAAATAAATAAGATTTAGG
>CAMBMW010000104.1 GCA_945868875.1 uncultured Treponema sp.
TCGCGGCAGCCCCAAAAAAAGTCTTTTTGCCCTGTGACTCACTCCCTCGCGCCAACTTTTATGAAAATATTTTTTATAATGCGTTTGCCCTGCTTTATCTTTTTCTTTATCTTGTATAATAGTAGAAATTAATTTATAATATAATGATATGGCAAAAATTAAGAAATCTGGAATTGTTTTTTTATCTTTATTGTTTATTTCTTCTGTGTCGATGGGGGCTCTTTTAGGCTGGGCTCTTTCTGAAACAAAAAATATCGAAAACTCTGAATATATTTCTGAATTTGACACTGCTCTTCCTACAAAACTTCTGGATATTAACGGTGAATTGATTACGGAATTTGCTTCTGATGAAAAACGTGAAATTATTTCTTTTCAACAGTTACCTCAGCACTTAATTGATGCCCTTATCACTCGTGAAGACAGAATTTTCTTTTCTCATAAAGGTTTTAGTGTAAAAGCAGTTATGCGTGCAATTTTTGGTAAACTCACTGGAAAATCTCTTGGTGGTGGGTCTACTTTGACTCAGCAGATTGCTGGTACTTTATATTGTGACAGAACAGATATGTCATATACTAGAAAGATTAAGGAATTATGGTGGGCTATTCAGATGGAACGCCGTTATTCTAAAAACGAAATTCTTGAACTTTATTTGAACAAGATTTATTTTGGTGGCGGAACTTACGGTGTTAATGCTGCTTCTAAATATTATTTTGGACATGGTGCTACTGAAATTACTCCGGCGGAGGCTGCCATTCTTGTAATTCAGCTTTCGAATCCGGCTTTTTATAATCCTTTTGATCATCCGAACAGGGCTATGGACAGGCAGAAAGATGTTTTATCTGCTATGGTAAGTAACGGTTATATTACTCAGGAACAATCTGACCAGTCTTTTGATAATTATTGGGATAGTTTTGATTTTACAAGAACTTCTACTTCTGCTTATATGATGCGTGATGACAAGGCTCCATGGTTTAGTGAGTATGTTCGTCGTGAACTTGGAAGTATGATTTATGGTTCTGATGATATTTATACTTCCGGTTTTACTGTTAACACTACTTTGAATCTTCAGCATCAGCAGATTGCTCAATCTGTAATGGAAAAATATATTGATATTGCAAATACTCGTTACAAAAATGAACATTCTTCAAAATCTGATATTGCTTTCAATACTTATGTTCCTTTGACGGAAATGCTTTCTCTTCTTTTTGACATTCCATCGCTAAAAATGAGTGAAAAACGGGCTGAACAGGTTGCAAACAATACTTATATCAGTCAGATTAATCCGATTCTGGATGTGTTGTCTTTGATTACTGGGCAAGACAAACTCAAAGTTAATGTGATTAATCGTGCAACTGCAATTGCAAAACAGGAAGATGAAAAAACTACTATTGAAGGCACAATGATTGCATTGAATCATGAAAATGGCTATATCGATGCTCTTGTGGGCGGAAGTAAATTCGATTCTGACAATCAGTTTATACGTGCAACTCAGGCAAAAGTTCAGCCAGGTTCTACTTTCAAACCTCTTTATTATTCTGCTGCAATTGATTCTAAAAAATATACTCCAACTACTCAGATTTCTGATACTCCTGTTGTTTTCCATACTGCAGATGGTAAACCTTACATTCCTTTGAATTTTAAAGGTGAATGGGAAGGGGATGTTTCTTTATGGAGGGCTTTGACTCGTTCTATGAATGTACCTTCTCTCAAAATTTTGGATGGAATTGGTTTTGAAGCTGCAATAGACAGAGCTGTAGCTCTCCTGGGAATTCCAAAAAATGAGATTGCTTCGCGTGCGTTTGTTCCAGGATATCCAATTGGTCTTGGTGTTTGTTCTGTGCGTCCTGTTGAAATGGCGCGCGCTTATGCAATTTTTGCAAATGGTGGAAAAGAAATCACTCCTATGGCAATCAGGACTGTTGAAGACAAGAATGGCAATGTTATTTTAAATCCTGAACTGGATATTCGAAAGGAACAGGCTGCTAAAGGTGAAAAAATTCAAGTAATTTCTCCTCAGACTGCTTTTGTAATGACTAAACTTCTGGAACAGACTGTTAATAACGGTGGTACTTTAGCTGCTCAGGCTTGGCATTTCAATTATCGTGATGAAAATAAAAACCGCTACACTATGCCGGCTGCTGGCAAAACTGGTACTACCCAAAACTGGGCTGATGCCTGGACTTGCGGTTTTACTCCATACTACGCTGCTGCTTTCTGGTTTGGTTTTGATAAACCAGGTCAATCTCTTGGTCTGAATATTACAGGTGCCACTTTGGCTGGTTATGCATGGGGTGAATATTTTGATAAGATTCATGAAAATCTTCCTTTGAAAGACTGGAACAAGCCTCTTGAAGGTGTAATTGAATGTACAGTTTGTTCTGAAAGCGGTCAGATTTTGACCGAAGCTTGCGGTGACAACAAAACTACACAATGGTATTTAAAAGGAACTGAGCCAACTGAACTGTGCCCTATCCATTCTTCAACATCAAGTTCAACTATGGCAATCAACAGATTGGAACGAGAGATGATGAAAACTGGTCTTAAACTTGATTTTGAGTTTGAACGACAGCCTTTGAAATTGAATCTTGACTTTCTTGATGGAGATTATTCTTTTGAAAGTACATCTGATTCACTGGAAGAAAAAATTGATGACATGGAAGCAAATCTTGTGGATACGAACATTGATTATGATTATAATTATTTGATGGATTAGTTAGATTATTTGATAATAACTTAATTCTTTTTAAGTGAGGGATATATGTTAGTTCAGATTAAAGACATTAAGATTAGAAAAAGAGTTCGTAAAGATTTAGGAAATCTTGAAGATTTAAAAGACAGCCTTAGAACTTATGGACTTTTGAATCCTATCACTTTGAATGGAAAATATGAATTGATTGCTGGCGAAAGAAGACTTCAGGCTGCAATTCAACTTGGCTGGACGAGCATTCAGGCAAATATTATTGATAACATTTCTGATGTAGATCAGCTTGAAATGGAAATTGAAGAAAACAATCAGCGAAAGGAATTTACTGATGATGAACTTCTGGAAGGATACAAGCGTCTTGAAAAATTAAGAAATCCAGGTTTCTTCTATAAAATATTTCTTTTTTTCAAGAAAATCTTTCAAAAAATTGCAGATTTTTTTTCATCCTTAAAAAAGAAAAACTGATTTTCTGGAGAACATTTTGTTTCTGAATAAATTGTTTAAATGTCATAAAAAATTTCTTTCTTTTGTTTTCTGTGTTTGTTTTTTATTCTGCACAAGAGTTTTTGCGATTGGAGCTGGAGTCCAAATTGGTGGCGGACCTTCATTTTCAGACGGTGTCGGTCATTTTGAAAATGTTACTGGAACTCTCAAGTTTTTTAGAATTCCGCTTGTGATTGGTTTTGGTATTGAAAGTGGAAGTTTTTATGACGATTTTGCAATTGGTGCGTCTGCTTTTGCTGATTACTGGCTTTTAAATCTTCAGAAAGATTATGAAAACTGGCTTTTTTACAGCGGTGTTGGTCTGAGCGGTGATATTTTATTTTCTGCTAATAAAAATACGTTTGGTTCCTATGGTTTAAGAATATTTTTTGGAGTCGACTGGCCTTTGATGGACAATTTTCTTGAACTTTATGTTCAGGCAACTTCAAATATTTTTATAATTCCAGGTAATACTTTCCAAAAAGCTGGTGATTTTCTTTTGGGTGATGTTGGAGTAAGAATTCCTGTAGAGATGGGGATTCGCTTTCATTTTTGATTTAGACTTTTTGAGTGGTTATTTTTTTGATTTCGCCAGTTGACTGTGAATGTCGCGAAGCGACATGGCGCAGGGTTTAAACTTGAGCAGCGTCCCGAGTCTGGAACAGGCGAACGAAGTGAGAGCCGCTTGCGGCCGGAGCGATAGCGGAGCTGTGGAACGGCTCGTTGGAAAACAGTTCTCGGCTATATTATTTATAATCTGTATAAAGATGGGTTTGGGCAAATTTTATGATTTGTTCGGCATTCTCGTCGAGCTGCCAGGGTGCATTCAAAACCAGCATTCCGCTTCCGTAAAGGCGAGGCAAATCCGGGGCATTTTTTTGATAGACTTTTAATGTGAGATTTTTGATTTCAATATTCTGGTTTAGTTTTTTTGCATTTTCACAGATTGATTCGAGCATCTGGTTGATTTCCTGTTCGCGGTGGGCAAGCAAGGGATACCAGAGCATGATAATTCCAGTATTCCATTTTTTATGAACCATGTTGATATATTTTGCTGCGTCCAGATAATCCTGAGTTTCTTCGTAACTTGGGTCAATGAGTGCAGCACCGCGTTTTGTTTTTGGCGGCGTGAGTGCGTTTAAAAGTTCCCAGCCGTTTCTTTTATGAATCTGAATGGTCGGGAATGGAGTTTCCTTGAAATCTGGCGGATTTTTCATATTATTCTGCAGATTTTGTATTTCCTGAGGATGAAGTTCAGACAAAATAAGTGTATCCTGACTGCGCATGAAATTTCTTTCAATTTCAGGGGAGCCGGGATACTGATTTTTTTTGTGATATTTTTCCACGAAATTTATGTATTCACGCATTTGCTCAGGAAAATCGGGACATTTTAAAAGTTCAGTTATGCCTTTTTCTGCTTCACCTGTTTTGATGATTCTTTCATCCTGCAGGCTGTAAATTCCGCTGCCGGAATGAGTATCAAAAAAGGTGTATGGTTTTTCTTTTTTGTTTAAACTTTGCAAAACATAAGTCAAAACGTAATGTTTTAAAATGTCCGCGTGATTTCCTGCGTGAAATGCATGTTGATAACTTAACATGATTTCATTTTATCACAAATGGGGTTTAAACTCCAGTTTTCCAGCCAGATTTTCCTCCGTTTGATTCTCTGGTTCTTGCTGCGCACTTTTATCCTGCACAAAAGTTACGTCTACATCGCTTCCTTCTGAAATATTTCCGGACAAAAGTTCTTTTGCAAGAGGATTTTCAACATAAGTCTGAATTGCACGTTTTACAGGACGCGCACCCATTGATGGTTCATAGCCAACGTCTGCCAGAAAATTCATTGCAGAATCGTCAAAATGAAGCGTGATTTTTCTATCTTTCAATCTTGCAAAGACTCTTTCAAGCTGGATTTGAACGATTTTATTAATGCAGGATTTTCCAAGCTGTCCAAACATTACAATTTCATCGATTCTGTTTAAAAATTCCGGGCGGAATGTCTGTTTCAAAAGTAAATCAATTTGGGTTTTGACATTTTGAGAAACTTCGAGAGAAGCGCTGCTTCCATTTTGCTCCTGTTTTTCTGCATCTTCCAAAATCAGATTACTTCCCAGATTGCTTGTCATGATGATGATTGTGTTTTTAAAGTCAACGACACGTCCTTGTCCGTCTGTTAATCTTCCATCATCAAGAACCTGTAAAAGCACGTTGAAAACATCTGGATGAGCTTTTTCTACTTCATCAAACAGAATGACGCTGTATGGACGACGACGAACTGCTTCTGTCAATTGTCCACCCTCGTCGTAACCTACATATCCTGGTGGTGCTCCAATTAAACGTGTTACACTAAATTTTTCCATATATTCGCTCATGTCTATACGAGTCAGAGCTTTTTCGTCATTAAAAAGAAAATCTGCCAGTGTTTTTGCAAGTTCTGTTTTACCAACTCCTGTTGGTCCTATGAACATAAAACTTCCAAGAGGACGATTCGGATCATTTAATCCGCTTCTGTTACGACGAATGGCATCGCTTACGACTTGAACAGCTAAATCTTGTCCTACAACACGTTTATGCAGAACTTCTTCAAGTTTCAGATATTTTTGTTTTTCTCCTGCAAGCATTTTTGCTACAGGAATTCCACTCCAGGATGAAACAACTTTTGCAATGTCTTCTTCTGTTACAGCCTGACGAAGTAAACTTTCTCTGCCTTCATCTTTTTTTGTTTTGTCAGCCTGAAGTGCATCTGCAAGTTCTTTTTCAAGCGACGGAATGATACTGTATTTGTATTCTGCTGCTTTTTCCAGATTTCCTTCTCGTGAATATTTTTCCTGCTCAAAACGTGCATTTTCAAGTTTTTCTTTTAGATTTCGGCTTTTATTGATTGATTCTTTTTCGTTTTGCCATTGCATTTTCATAGCATCGCGTTTAGAAGAAATCTCTGCAAGTTCTTTCTCAAGTTTTTGCAATCTTTCTTTTGAAGCCTGGTCATCTTCTTTTGAAAGTGACTGTTTTTCTATCTGAAGCTGGAGAATTTTTCGTTCTACCTGGTCTAGTTCTGTCGGTTGACTTTCAATTTCCATTTTAAGTCTGCTGGCTGCTTCGTCGACCAAATCAATTGCTTTATCTGGCAAAAAACGTGTTGTTATATATCTATCAGATAAGGTTGCCGCTGCCACAAGTGCTTCGTCTTCAATACGAACTCCATGATGGATTTCATATTTTTCACGAAGTCCACGCAAAATGGCGATTGTATCTTCAACTGTAGGCTCTGCGCAATAAACTTGTTGAAAACGTCGTTCCAATGCTGCATCTTTTTCGATATATTTTCTATATTCGTCAAGAGTTGTAGCACCAATTGCACGCAGTTCTCCCCTTGCAAGTGCCGGTTTCAAAAGATTTGAAGCGTCCATGCTGCCTTCGCTTGCACCAGCTCCCACAAGCGTATGTAGTTCATCTATAAAAAGAATGATTTGTCCTTCTGATTTTTGAACTTCATTGATGAGGGCTTTGAGTCTTTCTTCAAATTCCCCGCGGAATTTTGCTCCTGCAACAAGACTACCTAAATCCAAAGCCAAAAGTCTTTTATTTTTTAAACTTTCTGGAACATCTCCAGAAGCAATTCTACGTGCTAAACCTTCGACTATTGCAGTTTTTCCAACTCCAGGTTCGCCAATTATTACAGGATTATTTTTTGTACGTCGACAAAGAACTTGCATTACTCGTCTGATTTCTTCGTCACGACCAATTACAGGGTCAATTTTATCCATTCGAGCAGCAGCTGTCAAATCACGACAATATTTTTCAAGTGCACGAGTTTTGCTTTCAGGATCTTGACTATCTACAGTTTGATTTCCACGTACAGATTTTAATGCTTCTATAACTGCATTATGATTGATTCCACAAGAGCGAAGTAATTCACAGGTTTTATCCTCTCCTTGTGTCATTGAAAGTAAAATATGTTCCGTCGAAAGATACTGGTCTTTTAATGCAGCCATTTCGTTTTCGGCTTTTGCAATTACTTTTTGCAGTTGTGAAGAAAAATAAACTTGAGCACCACCAGAAATTTTTGGATTCTGACTGATGATTTGCTTTACTTTAGTGAGTAATTCAGCGGAAGGAATTCCAATTCGCTCAACTACTGGTGCAATTAAACCATCTTTTTGTTCAAGCAACGCCTCAAGGACGTGTTCACATCCAATCTCAGAATTATCGTTTCTGTTGGCAATCGAAGAAGCTTCTTGTAAAGCTTCCTGCGTTTTGATAGTAAAATTTTCATAATTCATAAGCATTACCTTCTATATATAAATGGACAAATGTCGAGTTTTAATTTTTTTTCTTTGGGTGGCTTTTTGCTTCGCAAAAATCAGGCTTTTCAGGGTTACGTACGCACTTCGTGCTACCTTCATTCCTTCGCTACGCTTCGGAACTGACTACGCCAGCCCTTACAATCCTTGCCACTGTTTAAAATTAAAAAACTCGAAATTGAACCTAAATTTCAGAATTGGTTATTATTTAGCGTGACTTTTTTAGTTAATTTGAAATATTTCCAGTTTTCCCTGATAAACTTAAAAGAAAACAGGATATATTTCTTATATATAAAATAATAATAATAATGATATAAGGCAAATAATTTAAAAAAAATAAAAAAAATCCCTAGTCAGCACTTGACACTTTTTTTTAATGAGTATAATATAACATTCACCGTCGCACAACAGCGGCGCAGTTCTTCGACAG
>CAMBMW010000105.1 GCA_945868875.1 uncultured Treponema sp.
TGTCCCTCTTTGAAACTAGGTCTGTCCCTCTTTGAAACTAGGTCTGTCCCTCTTTGAAACTAGGTCTGTCCCTCTTTTTTTTGAGTTTTCAAAAAAAAGAGGGACAGACCTTGCTTAAAACCTCGTTTGACAATTTTTTTTCTTCTCTTTAAACATTTTCAGTTTTAAACTATAATTAAACGTTACGATGAATTATGAAAATCCATTAATTGTTCAAGGTGACCGTTCTCTTTTACTTGATGTTCACGCTCCTCTGGCAGAAGAGTGCCGAAATGCATTAATTCCCTTTGCTGAGTTGGAAAAGTCGCCCGAACATCTGCATACTTACAAATTGTCTCCTCTTTCTCTGTGGAATGCCGCCAGTGCAAATTTTTCTGCTGATGATGCTGTTTCAGTCCTTCAAAAATATGCACGCTATGATGTGCCGCAGTCAATTATTGTATGGATTAAAGAGATTTCCAGTCGATTTGGAAAAATCAAACTGATTGATGCCCCAGATGTTCATTTTTCTGATATTTGTGAAAAAACAATTATCAAAAAAACTGAGAATGGAAAAGAGATTTTACAAAAAATAACGGAACAGTATTTATATTTGGTTGCTGATTGTCTTGCTGTGTTCAAAGAAATTGGTGCAAATAATTCTATAAAAAAATATTTGACTTTTCCTGTGAAATCAATCGCACCAGATGCTCCCGAGTTTTCATATATTTTGAAATTAACTGATAGAGGGACTATCAAACAGCTGCTTTTACAGGCAGGCTGGCCTGTAAAAGATGAAGTTCCTCTTTGCGATGGTGAAAGTTTGACTATCAATTTGAGAGAAAGACTGTCAAATGGCAGAAAATTTATCATTCGTGATTATCAAAAAAAATCAGCTCAGGCTTTGATTGGTGACAAAGGACCTGGCACTGGATTTGGAACAATTGTTCTGCCTTGTGGTGCTGGAAAAACAATTGTTGGCATGACAATTATGGACATGCTGAAAACAAGTACTTTGATTATTACAACTAATATTTCTGCCGTCCATCAGTGGATTGATGAGCTTCTGGATAAAACTGATTTAACTAGAGAACAGATTGCTGAATATTCTGGTGAAAACAAGGAAATAAAACCTGTTACTGTGGCTACGTATCAGGTTTTGACATGGCGTCCTGATAAAGAAGGTCCGTATCCTCATTTTTCACTTTTTCATAAACGAAACTGGGGTTTGATTATTTATGATGAAGTTCATATGCTTCCGGCACCTGTTTTCAGGGTGGTAGCTGAACTTCAAGCAGTGCGTCGTGTTGGACTTACTGCAACTCTTGTGCGCGAAGATGGTTGCGAAGGTTATGTTTTCAGTCTTGTGGGACCTAAAAGATATGATATTCCATGGAAAGAACTTGAACGTGAACATTGGATTGCTGATGCTGAATGCATTGAAGTGCGAATTGATTTACCCGTTTCGTCTGAAATAGAATATGCTGTGTCCACCGCACGTGAAAAACATAAGATTGCAAGTATGAATCCGGAAAAAATACCTATTGTTAAGGAAATCATTCAAAAATGTCACGAGGATAAAATCCTTGTGATTGGTCAGTATCTTCAGCAGCTTGATTTGATAGCAAAAGAACTGTCTGTTCCTATCATCACAGGAAAAACTCCAAATCTGGAGCGTGATAAGATTTATGATGATTTTAGAAGTGGTAAGATAAAAGTTCTTGTTGTGTCGAAAGTTGCCAATTTTGCGATTGATTTACCTGATGCTTCTGTTGCAATTCAAGTAAGCGGAACTTTTGGAAGCAGACAGGAAGAAGCCCAGAGACTTGGCCGCATTTTGCGTCCTAAAGAAAGGAAATCCCGTTTTTTCACTTTGATTACGAGAAATACTGTGGAAGAAGAATTCGGCTCAAACAGGCAGAAATTTCTTGCAGAACAGGGTTATGAATATAAAATTGTCAAATATGACGGAGAGTTGAACTTTGAAGAATGATTTTGAAATAGCAGAGTGGCAGGAATCTATAACTTCTCTTTCTGATAAAGATTTTTTTTATTTGATGCGTCTTTATCTTGGTGAAATAAAAACTCCGTACAATAAACAAAGACTTGTTTCTCAGCTTGCAAGTTTTATCAGAAAACCTGAAAATCTTCAGAGCATTCTGGATTTACTTGACGAGTTTGATATCAAAATTCTCACAGCAGTTGATTTGATTCAACATCCTTCACAGCAGGTTTTATTTGATTTTTTTGATGGTGAGTTTACGGAAGAAAAGATATACTCCAAAATTTTGAATCTTTGTGAACGTCTTTTGATTTATAAAAAGACAAATCCTCAGACATTGACAGACAATATTTACATAAATCCATTTTTGAAAGATGACTTAAAACCTTTTTTTAACAGAAAATTGATTTTTCCCGAAGAAAAAGTAGTGTTTTTTTCTACTGATGATGCATTTGTACTTTCACCAAACTTTTTAGCAGCGTTTATTTCTTTTGTGATGAACAAAGGCATTTCCTGCAAGGCTGACGGTTCATTAAAGAAAATTGATATTTCACGACTGAATGAAATATTTTATGAAAAAGAAAAAGTAATTCAGCTTTTGACAACAGCATTTGTAAACCTTTCGATTTTCAGGGAAAGTGACAGAACTTTCGAAATAAACAGTTCCAGATTACAGTCTTTCTCACTTTTACCTGAAAATTTTCAATATTCATTGATTTGTGCGGCTAGTGTTTCAAGATTAAGTAACGAAGGATTGAGAAAAGAGGCTCAACTTTTGCTAGACTGTCTTTCATCTATACCTGAGAATGGTTTTTCCAAAGAAAACATTCTTCGTTTAGCTTTTTTGACAAGTTTAAAACAACATTCGTCTTGTGACGGGAAAAAAAACATTTCCAGCCGTTTTAGCCAGATATTGCAGGCGGCACGTCAGGATAATACCGAACACATTTTGCAGGATTCTGCTCTTCTTGAAGCTATGATTGATAGTGCAATTGAATTCGGATTTTTGCAAAAATTGGGAAAAGCTGAAAATGGTACTGAAATTTTTGCTGCAAATTCTCTTATGGTAAAGCCTGTACAAAATCATTATGATTTAAAAGTTTTAAGCATAGATTCAACTTTTACAGTTACTGTTTTGCCTGGTCTTGATTTGAAAACACTACTTGATTTTTCTATATTTATGTTTATCAAAAAATATGATGTTGTCACCGAATTTGAAATTACAAAACAAAGTGTTTCTATCGCATTTGATTATGGTTTTACTCCAGAAAGGATTTTTTCACTTTTGTCAGATTATTCGAATTATGAAATTCCGCAAAACTTAAAAATCAATATTGCTGAATGGTTCAATACTTATAACAATGCAGTTTTGTATGAAGGATATGTCCTAAAAGTTTCTGAGAATAATTCCTCTCTGGTGGAAAATAATCCAAAAATCAAAACATTTATCAAAGAAAAACTTGCGCCTGGCATTTATTTTTTAAAAATCCCACAGAATTCTGACTTAAAGGATTTTGTTTTACAAAGTGGACTTGATTTTTTGGGTAAAACAAAAACTTCTACTGAGTTTTCAGAGTTCACGACTTTTCCGCTTTTGCGAAATGCTCAAAAAGTTTTTCTGTTTGATGAAATTTCTGAAATTTCTGATGATTTGTCTGAATATAGGAAAAAGAAAAACCATGATTTGAAGAACGATTTACTTAAAACTCTTGAAAAAATGGATATTGACGAAAATCAAAAAGCATCGCTTAAATATCGAATTGAACATCAACTTATTATATGCGAAGAACATTTGCAACATACAGCCGTGCGAACTGAAATTTTTGAGGCGAAAGGTACAGACTACGCTGGAAAAGTTCATTTGATAGAATCTTCCATAAAAGATGATGATTTAATGGAGATTCAACTGCCAAAACAAAATTCAACTTTGAATTCACCTGCAATTATTCATTCAAATCAGCAGGATGAAAAAGATTTTTCTACATTTTTGGGACATGCAATCGGAATCTCAAAAAACGAAGGAGAATCTGTTTTGCGTTTTGTGCTGGAACCTTCAGGAGAAGTTTGCAATTTCCTGGTTAGTAAAATCACAAGTATTAAAAGGATAAGGTATTAAAATATGAAACTTTACATTGTAAGGCATGGAACAACAGAATGGAATGTACAGTATCGTTTTCAAGGGCGAACTGACATTGAATTGAACAGCAATGGGCGGATTCTTGCTGGCAAACTTGGAGAGAAACTGGAAAACGTTCATTTTGACTGCATTTATTCATCACCGTTGAGCAGGGCTTACGAAACAGCAAATCTGATTCGCGGTCACAGAAATATTCAGATTATAAAAGACGATTTACTCACTGAAATTTCATTTGGAGAGTTAGAAGGCAGCTTTTCTGATGATTTCTTGAACACAGATACTCCCAGAAAGTATTTTTTTACTGAACCACAAAAATATGTTCCACCAAAAGGCGGAGAAACTTTTGACCAGATTTGTCAGAGGACAAAGAAATTTGTACAGACTGTTATAGAACCAAAATTTCAGGAAAACCCGGACGGATGTTATATGGTTGTGGCTCATGGAGCTTTGATTGCCAGCATGATTTGTTATCTTGAAAATCACGGAATTGAAAAATTCTGGGGAAATGGATTGAAAGGCAATTGCGAAGAAACTGTTTATACTTTTGATGGAAATGTGTGGAAAAAAAATGATGATTTCAAAGAATGATGAAAACTCGGCTCAAACTGCAGCAAAAATTTTAAAAAATGGGGGAATAGCAATTCTTCCAACAGATACAGTTTACGGTTTTAGTGCAATTGTAAATTCTGATACAGCAAAAAAAATCCGTGAAATAAAGGGACGGGCAGAAAATAAGCCATTTATCCAGTTGATTGCTAAACCAGATGATATTTTTGATTACACTGACGATTTTATTCCACCTGAAATTCTGGAAAAATGGCCGGGAGCTTTGACAATAATTGTTCACAATAAAAAAAGTTTTGATGATGAACAAACGACAGCTTTTCGCTGCCCAAAAGACAGCTGGCTTCGGAGCATTATTGAAATGTGTAAATCTCACGTTTTCAGCACAAGCGTAAACAAAAGCGGCTGCCCGATTTTAGATACACCTCAAGAAATCCAGGAAACTTTTGGAAGTCAGGTAGATTTAATTGTTGATGATGGTGAGAAAAAAGGTGCGTTACCTTCCACACTTATCAAGTTGGAAAACGGAAATGTCCAGGTGATTCGTCAAGGAGAAGTGATTATTTAAAAGAAACAAGGTCTGTCCCTTTTTATTCTTTTTGTTGTGGTGGAATAGTTGCGTCCTTAAAATATCCTGGCGATTTACTGTCTATGAACCAACAGCCGTTATAAAAACCATTCTCGTTTACAACTGGCGAAACAAAAATTACTTTGGCAGGATTTTCTGTGTTGTATTCAAAAATGTTCGATTTCCATTCAAAAGGTCTTGTACCTTCAATGCTGTACGAAAAATTATTCTGCTTATCCACTGGCGTGTAAAAAAGAATTTTATATTTCCCAGGTTTTAAAGTCAGATGCATAGCCATCGAACCACTCAAAAAATATGATTTTTTATAATCATAAAGATTAGTTTTTTGTTGTGCTGACGAGAAAATTTCCTGCAAACTTCTAGATGAGCCTGTATCATAGTGATTTTCAATCCATTCATATTTTGCAGAACAGGCAGAAAAAGTCACATCATTTTCGTTTTCATCCAAAAGCCGCAGATAACAGCGCACTTCGTTTATTTCTCCATTATTTTGCGGACGGTAAATAATCAGCTTGTTTTTCGGATGTCCAACTTCCATGTCTTTTGTAGCGTCCAGAAAATCATAATATGAACCGGGAACAGGCTGTGCTGAACAATACAAAAGAGAAATAAATAGAAAAAAAAACAAAAAAGATGAACGTTTCAGAATGATTTCCTAACTGCACGTCATAATCTGCTGAATCTCTGCATGCTGATTTACCGTTGCACCATCCTTTGTAGAAGTCCTGAAAGGTGACATTGGAAGTTTATTTTTACCAAAAATCGGGAACGGACCATAATTGTACCAGCCATATCTTGCAAAAACAGGCTCTGGAACTTTACTGCTGCACAAAGTGATTGTGTTTAATTGTGAATCTGTGCCACCCAAAGCAAATTTTGCAGGATAATAAACTCCATCAGTTCCGGCAACTTCAAAACCAGTAAAATCGTCAGAAACAACATTTCCTTGAATCTGTTCAAGTTTTTTGTAATTCTCAAGAGTCTGTGAGTCTTCATGAACTAAAAAACCAGAATCTGCATTTTCAAAGAATAATGTGATTTTACCATCTTTTGCAAAATAATCTTTTAAAATTGGTGAAAGTACATTTTGAGGAGGAAGCATTTTGTAAACATTTGAAAGGGCATTTTGTTCCATACGTTCCGCCAACACTTTTTTTGCACGAGGATGAATATCACTGTATTGTCCTAACCCCATCGCACAAGTCATCCATGCATTTTTGACAGTTTGGTGGATTTTCAACTGAGCTTCGCGAATCAGACACCAATGTTTAAAATCTTTATCCTGCTCGTAGCGATGTTCTGGAAGCTGCACAAAAATAAATGGAAGTTCAGGATTATCAAAATCTTCACGCCAATTTTGAATCATCGTTCCAAAAAGTTTTGCATACATTTGAGGTTTGTGGTCATCGCTTTCACCCTGATACCAGATTACACCTTGCAAAGTGTAAGGAGTAATGCGCGAAAGCATGCAATCGTAAAGTCCAGTCGGACGATATGGATTTTTACATGATTTTGGACCTGGCCAGGGATTTTTTCCAAGAATTTTTTCAGCCTGTTCCCAAGAAATCCCAGGTTTTTCCTGCCAGAGAACAGAATATTTTTTATCCCATTCATTGTAAGCTTTTTCATAATCTTCATATTCTTTTATCTGCTGCTCGATAGTTTTTCCAGCAGTTGCCTCTTCTTGTTCAATTAAATAGGAACATAAATCATCATCCTTCCGCAGATAAGACTCATTCATCCATGCACTTGCTGAAGTTCCACCCCAGTTACATCCAATTACACCAACTGTACATCCTAAATTTGAAGCAAGTTTTTTTGCAAAAAAATAACCGACAGCCGACCATGCTTTTTTACCCTCGCTTTCCCAGGTTTGCCAGCAGGTATTTTTTTCCGCTTCAAAAAAATGTTCGTCTTTCCAGGCAATTTTGTTTGTGTAATAAAAACGTACATTTGGATCATGTTTTTGATTTTGGATTTCGTCAGGTCCTTCCGTGCAATTTTGAAGTTCAAATTCCATATTACTCTGCCCGCCAGCAAGCCAAACTTCACCAATACTTACATTTGAAAAAGTTTTATCTATACTAATTGTGGGATTGGATGAACTATTTGCAGAAACAGAATCTGAATTAGTTGAAGAATTTGATGCAGTTATAGTAACTTTACAATCATCTTGAGCAGGCAAAGGTTCAAGCTTACAAATCCATTTTCCGTTTTGAGAAAAACATTTATTTTGTGAGAGAATATCCCCTTTCTTATCAAAAATGGAAACAGTCACACAAAAATCACCTTTCGCTTCCCCAAAAAAACTGACACAACTGTTTCTCTGCAAAACCATATTATCAGAAAAAATTGCAGCAATAGAAAAATCATCCATAAAAACCGCCTTAAAATTACTCAAAGTTTAGTACAACATAACAATTATAAACTTCTTTCAATTAAAAATAAACACATTTTTTTTTGACTTTTTTTGACTCACACATTTTTTTGGCGAATGCAGTAATGGGGTTTAAATGGAGGTCTGTCCCCCTTTTCAATCCAAGCACTATGTTTAAACAAGGTCTGTCCCCCTTTTTAATTCCAGCACAATGTTTAAACAAGGTCTGTCCCCCTTTT
>CAMBMW010000106.1 GCA_945868875.1 uncultured Treponema sp.
GCCTTGACTCGCTCGTTTTCAGGGGTTGTATTAACCCCTGAATAAAAAAGGCTTTTCAAGTCCGGAAACTTTGGTACACGCTGCATTTTTTTGCATAACTTCCGTATGGAAAGTTAATCTTTTTTTTGAAGATTGCGCAGTTTCGATCTTCGGAGATTATAATGTTTCACAACAAATTTTCTCGTTTTTTAGCCGTTTTCATAACGGTTGTATCTTTATGTGCTTTTGGCTGTAAAACTCAGCCAGAAGAAGTTTTTATTTCTGATCTTTACGGAAAGTGGGCTTCAAGTTATGGCGAAGTTTATGAAATCAGTAAAGATTATTTTAAAACTTATGGAACTTGGGGGAACGGTTACGAAGGAGATTCTATCATGATTATTCCAAATGAAAATGACAATGCTTCGGGAACTATTTTTCTCAAATACACTGTTTCAATGAATCCTGATTATTCTTACAGCGACACTGCGCCTGATGTTGGAAAATGGTATGCTGTAAGTTACAAAAATCTGACAAAAAACTCAGTAAGCCTCTCTGGTGCTTTTAAACTCGGCGGTAAAACTTCCACAGAAACTTTTTTTGAAGCAATAAAAGAATTCACAGTGGAAAACGGATATTTTGATAGTTATTCTGAATGCACAAAATCTGAATAATGAATAACTATTTTTTTAGGATTTGCACTTTTTTTTGTGCATTTCTAATTTCCGGTAATACAATCTGTTTTTCTCAAGACTTTGAACATCTCCAGCAGGAAGACCAACTGAAAAACACTATGGTTTTGCCGGAAATCACTACTTACATTCCATCTTCTCTCGAAAATAAAATTACGATAAAAAGTGAACAGATTCAAAATCATCATTATCAGAATATTTTGCAGCTTTTAAGCGACTATTCTGTTCAAATTCTTTCCTACGGAGATTACGGACTTGAGCAAAAACCTTCAATAAGGGGATTCACAGATGAAACGGTGCGTGTTGTCGTCGACGGAGTTTGTATGAACAATCCTCAAACAGGGACATTTGATTTTTCTACTATTAATATGAATAATATAGAAGAAATCAGTATTGTAAAAGGCGGATACAACGAAGGAACAGAAGATGAAGGTGCGGTTGGCGGCGTTATCTACATCACAACAAAAAAGAATTTTGAAAAAAACATTATTTCTGACACAAAAATCAAAACTTTTTTTAATCCGCAGACTCCGCTTGATTTGATTTCACAGAATTTTCAATTCTCCATTCCATTCAATCAAAATCTTTTTGCGAATTTTGATTTAGCTGCAACAAAAGCTGAGAATAATTTTCAAGCAAATAATTCGAAAGTGTACGATGCCCATTCAAACGCCAATATAACTTCATATTTTGGAAACGGAAATTCTTTTAGCATATCTGATATTTCATATCTGGGTTTCAAAAATCTGCCTGGTCCTGAACACTCTAAAAATCTGGAAAAACAGCAGGATTTTCAGAATAAACTTACGCTATCTCTTTTTTCTCCAAATGTCAGTCCAATTTTCACTCTCAAAAGCAATTTATCGTGGAATTATTCGCAGCGTTTTTATCAAAGCAAAACAGAAAAGAGTGAACACAAACTCAATGATTTTTCGCTTTCCACTTTTTTTGATTTTTTTACAGTGAAAAAATTTAAACAAAAAGCGGGATTCACTATCGATTATGTTTACCTTGACTCCACGAACACCGGCAATCGTCAAAATATTTCGTTTACAGCAAAAGAAACCTCACAGATTAAGTTTAACAATTTGATAAGTTTAAACATTCCTTTTGGTTTTAAATTCAGCAATAAAAACTTTGCCCTGCTCCCAAAACTTGCACTTTCTTTTGATTTCAAGGGAATCACACAAAAGCTACCGCTGCAAATCATAATAAACGCATACAAACTCACCCAATTTCCAACTATGGACGACCTTTACTGGAAAGGCTCAAATTTTTTTGGAAACGAAAATCTAAAGCCGGAAACAGGTTACGGTTCTGAAGTTTCGTTCAACTTTAATTTTCCAAACGCAAATAATTCTGGAAATCTTCTTTCCCTCAATTTTTTTACTGTTTATTATGAAAACAAAATTCAGTGGTCATATAACAATAATTTTTGGCAGCCACAAAATGTTGCAAGTGCTTTTTATTTTGGAATTGATTTTTCTCTGGCAGCCAGTCTTTTTCAAAATCATCTGAATTTTTCATTGAACGCAGAGTATCTTTACACAAAACTTCTGGACAAAACAAACAGACTAACCTACGGTAAAAAAATAATGTGGACACCAGATTTTACATGTTCTGCTCAAGTTTCTGTGAATTTTACAAAATGGAATGCGGGTTTTTGTGCCACATACACAGGAAAACGCTACATTTCAAATTTGAACATAAGTTTTTTAGAACCTTACGTATTGCTCTCGCTGACAGCAGAATTCCACCCAAATAAAATAATAAATTTTTACTTTCGCGGAGACAATCTTTTAAACACAAAATACGAATCCATCGAAAACTACAAAATGCCGGGAATTAATGCAACTTTTGGCGTAAAAATTCTATTTTAAAAAAGTTTATAAAACTTGAACTCTTTATTTTCTTCTCACTTCAAACTGATTATCCAGGTTTTTTGGTTTTGATTCATTGAGTTTTTTATATTTTTTGTAAAGTTCAGCCTGAGCTTGATATTTTTCAGTAGAATCAGATTCTTGTGAAACAGGTTCCCACGAACCGTTTTGTTTGAGTTCCATAGCATTTGTATTATCTGCAAAATAACTGTCCAAAATAGATTTCACGTCATCAAAAGCAGCTTTTTCCAAAATCGGAAACATAAGTTCAATTCTTCTGTCTAGATTTCGACTCATCCAGTCCGCACTTGAGCAGTAAAGTTCAGGATTTCCTGCATTCTGGAAATAAAAAATTCTTGAATGTTCAAGATATCTGTCAACGATAGAAACAACTTTTATGTTTTCGCTCAAACCAGGCACTCCTGGAACAAGCATACAAATTCCACGGATATTCAAAAGCACTTTTACTCCAGCCTGACTTGCTTTATACAAAGCAGAAATCACTTCTTTGTGTGTCAGACTGTTCATTTTTGCAATGATAAGACCAGGCTGTTCAGACGTACTTCGTTCAATTTCCCTCTGAATCATATTCAGAATTCTGGATTTGATTGTAACAGGAGCCATTCCAAGACAGTTCATTTTTTGAATTGTTGAATATCCTGTCACAAGATTAAAAAACAATGTTGCATCATTGGCAATCTGAGGATTTGAAGTAAAAAGTGATATATCCGAATAAAGTTTCGCAGTTTTTGGATTGTAATTTCCAGTTGCAAGATGAACGTAACGGCGAATTGTATCACTTTCTCGACGAATTACCATCAAAATTTTTGCATGAACTTTCAGGTTTTTTAATCCATAAATTACAGTAACGCCAGCCTGCTCAAGTTCATTTGCCCATGCAATATTTCTTTCCTCATCAAAACGAGCTTTTAATTCCACCAGAACTGTAACCTGTTTTCCACGTTGAGCAGCTCTCTCCAAAGCGTCTATGATTGGAGAATCGCGTCCGGTTCTGTAAAGCGTCATTTTTATAGCCAGAACATTGTCATCATCAGCCGCATCTGAAATAAACTTAACAACCGGGTCATAACATTCATAAGGAACATGCAGAATTTTATCACGAATTTTCAAAGTATCCCAATAAGGTTCATCTTCTGGTAAATCTGCAGGATAAAAATGTTCCCAAGGTTCAAAACTCATTTTGTCAGCATCATCTACGCCACGCAATTCCATTAAATCATTTGGATTAATTATCTGGTCAATTTTATAAACATCATCATTCGAAAGTTCAAGTTTTTCCATCAAATATGAAGTAAGTTCATCGCTTGTGGAATTGCATGTCATCTGTACAGGAAAAGAAGATTTCCGCTGAATCAATACGTCTTCCATCGCATGGATAAAATTCGAACCAGAATCTTCGTCAACGGCAAAATCAGCATCTCTTGTTACTTTAAAAAGCAAAGTCTGTTCAACCGTAAAACCTGGAAAAAGCAAAGTTCCACAGGAAGTCACCACATCCTGAAGCAGTGCAAATTTTTTGATTTTTTTTCCTTCAGTTGGGGATGCAGCTGGTAACCAGAAAATATTCGAAATTCCACTTGGAATTTCCACAAAAGCAATGCGTGGTAAATCATCACTTCCTTTCAAATCCTCATGACTTCCACGAATACCTTCCATAGGTTTTAACAGGAATGCAGCATAAGTAGAAAGATTCTTGATGTGAGGAAAAGCTTCCATATCGGTTCTAAGTGGAGTCAAAAGCGGATAAATTTCGTTTTTGAAAACCCCTTGCAAAAATTCTGTCTGCTGCGGTGAATAATCCTGAGGCGAAACATAAACATAACCTTTTTCAGCCAGTTTAGGTAAAATATCATTCATAAGACAATTGTGCTGTGTTCGTATAATCTGATGTGCTCTAGCGGAAATCGAAGTAAGAACAAGCTGCGAAGTAAGACCAGAAACATCAACACTTGAAGGATCTTCTGCCAAAAGTCGCTTTACTGATGCAACTCGCACCTGAAAAAATTCATCAAAATTGCTTGTTACAATCGATAGAAATTGAAGTCTTTCCAAAAGAGGCAATTCTTTTCGCAAAGCCTGAAATAAAACTCGAGCATTAAACTCTAGCCAGCTTAATTCACGGTTAAAAAATCTATTTTCCATAAAATCACCTCTTTTTTACAATAGAATTACTTTATAACCAAAAACGGATTCAAACATTCCTGATTTTTCAGAAAGTGCAATTTTTTCAAGAATCGTGTTGCTTGATTTTTTTGTATGAATCACAACCGTATTCTGCTGAATTTTAATAGAAAAGTCATTAAACTTTTGTATGTGTCCTCTATCCAGAGCATCCGCAATTCGCACAATCGCTGTAAGTTTCAAAATGGTCATTCTGTCAGGACGAGACATCATCTGATAACTTTCATCATCCTGCGGAACAGAAGAACCTTTATGATATTTTGCAATTTCGGCAACGATTTTGTTATCGTTTCTGGAAAGCCCAAAAATTTCAGAATTTTTGATGATATAATTACTGTGAATATTGTGATGGTCAAAACGAATAAACGAACCAATATCATGCAAAATCGCAGCAGTTTCAAGCAAAGTTCGTTCGTGATCTCCAAGTCCGATTTCTTCTTTTAATGTATCAAAAAGTTTTACACAAACCATTCTAACACATTCAGCATGTTTTTCATCACCATGATATTTTCGCAAAAGATTTCTCGCCGAAGCAATAATCTGACTGTCAAATTCCTTCTGCAATTCTTCACTTTGAATTGAGTCCTTACTAAAAACAACTCCATTTCTGATATTAGTTTCAGGGACGATGATTTTTTCTGCTTTTGTCAGATGCAAAAACATATTGTAAATCAAAAGACTCACATGAAGCGTTTCAGCTTCGCTATAAGAAATTTTAAACCGTGCCACACATTCATCTATCGAATAATTTTGAATCTGCTTTACAAACGCTGCAAAATCCTCTTTTTTTATTTCCCACAGAAACGTAGAAATTGGTCTTCCCACCAGAAGTGCTGCAAGAGTCATATCTGAACCAATTGCAATAAACTGTTTAACTTCGCTTATGTTCAACTCACTTTCAAGAGATCCCTTTGTATTATTGATTGATTCTCTTACATAACGTTGAATATCGGAATAACTGCTTCCCTGATTTCGCATCTGCTGGTCAATACGCACAGTTCCAAGCCGCAAACTATGCACACCAGCCATTTTGCCATTCGACATCATCATGATTTCAGTTGTACTTCCACCAACAACAAGAATCACAGTATCTTCTTTTTTGAAATCAACAGGCTGATCTTTTATAGATTCACTGACTGCAATATACATCAGCTTATTTTCTTCAATCCCATCAATGATGTGTACACGAAAACCAGTCTGCACGAGAATTCTATCCATAATTGGGTCGCGATTTGAAGCATCACGAAAAGCACTTGTTGCAATACAATAAGAATCGCTTGATTTTATTCCCCAGCCTTCCAGCTGTTCACGATATCTTTTTAAAATAGAAATGAGTTGGTTTTGAGTATCCTGACTGATAACGCCGCTAGTAAAAACATCTTTACCAAGTGGCAAAGGCATATCAGAACGGTCAAGAACATTTTGTTTTCTATCTGATGTAACTTCGGCTACAAGGAGTCTAACCCCCGTAGAACCGATTTCAATAACAGATTCTGGGGTCGCCATATAATCCTCCGGTCTAACCAAAAACATTACAACTTGTCAATCAGCATCGAACACTTTCCACTTGGAATTGGCAAAGTCTTCTTTTTTTGGTCAATAATATTGATAGTAAAATAATAAAGTTTTTCGCTTTCCATTTGAATTTCCCAACCGCGAGAACTTTTATTTGATAAGATAGTGATTAAATTCCTCTTCAAAGAAAGATTCTCAATTCCCATTATTTCAAGATTTGGAATAATCCAATCAACAGTTTTTCTAGGAAGACTGATAGAAAGACCAATCACGTTTTCAATCATCAAAGCAATTGTTGATAATCCTGCTGTCAAAAGATAACGAGGTCTTGCAAAATCATTTTCGTTCATTTTTGCACGACCTTCTTTATTTGGACAATAAGCATCATATAAATCGCCATGCTCTTTTTTTTCGTTTGGCATCAAGCCTTCCAAAACAAAGTAAAGATGACGAATTGCACATTCACGTGCAAATTCATATTTTCCGTATTTTTCAAGTCCTTTTATGACAAGAAAGTTGAATGATGGCATTACACTTCCGTTAAAACCGTTTCCATCCTCGCTAAAATCAGGTTCACTTGAACTTAAAGTAGGGAATGGATGCTCAGTTCCAAATTCTCCTGGATTAATCAAATGTTCAACCAGAATGTCCGCTTTATCTGCATTTGGAATTTCTGCAAGCATAGTCAAATAACTTGCAATTGATTTTACTTTGATTTTGTTTTCATTTTCATCCAAATCATAATAAAATCCAGTGTCTTCATCCCACATTAAAGAATTGATTTTTGTTTTTATTGAAAAATAAAGTTTGCGATACTGAAAACTGATTTCTTTATCATTTAAAATATCACCCAAAGCTGACATATATGATGCATTCACAGCCATGCAGGCATTAAAATCAATAGGATAGCAAACATTTTTTCTTGGAGAATCAATCATAGTTGATGCTGAAACAGGAGCAGAATACAATCCATTTTCTTTTCTGAAATTTTCATCAATCCAAGTCATATATTTTTGCAAAATAGGCATAATCTCTTTGATACGTTTCTTGTTTGCCGATTTATGATAGAGATTGAACTCAGCATACGCAAAAAGTGGTAATCCAACACCTTCAGGATTTGTTTCATCAAAAACAGGTTCACCAGTTTTTACATCATATTTCCAGCGAATAGCACCAGATTCTTCCTGTGCTTTGTAAAAATAATCAAGATTATTGCAAGGTTCAAAATTCCTATTGGAATAAACCAAAAAGAAAGAAGACAAAATTGTCTCAAACTGATTAATAATAAGATTATCATTCTCCGGATATATAAAAAGACCGTCTACATTTTGCTCGCCTTTCTTTGGATCAATCCAAAAAGAAGAAGTCCAAGACCATGTTTTATTATAAATGTCTACAAAATCCTGATCATAAAAGTGGATTTTGGGAAAATCGTGCTTACTCACAAAAACTCCTGCATGTTTCTAAACGTAAAAAAAAATTCTCTATAATATAATATACCACACTTTTTAAAAAAATGGTTATTTTTTTAAAAAAAAGTTATATATTTT
>CAMBMW010000107.1 GCA_945868875.1 uncultured Treponema sp.
ATATATCCCCCTTAGGAGAGAGGGTAGCGGAAGCCTTTTGGCTGGAGCGAGGGAGAGACTTCTCCCTCCTTGCTTAAAAATTATGGAGTTATAAATGATTACTGTTAGCGATGTTAGTTTGTCTTTTAGTGAAAAACCACTTTTTAAAGACGTGAATTTGAAGTTTAATAAGGGAAACTGTTATGGAATTATTGGTGCAAATGGCGCTGGTAAATCTACTTTTTTGAAACTGCTTGCCGGTGAACTTGAAAAAGATTCTGGTGAAATTTTTATGACGCCTGGTGAACGAATGGCTGTTTTGAAACAGGATCACTTTGCTTTTGATGATTATTCTGTAAAAGACACTGTAATGATGGGGTATCCCAAACTTTATGAAATTTCGAAAGAAAGGGATGCAATTTATGCTAAGGAAGATTTTTCTGAGGAAGATGGTATTCGTTCGGCTGAATTGGAAGCAGAATTTGGTGAATTAGGTGGTTATGAAGCTGAAAATCAGATTGAACAAATGCTTTCGGGACTTGGTCTTGAAGAAGAATATCACGACAGAATGATGAGTGAACTTGATGAAAGTCAGAAAGTGCGTGTTTTGCTTGCGCAGGCTATTTATGGTAATCCTGATGCTTTGATTCTGGATGAACCTACGAACGGTCTTGATATTGAATCTATTACCTGGCTTGAAAACTTTTTGATGGATTTTGAAAACACTGTTATTGTTGTTTCACATGACCGTCACTTTTTGAATACGATTTGTACATACATTATGGATATTGATTTTGGAAAAATCACTCAATATGCCGGAAACTATGACTTTTGGTATCAGATGAGTCAGATTATGCAACGTCAGGCTCATGACCAGCAGAAAAAAACTGAAGAAAAAATGAAAGATTTGCGGGAATTTATTTTAAGGTTCAGTTCAAATGCTTCAAAAGCTAAGCAGGCTACTAGTCGTAAAAAAATCTATGATAAACTTGCGGACAGTATGGAAGATATTCCTGTTACTACGAGAAAATTTCCTTATGTAAATTTTAAAGCTGATAGGGAAATTGGAAACAATGTTCTTGAAATCAAAAATATTAACTATAAAGATGCTGATGGTAATGTTTTGCTTAAAGATTTTAGTTTGAAAGTGAATAGAACAGACAAAATCGCATTTGTGGGAATTGAGCATAACAGTGTGACTGCACTTTTTGATATTATTAATGGTGTAAAAAAGCCTGATTCTGGTGAATTTTTCTGGGGACAGACAACAAGTCAGACTTATCTTCCACGTGATAATTCTGAAAGCTTTAATAATGATTTGAACATTACTGAATGGTTAAAGCAGTATTCAAAAGAACAGGATGATGCTTATGTTCGAGGATTTTTGGGAAGAATGCTTTTTAGCGGCGACGAATCTTTGAAAAAAGTAAAGGTGCTCTCTGGTGGTGAAAAAGTGCGCTGTATGCTTTCAAAACTTATGCTTAGTGGTGCAAATTGTATTACCATGGATGATCCGACTAACCATTTGGATTTGGAAGCAATTCAGTCTTTGAATGAAGGTTTGATTGCTTTTGGTGGTGTTCTTTTATTCAGTTCTCACGACCACGAATTCATTCAGTCTATTGCAAACCGAATTGTAGAAATTACTCCAAACGGAATAATCGATAGAATGATGAGTTTTGATGATTATATTTCAGACAAACAAGTGACTGAATTGCGTCAGAAAATGTACGAAGGAACTGGAAAAAAGATAAAATACCGCGTATAAAAATAATCAAAGTATAAAAAAATTCTTAAAAAAAATTGTAAACTAAGTTTTTTTCCTGCCGATATTCTAAAAGAATGACTGTAAAGTTTAGGAGTTATCGGTATGGAAAAAAATGAAGTTTTTAATAAGGAATTTTCTGAAATCCTTGAAAAAGAGGAAAAACTTTTAGATTCTCTTGCTCAAAAACAACTGGTTTTAAGAAAGGCTGTTGTTGAAAAAGACTGGGAATCTTTACAAACTCTCATTTCTGAAGTGAACCAAATATCTGATTCTTTCCAGCAGATTGACCTGAAACGCGAAAATCTGATGGAACAAAAAAATACCGAAGAAATCAAGCCATATTTTGAAAAACTTTCTAAACTTCGAACAAAACTTTTAAAATGTAAAGTTGAAAATCAAGTCATTTCTAATTACGTTAATGTAACTCGTGAATTTATATCAGAAGTAATCGACAAAGCTCTTCCTAAAACACACAACGACAATTATACAAGAAATGGAACAATAGTTCAGCACAAAGCTGCAAGTGTTTTAGTTGATGTAAGGGGGTAAAAAATGGGTTCAACTTTTTCTGGAATAGAACTTGGAAAACGCAGTATTATGGCAAATACAGATGCTATCACTACTGCAGGTCACAACATTTCAAATGCAAATACAGAAGGATATTCTAGACAGCGAGTGCAGATTAAAGAATTTGATCCGTTGTATAAACCTGATTTGGAAAGAGCAGAACGTGCAGGTATGATTGGTCAGGGAGTTGATGTTCAGTCAATCAACAGAGTCAGGGATGAACTTCTAGATTCTAGAATTGTTTCCCAGGCAAATACTGAATCATACTGGCAGACTCGTTCTGACTATTACACAATGATTGAACAGATTTATAATGAACCTGATGATGTTTCTGTGCGTTCAAATATGGATAAATTCTGGGAGAGTTGGCAGGAACTTTCGATTAATCCTGAAAGTAAAGCTTCCAGACAGGCAGTTGTGACAAGAGCGGAAACTTTGACTGATTCTATTAAAAAAAGATGGGAAAGTCTTGCTGGAATTGGAAATCTTTTAGAAGGTGATATTGAAGCAACTGTAAAACAGGTAAACAGTCTTTCAAAACAGATTGCAAATGTAAATGCAGAGATTGTTCGCAGTCGTGCAATGGGGGACAATCCTAATGATTTGCTTGACCGAAGAGATTTGCTTGTTGATAAACTTTCAAAACTTGTGAATGTAAGTACTGACCAGCGTGATGGCGATGAATTTATGGTTCATGTTGATGGAAAAGTCCTTGTTCAAGGCGGAATTTCTCGTGAAATTGAACTTCAGCCTCGTTATGATGATACAGGATATTCTAAGCTTGTTTGGGCAGATACAAAAAATGATGCAGTTTTTACTGGTGGAAAACTTGGCGCACTTGTAGAATTGCGTGATGTTGATGTGAGAAATGAAATTCAGTCTTTGAACACTATGACAATGAACTTTAGTGATCTTGTTAACGATGTCCACAGAAATGCAGTTGGCGCAAATAAAGTTACTGGCCTTGATTTTTTTGTTCAACATTCGTTTGTCGAGAATGTAAATGGAAACTTTGACAGAAACGGTGACGGAACTCTTGATACAAGTTATGTTTTTAGAATGAGCGGAACAAATGCATTAGATAAACAGCAGCAGGTTGGAATTGAAGGGGTGATGACTTTCAACGGAACAACTGGAAATGTTCAGGTTCCTTATTTTCATACAGATACTGTAGAAACTGTAATCGCCCGCATCAATGACAGTACAAGCGAAGTAAAAGCATATCTTGATAAAAACAATAATTTAGTATTAAAAGCTACAACTTCAGTTCAAAGTGAAAATCCGGATTTTGTAATCCGTCATGTAGAAGATTCTGGATTCTTTTTGAGCGGCTATGCTGGAATTCTATCTGCAAATGGAGAACAAGGAGCTTATGATTTTGCACAGGCCGATGCAGTGAATGCTTTGACTCAAGGTGCACAGTTTGCAGTTTCTCCAGTTTTCAATCCTTCAGCTTATATTGAAGTAAATCCTGCTATCAAAAATGATGTAATGAGTGTGGCTGCAGGTTATATGGATGCAGCAGGAAAAGTTCCGACAGGAGATGGACGTGCTGCAGTGGAAATAGCATCTATCAGAAATTCTTCTGTTATGGTCGGTTCAATGAAAACTTTTGATGATTACTTTGCTGATACTGTTACAAATGTTGGATTAAAAGGAGAACAGGCTGAAACAAATCTTTTAAGTCAAAATGCAATTATGGATGATTTAAGAAATCTCCGTGATTCTATAAGTGGTGTTAATATTGATGAAGAACTTTCAGAGATTATGAAATTTCAGCATGGATACAATGCCGCAGCAAAATTTATTACCGTTTGGGATAACCTTTTAGACACTGTAATAAACAGACTTGGCGTGTAATAAATGAATTGTAAACTATTTTGATAAAATGCCGAAAAATAAATAAGGTATTAATCAGAGGGCTAAAATTGCGCAATTTGATTATTACCTTATTGGAATGTTCGCTTGGTGAGGGTGAATCGTAAATGGTAAAACATTTATATAAAAAAAAGTAGTGTAGAGAATCGATAGAAATAAAGTGAGGTGACAAAAATGCAGAGAATTAGTAGTCAAATGAATAATAATAATACTCAAAGCAGTTTACGTTTACAAGAATCAAGACTAAATGCGGCTAACAATCAAATCGGTTCTCAGCGAAGAATTCAGCAGCTTAGACAAGATCCAATTGCTGCAGGTCATCTTGTGCGCTATCAATCTTATTTACAGCGCGTAAATCAATATGAAAAAAATGCACTTACTTTGTCAGATCAGTTTTCTCTTCGTGAAGGATACATGACAGATTCTCTTGACATAATGCAGAGAGTCCGTGAATTAGCAGTTACTGGTGCTAACGGTATTTACAACAAAGAAGACTTAAAAAATATGGCTACCGAAGTTGATGAACTTCTAAAAGCGCTTGTTCAAAATGCAAATGCCGTCAGCGCAGATGGAAATTCTATTTTTGCCGGAACAAATACAAAAACTTCAGCATTTGACATTGAAATGGGAAATGTTGAAGGAAGTGGAATTCCTTTAATTCAGAATGTTCGCTACAATGGAAACAATAATATAAATCTTGTGGAAGTAGACGAAGGAAAATATCTTCAGAATGATAATATTGGCGACAAAACATTCTGGGCTGAACATCAGCAGCTTTTTGGCGGACGTGACGCATTAAACTGGCAGTCTAGTTCAAATAATGTAATTTCTATTGATGGTGTTGAAATCCAGATAAGTCAGGGTGACAATATTTATGCAGTAGTTTCAAAAATCAATGATAGTGCTGCAGCAGTTAAGGCAAGTGTTGACCCAATTCGTAATGCATTAAATCTGGAAACAACAGATGCAAGACAATTATGGCTCCAGGATGTAAGTGGAAATACTTTAGAAGAACTTGGCATCATAAAAGATTCATCTCAACTTCCACCATACAATATTGCAACAGGAACACGAGTTAGCGGTGGCAGTATGTTTGATGCTGTCATTGCGTTCAGAAATGCACTTTTGAGCGGCGATCAGGAAGCAATAGGAAGTCGTGTTTTAGGTTCTTTGGATCAAGGAATAGACAGCCTTGTAACAAGAATTGCAAAATCTGGTGCAGAATATGAACGTGCACAACTAAATGCAACAAGAAATGGAAAACTTGCACTTGACGTAACTCAAATGGTGAGCCGGGAAGGAGACCTTGATTTTACAAAAGCAATTACAGATTTAAAAATGCTTGATTACACAAATCAGGCAACTTTAAGTCAGGCTGGAAAAATGTACTCATCAACACTTTTAAACTATATGAGATAATTTTAAATATAAACTAATGCGAGGAAAAAAATGGAACTTTTGACAAAGACAAAAGGAAAAATAGAGATTTCCGAAGACAGAATACTAAACATACCAGAAGGTCTTTTTGGATTTGAACAATACACAAAATATGCACTTGTCGACTGCGATTTAGAACCATTTATCTGGCTTCAGTCCTGTGAAGATCCAAATCTTTGTTTTTTGATTGTAGATCCATTTTTAATCTGTTCAGAATACGAAGCCGATATCGATGATGAAAGCCTTTCAAAAATAAACATTTCAAAACCAGAGGACATAATTCTTATGACAATTGTAACAGTTCCTCATGATGGTTCAGCAATTACAGCAAATTTTCAAGGTCCACTTGTCATCAACAAACAAAACAAAATGTGCATTCAAGCAATTCTGACAGACAACCGTTGGTCAACAAAAGTTGATATCGTCAAAACCTTAAATTCGAAAGGAGAGAAAAAATGCTAATCCTTTCAAGAAAAATAGATGAAAAAATTAAAATCGGTGACGACATTACAATCACACTCATTGATGTACACGGCGACCAGGTAAAAATAGGAATTGAAGCTCCAAAAAATGTAAAAGTGTTCAGACAGGAAGTATTCGATGCAATTCAGTCAGAAAACAAAGCCGCAGTTGTGGAAAATCCTTCAGACAGTAAAGATGCTTTAAACGCAATGAACGCACTTAGTAAACTTTTTAAAAAGTAGGGGTTGCCTTCCGTTTCACTCCAGGACGCTACGACCGCCCTTCGCTAACGCTCATCCGCTTCCCTCGCTTCGCTCAGTCCAGTGGACCGCTTCGCGGGGGCTATCATCGCTCAACTATTTAGTAAGTTTAAGTTCAGCTTCCGAAGCTCTCAAATAAACAGGTCCATCATAATCTTGCAGAGGACTTTCATTGTTTTTGTACATTTTTTCTGCAATTTCTATAAGACAAGCTGCATAATTATCAGAATTCCTTAACAGATATGGTTTTAAATCTGTGTGAACATTTGAATTACTTAAAATGTCATAAAATTTTTTTGCATCAGGACCTGTAATAAGAATTTTGTTAAAGTTAATCTTTTCAATCAGTTCTGATTTTTCATAATCTCCATCAGGTAAAATTTCATTTCCAGTTTCGTCATAAAGACAGGCATAAAAACGGTCTTTGTTAGCGTCAATACAACATAAAACAGGGAAACCAAGATTTTTTGCAGCATAAGAATAAACTTGTAAAGAAGAAACTCCATAAATGGGTACATTATATGCAAGTTCAATAGCTTTTAGCGCAGAAATTCCAAGCCTTAGCCCAGTAAAACTTCCAGGACCAATTGTTATGGCTGAAAAATCCAAATCTCCGGCTGTAATTCCAGCTTTTTGCAAAATATCGTCTATGGCAGGAACAAGAATCTCAGACTGACGCATACCTATGTCATAAGTCTGTGCTATCATCTTATCCTCAAACTTCACTGCGATACTGATTTTTGAAACTGCACAATCTAAAACAAGTATATTCATATATCACCTGATTATTTATTCAATTGTTTCATTAAAATTTTCAATTTCTATTTTTCTAGAATTGTCATCCTGTGGTAAAATTCGCAGAATAATTGTATTTTTTGGAAGCTCATCCATAATCTTTTCAGACCATTCAATAATACAAACACCATCGCCATAAAGCATATCGTCAACACCAAGATTTATAAAATCTTCTGTGCCGTCTAGTCTGTAAACATCCATATGATACAAAGGCATTTTGCCATAATATTCACTGATTAAACAAAAAGTAGGACTTGTAATCTCTTCAGAAATATCTAAAGCTTGGGCTATTCCTTTCGTGATTGTTGTTTTTCCAGCTGCAAGAGTTCCTTGCATGGCTATAATGTCGCCTTTTTTAAGTTTTTTTCCAATTTTATAACCAAGAGCAGTTGTTTCATCTGCAGAGTGTGTAAAAAAAGTTAGCAAGGCAGTCTTCCTTCTAATTCTTCTGTTAAAATAAATTCAACAAGAGATTTTTTTACTGGAATAAGAGGATAATTGACAGGTGTTGGAAAAGAAAGTTCAATTATCTTTTTTCCAAATGGATCTGTTTCTATTGTAAAAAGAACGGGAATAGTTTCTTTATTTGTAGGCAAATCTAA
>CAMBMW010000108.1 GCA_945868875.1 uncultured Treponema sp.
AATTTTTTTACGAATAAGATTTTTTTTTAGTTTTTTTTTAGAAAAATAATATATATTTTCAGTGTAATTTGTTTTTTTGATTACATAACTTTTCTTATTTTTCTGGAGGTTAATATGAAAACCAAGAAAGTTTTTGCTGCATTGTTTGCATCTTTTATGATTGCTGCATCTGTTTCAGCATTTGACGGAGCTACATTCTGGAAAGAATATGGCGGAGGAATTAAAAACGGTGATAATATCGTTCATATTGGTGCTGCACCATATCTAAGCGGCGTTTTTGGATTACATGTAAATGGAACTTATGAAAAAGCTGTTCACATCAATAATATGCTGCCTTTTACTTTTGGTGGTACTGCCGGATTTACATTTGCTTCAGGAATCAGTGTTGTTAATGTTGATGCACTTGCAAAATATCACTTTAATTTTGGAATTGAACCTCTTGATGTTTATGCTGGTGTTGTTTTAGGTGCAAAGGGTGTTTTCTTGAAAGGATTTGGTTCTGCCTTTGGGTTTGACTGGGGTGGAATCGCTGGTGCTACATGGTTCTTCACAGACAATATGGGTGTAACTTTGGAAACTGGTTGGCCATACTGGTTGAACGCTAAATTCACATTGAAATTCTAACTTAGTGTAACGCACTATTTTTGTTCAAAGGCTGCCTTTTTTACTTCTGTGATTATCAAACTATGATTTTTTCGGAAGAAATTCTCCTTTTACTATTATAATATAAACAGTTTGTGCTTAAAATATTTTTTTGACAAACTTTTTTTATAGCAGCCTTTGAACTTTTTTTTTATTTAAATCTGATTTATCAAGATTTTTTTCTTTAATCAAGATATAATTTTGGAATGAAAAAGATTATCAACTTAATAATCAGTTTAGCAACTATTTTTTTACTGATTTTTCTTCTGATTTATTATATTTTATTTCCAGACACATTTAGAACAGTCTTTATCATAGGTATTATTTTTATTACCATTTTAATTTTATATAACTTTTTGATTAGCTTTGGACTATCAGGTTCAAAGGATACAGAAACTGTGCAGGATTTTTTTATGACTGCAAAAGAGAATTCTCCTGTTATCCTTGAAACAAAAAAGAAAAATAAGATTGATTCTTTTGAAATTATTTTAAACCAAATTTTATATCCATTACAGATGATTGAATCTGCAATGAACATTCTGAACTCAAACTGCGAACAAGAAACAAGGCGTTTTGCACTTTTATTAATCCAGAAAAATACTGAGCAGATTAAGAAAATAATCGGTGAAAAAGTTTACAACCTGGATGATGATACTGCGGAAAACGAAATTCCTTATGATTTTGAAACTACTTATTTAAATCAGGAAAAAGAGCATGAACTTTCGGAAAATTATTCCATTGGGATTTTTGGAGAACCAACTTCTGAAAGGTTAACGTTACGTCTTATTTTGCAATCCTATGGATTTTTTACACGAATTATCAGTTCGCCTCAGGAAACGGTTTCTCTCATTGAAGACAAGATGATTAATCTTTTGATTATTTTGCCTGAAAATGAAAAAGAAAATGATGAAAACCTTCAAATCTGCACAAAAATAAGGGAAAAATTCACTTTGCTTGATTTTCCGATTCTTTTAATCGTAAATAAATATCGTTCTTACATCATCAAACGAAATCACGACTTGCAGATTAATGATTTTTTAATCCGCCCTTTTGATGTATCTGCACTGCTCACCAGAATCAAAATGCTTTATGATTATCAGAATCTGTATCTTCAGAATCAAGAACTTTTGAAATCAGAAAAAGAAAAACGAACTTTTCTGTATTTTGTGACGCACAACGTAAACACTCCCCTTACCATTCTTTTGAATGAGATTGAAAATATTGCACAGCAAAAGGACAATATCAATGAACAAACCAATGATGTTTTGCTAATAAAACGCACAAATCTTAAGAATATTCAGGAATGTTCAAATCAAATCAATATCATCATCCAGAATGTGCTGAATTCTTACAAAATTTCTGACGGCAAGGTGCTTGTTTCGCCGAAAATCATCAATCTACTGGATTTTTGTAAAAACGAAAACAAATTTCTTACATCAAAAGCCGAATTCAAAAATCAAAAATTTACTTTTGAATGTAATCTGAAAAATCCTAGAGTTTTCTGTGATGAAAACAGTCTTAAAGGAATTTACATAAATCTCGTGGATAACGCCATAAAATATACAAATATGAATGGAAATATATGTGTCAAAATTTTTGGCGACGACGAAAACACTTTTCTTTCTGTCTGCGATGACGGACAGGGAATTCCCAAAGAAAAACAAAGAGTCTTGTTTAATCGTTTTGCTGATATCGGTTCAAAAACAACAAGAAAGGAAAAATCAGTGGGACTTGGACTTTTTGTAATAAATGAACTTTGCATTCTGAACAATATAGATGTTGAATATAAAGAAAATGAAAATGCTGAACACGGAAGTATTTTTACATTAAAGTTTTTGAAAATTGGATAAGGATGAATTATGAAAGACAGAAATAACGATAATGATTTTGATGATGATTTGATTGAGAAAAAAAATAATCTTAATGAGAATGCAGATGAAAAAGAATTGATTCTTGTGGTTGAGGATTCTGAATATCTAAATGATTATATTTCAAAAAACTTGCGTAAAAATAATTACGAAGTGATTCAGTGTCATTCTGAAAAAGAAGCGTATAAATTACTTGCTAAGAATTTTTTTAGTTTAGTAATTCTGGATTTGAATTTGGGTGATGAGTCAAAATCAAGCGGAATGAATATTTTACATTCCATCAGACTGCAGGACAAAATGCTGCCGGTAATGATTGTTTCTTCGCTTCAAGATGATAAAACAAAATTAAAGGGTTTTAGAGAAGGCTGTGATGATTTTGTTACGAAACCTTTTTTTATAAATGAACTGATTGCCAGAGTAGACAGAATGATTGAACGTTTTTCGTTTATGGGAATTGAAAAAAAAGTTTTTTCTAAAGAATATTCAAGCGGAATATTTCAGATTGACGTGGAAAAAGGTCTTGTTTACAAAAATGGAAATCCTATTACCATGAGAAAAAAGCAGTTCGACTTAATGCTTTATTTTATTAAAAATCCAAATAAAATTTTGTCGTTTCAGTCTATTTATTTGAATGTCTGGAAAGTATCGCTGCCGGACGAAAAAACTCTGGAAAGTAACATTTACGTGAATATCCGTTCGCTGCGCAGTTTGATTGAAGAAGATAAAAATAATCCAAAACACATTGTTTCTGTGAGTAAATCTGGATATATTTTTGTGCCAGAATAAAATTAATTTTTCTGTGAAAATGGAGATTTATAAAGGTAATCCATTCTTTCTTTGATAAAATCCCGTTTTTTCATATCTGCGGTAGAAAGAACCTGATTGAAATCCTGTTTTGGTGAAATTTTTGCATATCCGATGGAAAGGAGCGGAAGTTCCTGCATCTTGAAGTTTGATTTTACATATTCTATAAAAAATATTTTTGCAAGCTCATCAAAATCAAGAGTTGGATTATCTATGATTACGCATAATTCTTCACTTCCAAGCCGATAACAAGTGCCGTATTTTTTAAAAAAATCATTGAAATTTTTGGATACTTCCAAGACGATTTGAGTAAGGTTTGCACGGTTATAATTCATCTTGAGTTTGGAATAATTATCTATTTCTGCAACAACGATTACCGCATCTTTTTTCTGGCTGTTATGCCATTTTTTCAGACAGTTTGAGTTTTTCAGGAAAGTCTGTTCATCAATCTGCTGATAAAGCGTGTCGTTATAAATGTAAAAAAGCAGAATTGAAATAATTACACAAAGCCATGTAACCTGGATTTTTGGATTAATAATCTGAATTGTAGTTCCAGCACACAAAAACAGCATTGTTCCCAGCAGCATAATATTATTTGTGTGCCAGAATCTCAAAGATAAAACAAGATTTTCGACAAAAAAGAAAACATTGCAGCCTGCATAAACTATAACGTAGACGAAAAATCCTTTTGCTCGAAAATAATTATTGTTTTCATCAATATAAAAAACACTTGTGCCATTATTCATAATCAAAGAAATCATAAGCCATACAGAATAAACCGCACAAAAAATATACAAATACCGGGTTTTCTTATTCGGATAAATAGAATTCATAAGTGAAAGTGCAACAAAAGGTGTGAGAGAAAATCCAAAATAATTCGAGACAATATGAATCCATTTGTATTTGACCGAAGCACCGTTGAAAACTATTGAAAGCACTTCCATAACACAGATTACAAAAACAACAAGAACTGTTATAAAAAAATGTTTTTTTTGCTCTTTATTGATGACTGTATCGGTTAAAATGCAAACCAAAAGCAAAAGAAGAGTAGAAATATTTACGAAACTCAATGCAATAAAATAATCTGTCATAAATTTTCAAAAATGTCTTTTGCAAAAAATCACTTTTCATAAACCGGGTTTGTCATCGATGTACAAAATACACAAACACAAAGTTATTGGAATAATGTTTTTTTACATTTGCGATAAGTATTTATTCAAAATTTCAGTTGCCTGCTTTGGATTTGCCTTACCATGCGAAATTTTCATAACTTGTCCCATAAGCCAGCCGACTACATTTGTTTTTCCACTCTTGAAGTCTTCTACCGCTTTTGGATTTGAAGCAATAACATCCTGAACAATTTTGTCGATTTCGCCAGAATCGTTTACAACTTCCATGCCTTTTTCTTTGATGATTTGAGATGGCATTTGATTTGTTTCGTACATCTGGGCAAAAACTTCTTTTCCCTGTTTTGATGTAATTTTTCCATCTTCAAGGGCATCTGCCAAATCAGCAATGTGAGATGGTGTAATTTTGACATCGTTTATTGTAAGTTTTTCTTCGTTCAAAATTGCAAGAAGTTCTGCAAGAATCAAGTTTACGGCTTTTTTTGGATTTTTCGATTTTACAGCAGCTTCTTCAAAGAACATTGCTAAATCTTTTGTAGATGTAATAGTTTCTACATCAAAATCTGTCATGCCGTATTGCTTTTTGTAACGCTGACGTTTTGCTTCAGGAAGTTCTCCAACTTTTTCTTTTGCCTGATTAATCAATTCTTCGCTGACACTGAAAGGTTTGATATCTGGTTCAACCACAAATCTATAATCAACAAAAGAATTTTTTGTTCGCTGAACTACTGTTTTACCTTCAGCTTCATTCCAGCCCATTGTCACTTTAAATCCTGGATTAAATTCCTGCCTGTCTTCCTGAAATTCTTTAAGCTGACGCTGCGCTTCGTAAGCACAAGCTTCGCGGATTGCTTTGAAAGAGTTTAAGTTCTTGATTTCAGAAATAGGAGTGTGATACAGTTTTCCATCTTCCCAAACATTTAAGTTGATGTTTGCATCACAACGCATATTTCCTTCTTCCAGATTTCCGTTTGTTACTTTTACATAGCGCAAAATCTCCTGAACAGTTTGCATAAATAAAGCCGCTTCTTCAGGACTTGTCATATCAGGTTTTGTGACAATTTCGATAAGAGGAGTTCCACAACGATTATAATCAATATAAGAATGAGCACCCTGCAAGTGTAAAGATTTTCCTACGTCTTCTTCCAGATGAATTCTCTCAACGCGAACCCGTCGATATTTGCTTCCATTTGATTCAATAATGCAGTTTTCACCAATAAAGTTTTTGTCACGACATTTTTGTCCGCCTGGCTGTTCATCTTTTGGGAAATTTCTAAAAGGTAAATCTACGTAACCGTTTGTGCAAAGCGGAATATCATATTGAGTAATCTGATAACCTTTTGCCAAATCAGGATAAAAATAATGTTTTCTATCGAATTTTGTAAAACGAGCAATATTGCAATTCAAAGCCTGACCAGCAACAGCTCCAAGTTCAACGTAACCTTTTGAAATGCGAGGCATAGCACCAGGGAGTCCCAAGCAAACAGGACAAACTCGAGTATCTGGAATACCACCATACTTATTTTCGCAGGCACAAAACGCTTTTGTTTTAGTCAAGAGCTGAGTATGAATTTCACAGCCAATTACAATTTCCCATTTATCTATCATTTTTTTTGAACTCCAAAATTTAATCAATGTCTGTTAATTATAACGAAAATGGTAAGATTTCTCAAGGCAAAGAGAGTTTCTTTTGATTTCTCTATAGATTTTTGTATTTTATTTTTCCACAAGTTTTTCTATATATTCCACTACTTCAAAAACAAGAGCATCACAGTGTGTTTTTTTTGGATTCCCTGTCTTTGCATTCTCTGCGAGCAAATCTTTACAATCGATAAGGCCACTGTGATTTTGTTTAAAATCCCGGAAAAATTTTTGTGTGATTTCTGGTGAATCTAACCCCAAAAGTCCCATTGCCATAAGCGCTCCAGTAATTGCTCCGCATGTGGAACCGCATTTCATTCCAGAACCAAAACAAGAACCAAGCTTATAAGCAGTTTCCCTGTCCAAATCTAAATCATCCAAAAATGCCATCAAAACAGATTGGGCACAATTATGATGAGGTTCAACAATTGCTCGTATTTCTTTTGCTTTTTCTAAGTACTTTCCCATATCTTCTCCAAAAAAAACTATTCACTAACTCAAAAAATCAAGATTAATAAACGGATAAACTTTCTTAATCTATTCTTTCCATTTTGTGTATTTTTCACATTCCAAAATTGCTTTTGCATTTGCAACTCTTTCTTGAGTCGGACTTTCCAAATCTTTGAGAGGATAATCGATGCCTAAATCTTTGTATTTCATTGCACCAAGTCCGTGATAAGGCAAAATCTCTACGCGCTCAACATTGTGCAATGTACGGATAAAATCTCGTGTTTGTGTCAAAAATTCGTCATTATCGGTAATTCCAGGAACAAGCACATGGCGAATCCAGATTGGTTTACCAATTTTATCAAGATATTCAAACATTTGACGAATATTCTTTCCAGTTTTACCAGTCAATTTGATGTGTTCTTCTTCATTGATGTGTTTTATGTCCATCAAAAGAATATCGGTTACTTCCATAAGTTTTTGGAATTTCTCAAACCATTCGCCTTCTTCAGTAAACGGCGCTCCTGATGTATCTATGCAAGTATTAATATTTCGTTTTTTGCATTCTGTGAACAATTCCAGTAAAAAATCAAGCTGAAAAAGAGGTTCTCCACCACTAACTGTAATTCCACCTTTCTTACCCCAGTAAGCACGGCAAGACTCAGCTTCCTGCAAAAGTTCATCTACCGAATACTGCTTGCCTTTAGACATATCCCATGTGTCAGGATTATGACAATATTTACAGCGCAAAGGACAGCCACTAAAAAAAATAATAAAACGACTGCCAGGACCATCGGCACAACCAAAACTTTCTAACTGATGAATATACCCCTTCATTTTAAACCTCACATCCAAACTGAGCTTCAAAAATTTAATAATTCATTATCTATTAAAAAAGCTAAACAAACAAGAGGAATTTATAAAAAAAAAATTTTACTTTTTCTTAATTTAGCAAAGTTTTGTTAGTCAGTCGCCTTTCACAGCTCACTCACGTTCGGTTGAAAACGATGTTGCGTGCCAAAGGTAATCATACATAATATTAACATTCAGGCATAAATCAAGGTCGTACCCCCTTTTTTTTAAATAAGAACAGCACGTAACATCGTTTTCAACTCACGCTTCGCGTGCCTGTTCAAGCCTCGGTACGCTGTGCAGTTTAAAACCCTACAGAGCAGACACACAACTGGCAACTGGCTCGT
>CAMBMW010000109.1 GCA_945868875.1 uncultured Treponema sp.
ACTGATTTTAAACAAACTGTTACATCAGATTGTGAATAAAAGGCTTGTTTTAATGAACAGGGTAGGGTGGGGAAAGTTCTTAAATAAAGTGTTACATCGAAAATCTCTTAGGACTCTTAAACAAACTGTTACATAAATTATTTAATTTCGGTAAAATCTAACTTTTAGAATATTTTATTTTCGTGAAATATTGTACTTCCAAATGTTTTATTTTCGGTATATAATTTACTTATGGTTACTTTTAAGCGAAAATTTTACAATGAAATGCTGGAATGGAAGAAGACATCTAACGGAACTTCTGCACTTATGATTGACGGTGCACGACGTGTTGGTAAGTCCACCATTGCAGAAGAATTTGCAAAAAATGAATATGATGATTATCTTCTTATTGATTTTGTAAACGCATCTAAGGATATAAAAGACAATTTCGAGAATCTCGGAAATATGGATGTGTTTTTCCGTAATCTTTTTCTTTTTGCTGGCAAGGGGCTAAAGTCAAATAATTCTGTTATTATCTTTGATGAAGTTCAAAAGTTCCCTCGTGCACGAGAGGCAATTAAATATCTTGTAAAAGACGGTCGCTATCATTACATTGAGACAGGTTCTCTCATCAGTATAAAAAAGAAAAGCCAGGAAATTGTAATCCCTTCGGAAGAAGATAAACGAAAAATGTATCCTATGGATTTTGAAGAATTTCTTTGGGCAACTTGGGACAATGTGACGGCACCTTTTATAAAAGAATGTTTTGAAAAAAGGATTCCCACAGGAGATAAAATTCACAGAAAAATAATGTCAACTTTTTGGACTTATTTTGCAATTGGAGGAATGCCTCAGGTTGTGGATGCTTATGTACAGGGAAAGACTTACCAGGAAATTGATATGGTAAAGAGGAATATTCTTGCACTGTATGAAGAAGACCTTGAAAAATATGATGATGAAAATAATGCAAAGGCGACTGCTATTTTTAAGGCTATTCCGGAACAACTTTCTAATCATAATTCAAAATTTAAGTTTTCTGGTATAGATGAGAATGCCCGTTTTAGAAATTATGTATATTCTGTCAAATGTATTGCTGAGTCAATGATTGGAAATTATTGCCGGAATGTAACGAATCCTCAGATTACTCTTGATTTATTTTCTGAGTCAGATAACTTCAAGCTTTTTATGGGTGATACAGGTCTTCTAATTACTCAGATTCTAAGAACTTCAAATATTGTTCAGGAAGATTTGTACAGAAAAATCATTACAGGACATTTAGGAGCTAATCTTGGAATGATTTTTGAAAACATGGTGGCACAGATGCTTAGGGCAAGAGGTTATGAACTTTTCTTCCACGAGTATTACTACACTCCAAAGGGAAAGAAAACCGAACAAAAATATGAGGTCGATTTTTTGATTGTAAAAGATGGTCATCTCTGCCCCATAGAAGTTAAGTCATCCGCTTACAAAAATCATGAATCTTTTGACTATTATGTCGAAAAATACAAGCCTAAGAAGCATGAGCGTTTTATTATTTATACAAAAGATTTAGTGCAGGATAATGATATTACATTTTTACCAGTTTACATGACGATGTGCTTGTAAAAGCTATTTCTCGCGTGACAGGGGGTATTTGCCAGTTCTTTTTCAAGATATCCGATAAGTTCCACAAAAATCAGAATGACTGCAAGAAGCGCATTTGAAACTGTTGCCAGTGTGCCGACGAAGTGGGCGCGCAGGGGAAGGATTTCCTCATGAAGTAGGGGTAATTCTTGGATATCCTGTAGAAGATGTGATTGCGTTCGAAAATCACAAGGGCCACGACTGCAAATACTGCGGCTGCTGGAAATGTTATTCGGATGTAGAAAAGGCAAAGGACTGTCACTGCAGATTTACTGAATGCAGCAGATTATGCAAACAGTGGTATGATGAAGGTTATTCTATCAATCAGATTATAACAAAATATCAGACTTTAAAAACTGTTGCCTAAAAAAATCCACCCGAACTAAACGGGCCCGGACAGACTTTCTCCTCCTGATAATATTTTCAAATTTTTAACTATTCAGAAAATTTGACAAAGTGTGTATAAAATGTGTATACTTTTTGTATGAAAAGAAAGGATCTAATCAAGCGACTTGAGAAAGCTGGATTTGTTTTTGTAAGACATGGTGGCAAACATGATGTTTACCAGCGTGGAAAGGCTGAGGAACAAATTCCTCGTCATACAGAAATAAACGAACTTCTTGCAAAAAGCATTATAAAAAAATGGAAGTTGTAACTTTGATAAGAAGCGATGATGAAATCTTTTTTTTAGAGGTATTATTATGAATCTTATTTATCCAGTTATCTTTACAGAAGTAAATGATAAGAAGAAAACTGTACTTGTTGAAATTCCAGATTTGAATGGAATAACTGAAGGTTATGGAATTGCTGATGCTATCAGTATGGCCAAGGATTATATTGGTAATGTACTCTTTGATAAACCTGATTCAGAAATTCCACATGCTTCAGAAATAGATTCTATTGATATCTCAAAAAGCGAATTTGCAAATGCGGGAAAAACCTTTGTTTCTCTTGTTGATATGGATTTAAATTTGTTTAGGCGCATGGAAAAAAGCCGTAATGTTAGACGAAATATAACCCTTCCCGAATGGCTTGATGATATGGCCACAAAAGCGAAAATCAATGTTTCTGCAGTTACTCAAAATGCATTAAAAGAAACATTGGGTATTGTAATGTAGAGTTGAGATTAAATCTTCTCTAAAATGCTTTTCATATCTGCGGATAATTTTGCATAAAGATTATCCGTTACTTCTTTAACAAAACGTTCGTGGTCTGAAGAGATGATGAAGCAAGACATGGTAAAGCTTTGAAAGGTTTGCTTGACAGATATTTTGGAAAATAAGATTAAGTTGGAGTTATTATGGCTTTTTTGTTGAGTTATACCCGTAAAGAGATTGATAGTGTTTTTTATGATGCAAGACTTGCTTTCAGTTTGCATCTGGCTGTAAGTAAAGATGGAAAGAATTTTGTTGCTTTGAATCATAATTCTGGTGTTCTTTTTGCAAAGGCAAGTGAAAATGATGACGGCAGCTTAAATCCTAAAACTTTGGGTTTCCCAATTATTTTATCAAAAAATGATTTGCAGGAGTTGGGAATTGTTTCTTTTGATGATGGCAAATCAGTATCTTATAACGAAATTGATAAATCTTATGCAGTGGCAGCTATTCTTCTTGGACCAGACGGACAGGATTTTCAGGAAAAGAATGAAAAGGATGCAGTTTTATTTTTCACTGATGATTTTGTGCATTATAGCGAATCTCAAAAAATTCGATTTGAAGATTACGAGAAAATCAAGAAAAATGCTTTTTTACAGATGGAAAAACTGGAGTCTGAAAACTTCAAATATAATGTGGAGCAATTACAAAATGTAGTTTCTGGAATCGAAGGTGCTTTACCTTGTAATGTAATTCAGATTTCTGAGAAAACGTATGAATATTTGTGTAAAAAACTTGGTGAACGAAAAAATATTGAAATCAGACTGCCAGAAAATTTAAAAGTCACTTCAAAAAAGGATTTGCAAATGGTGAGGGCAGAGGCAGTTTACAGTGACGGAACTGTTGCAACAAAAAAAATCATTTGGGATTTTGACAGAATTGATTTTTCACAAAAGGGAAAACAAAAAATTTATGGGGAAATATATTGTCCACATTTTGCATTTCCAATTGCATCGGACAGAGCTGATCCTGATGTTTTCAAATGGAAGGGAAAATATTATTTTATTGCAACAAATGATGCTGACCAAAATCATACTTTGTATATGAGACAAGCTGATTCAATAGAGGAAATTGCAAATGCATCTGAAAGTTTAATTTTGGATTCAAGTACTTATAAAAATATTGGTGGACTTTTGTGGGCACCAGAGTTTCATGAAATTAATGGAAAGTTATTTATTTTCTTTGCGGCTACTCCAGGTGAATTTTTTTGGGAAGAAAGTCATGTTATGTGTTTGAAAGAGGGTGGAAATCCTATGAATCGTAATGACTGGTCTGAGCCAAAACGAATATGCAGAATGGATGGAAGTGAGCTTTGTGAAGCTGGAAAAGTTATTACATTGGATATGACCTGTTTTTTGTGGCAGGATGAATATTATGTAATCTGGTCTCAGCGACAATTTGTGCCTGTTGATTTAGGTGCCTGGCTTTATATTGCAAAACTTGATGAAAATGAACCATGGAAACTGAAAAGTGAACCTGTTTTGCTTTCTAAACCTGAATTTGGCTGGGCAAATAATCATACTTTTGTGGATGAAGGACCTTTTGCTCTTATTCGTGGGGATAAACTTTTTGTGACTTTCAGTAGTGCGGCGGTGGATACTTCTTACGTAGTTGGACTTTTACAGATTGAAAAAGGAAAAAATCCTTTGGAGCGTGAAAACTGGAAAAAAACGGGTTATCCTTTGCTTTCTTCTCGCAGTATTAAGGGTGAGTTTGGAACTGGTCACAATGCATATGTGATTGATGAAGATGGTGAAGTTTGGAATACATATCATGCCAGACCTGGAACTCAGGCTCCGCGCTCAAGTGGAATAAGACGTGTTCATTTTGATGTAGATGGGGAACCAGTTCTTGATTTGACAGAAGAAAATGATGTTCTAAAAGAATTTAGAAAGGTTGAGATTGAGGTAGAGATTCAGTAGATTTTATTTTTATAGAGGAATGATTAGGAAGGTTGGAATTCTATTTGAATGTCTGGAGGATTTTGGGGTAGCGATGTGAAGTGCGCGAAGCGGCCACCACAACGGAGCGAAACGTATGTGAAGCGTAGTGAGGAGGCTGGAGCGATAGCGGAACACGGAACGTAGCGACGGCCAAAGGCCGGACCCTCCTGATAAAATTTAAGGAGAAAATTTTGGATAGTTTAAAAATTGGAATTTCCATTGTTATTGCTGCTGTGATTTTGGCAGTAGGGCTTGCAAATATTATTACTCCAGAAAGAAGTGTGTCTGTGAGAGGTTTAGCTGAAAGGGAAGTGGACGCGGATCTTGCTGTGTGGAATATGAGTTTTTCAATGGGCGAGAATAGTCTTGAATCTATGCAAAAGTCTATTTTGGAAAAAACTGAGGTTATAAAAAAATATTTGATAAAACACGGATTGGAAGAAAGTGATTTTACTGTAAAACCTGCTGCAATTACGGATAACTCTTTAAATGCTTATATGGATCAAACGAAGATTACGTATAAGTTTGTTGCACGGCAGACGATTTTGGTGCGTTCTGGAAAAATTGAGGCGGTGAAAAGTGCTTATGCTGATTCTTTGGAGCTTGTTTCGGCTGGAATTGCTGTGAATCAGGATTATGATTCGAAAGTGAGTTATGAATTTACAAAACTTAATGATATAAAACCTGAAATGATTGCGGAAGCTACAAAAAATGCAAGAACTGCGGCGGAACAATTTGCTCACGATTCTAATAGCAAAGTTGGGAAAATAAAAAAAGCAACTCAAGGACTTTTTACTATTGAAGATGCGGCAGTTGGGCTTGAAGATAAAAAAAGTGTGCGTGTTGTGAATACTGTGGAATATTTGTTGAAGTAAGGGGTTTTACAAGGCTGACAGAATTCGTTAAATACGTTTAAAACTTCTAGTCTTATTGGAAAAAGCATATTATAATAGAAGAATGTTGATGTGGATCTATTTTTTCACTGCTTTGATTTCTCTTGGATGTGTAGTTTATTATTTTGAAACGACTTTGAATAAAGTTAATCAAAAGCAGTTAATGATTTTGATTTTTACGGCACTTTCAAATATTTCTTATTTTTGTGCTGTCACTTCGAATACTCTGGAAGCGTATCTGACATCGTATGTGTTTTATTATATCGGAAACATGCTCTCTATGATGATGATGGTGCTTTTGATTGGTGAGATTTGTGGTTTCAAGGATAATAAATATCTGCGACGAGGACTGTTTCTTTACGGTTTATTTCTCATTTTCTTAGTGATTTCGATTGATAAAAGTGATTTGTACTATGTTTCTTATGAATTTGTTAGGGAAGGAAATCTTGCTTTTTTGAGAAAAGTATATGGTCCATTACATTCTCTTTTGCTGATTTTAATTTTTGGAACAAATATTCTTTGTATAGTTTTTACAATCATAGCGTTTGTTAAAAAAAGAGCTTTTTCTACAAGAATTGCTGGCATTTTATTGCTGATATTGTTGACTTCTGCAATAGTTTATATATTGCCAAAGATTTTCCATTTAAAACAAGATGGACTTCCAATCGCCTTTACTGTGATGGACATAATGTTCATTATGATTTTTAAACGTGCCAGCATGTACGATATGTCTGATAATCTTCTTCGTGTTTATGAACAGCGTTCTGAATATGGTTACATTGCATTGGATAAAAAGTATCGCTATGTGGGTGCAAGTGAATTTGCTTTAAAGCTTTTTCCAGAATTAAAGAATATTCGTATTGATTCTAAGATTGAAAAATATATTGATGATTGTGAATGTGCATTATGTCATAACCTAATGCCTTGGGTTTATCAATGGGATGAAATTCATCATCAAAATTATGTTTATACAAAAGATGATGTGACAGCGGCCTGCAGTATCAAAGATATTAAATATAATGGAAAAAAAGTTGGTTTCCTAATAGAAATGCGTGATGTTTCCAAGCAGCAGAAATATATTGATTTGATTAATACGTACAACACTCAGTTGGAAACGAAAGTTCAGGAAAAAACAAAAAAAGTTCAGGAGATTCAGGATTCAATTATTTCGGGAATGGCTGCAATGGTTGAAAGTCGTGATAACAGTACTGGTGGTCATATTCGTAGAACTAGTGAAGGTGTAAAAATATTTGTTGAGCAGCTGATGAAGCCAGAAAATAATAAATGGCATTTTACGGAAAGTTTTTGTAAAAACTTGATTAAAGCGGCTCCGATGCATGATTTAGGAAAAATAGCCGTTGATGATGTGATTTTGCGTAAACCTGGAAAATTTGAACCACAGGAATATGAGCAGATGAAAAAACATTCTGCTGAAGGTGCAAGAATTGTCCGTCAGGTGCTTTCAAATGTTGATGATGCTGAATTTGTGCAGATTGCTGTGAATGTTGCGCATTATCATCATGAAAAATGGAATGGGAATGGTTACCCTGAAGGTTTAAAGGAAAAGGAAATCCCGATTGAAGCTAGAATTATGGCATTTGCGGATGTTTTTGATGCGCTTGTAAGTAAACGCTGTTACAAAGATTCTTTTACTTTTGACAAAGCTTTTGATATTATTAAAAATGATTTGGGCAATCACTTTGATCCGGAACTTGGTCCTGTTTTTTTGCAGTGTCGTGAAAAACTTGAAAATTTTTATTCGTCTTTGAATAGTGAAGGGAAGTAAAAATTTTGTGAGAAATTTGTGAGGTCTGTCCCTG
>CAMBMW010000110.1 GCA_945868875.1 uncultured Treponema sp.
ATTTATTAATCTTTCCTGTTAAAAAATCAACTGTTCTTACGGCACTTTCGCCCTCAAAATTCCAGCATTCAGCTTTAACTTCTTTTCGTCCAAGCTCAAGTTCTTTACTTGAAAGTGCTTTATCGATAATTTCTTTCATATTTGAAAAATCTTTTTCTTCAAGTTTAATTCCAATCTTTGGAAGAACCCTTAAACTCCAGATTTTTTCATCCAGCCAGTCTGCATCATAAGGAAGTGTGTCAAATTCTGTATCTGCATAAATCAAAGGTTTATTGAAAATTAACGAAAAATCATAGATAACACCAGAAAAGTCTGAAATCATTAAATCAGCTTTGTTCAGAATATTGAAATTGTCGTTATCAAAATTCCATTCAAGCTCAGGATATTTTGATTTTAAGTTATCGAGCATTTGTTTTTCAGAAGTAATTGACTGCGGATGAGGACGGATTACAATCTGATATCCAGTTTTGATAAGAGCATCAATGAATTTTTCGCCAAATTTAGAAAGAATTCCATTTTTTCCCCAGCTGGGAGCAAGAAGAATTACAGGATTTTCATTTTTCGGTAACGGTTTTAGGGAATTCTTTTTATTTTTCATAGAATCAAGATAAGTTGAGCCAACGCAGACAACTTCTTTTGCAGGCAGATTTCTTAAATTCTCAAGTTTTCTAATGACTTTTTCCTGATGATTACCGCTTGTTAAAAAAGCATCATAATAATCTGTGCCAAACATTCTGTAAGTTGCAGGAACATCATCAACACTGTGCGGAATGTGGACATAATATTTTACATTTCTGCTTCGCTTCCACTGGTAAACATCAAGACCTGGAGTTGTAGCGAGAACAACACCTGCATTCAAAAAATTTAATTTTGCAAATGCTTTGTTTCCTTCTCCAATAAACTCTCTTTTTACGAAATCATATTTTTCTGAAAGAGCAGGGTCATCTGGACTTGAAGTATAAAAGGTGAGGGGGATTTGTCGTTTTTCAAATTCATCACAAATTGGTTTAAAAACATTCCAGTACCTTTTGTGGTCGCTGTAGATTACATAATCTTTGTAACCAGTATCAATTGCAGCTTCTCCTCCTTTTTTAGAAGAAAAAATGATTTTAAGTTTTAAAATTGCTGCTTTTCCCAAAAAAAACAAAGTAGCTGCAGCACCAATCAATATGGAAAAAAGCATTGAACCGGTGCCGGGGTCTATGTAAAGTAAAAATTGAGACATATCAATTAACCTCCTCTTTAGTCCAGTTTTCATCTTTAAATATGTTATCTTTTACTCTGAACCATTTATTTTTATCTACTGTAAAAATGTTATTTGATTTTGAATGGTGAACCATAAAAATATCATCAGTTGTAATCAAAACTCCGTTTTCTTTGTCACTCAAAGTTAATGGTTTATTTGTATAAGGATTTATTGGATTGTCGACAATTCCTTTAAATACAATTGCAGGTGTATCTGCATTTGTCATAAAGGAATTATCAAATTTTAATTTTCCTTGTGAATCAAAATCTTTTACCAAAAACAGAGGATTAAATGCATCTTTTGATGCTTCACCAATTTGTGCTGTTTTATATTTTTCTTCTGCAGTTGGACCATATCCTGTTCCATGGTCGGCAACTATAATAATCTTTGTATTATCATATATTTGTTTTTCTTTTAAAAGATTAATCCATTTTCCAATTGCATCTAAACATACATAATTTATTTCATATCCATTGTTATCATTTGGGAAACTCATTTGTTTATCTGTCAAATTTAAAGAATTAATGTTATAATTAGAATGAGTTGACTCATTAGTTATTATTAAAAGAGAATCTGCAGGACTGTCAAAATCAGTGATTTGATTCATAAAATATAAAGCAGAAAACCAATCTATAAAACTATCCATATCCTGTACATTTTCTGAAGACCACCAGTTTCCTTTGTAATATACAATTTTACGAAAAAGAGCTGGTACTTCTCTAAAAAGACTAATAAAAAATAGATTTCGTTCTATATTTTTTTGAAAATCAGTAGTATCATAAGTTTTGAGACTTTTTTTGAACTCGCCCGAATATCTTCCACATAATATTTCACCAGAAATTTTTTCATAACCGTCAGTAAAACTCATATCAGCAGTGAAACTTAAATTTCCCCAGGAAGTATCAAACATAGAAGCGGTAAAATCAGCCTGTTCTGTTAATACTCTTGGAATCATTAAAGTAGCCTGATTATGTTTTTCTTTTAATGTTTGATTTGTACGTTTGTTTGTTTCGTATGGTGTATATTCATAACCACCATATAATGCTGGAGAGGCCATTAGTGTGTGATTATTGTAAGAAACTGTATTTGGATAATAAGTAAACCCAGAAAAAATATCATAAAAATCTGGATTATCATTTAAAATGTGTTCAAAATATGAACTTTCCGCTCTATCAAGCATAAAAATGACAACATTTTTTCCTTCTTTTGATAAATGAAATTTTTTAGAAAAATCATCATCAGATTTTTTGTAAGCTTGAATTTCAGTTAGATGTTTATATTCTTTTGAAATTTTTGAAATATTGATGATTGAAAGTACAAAACCTGAAAAACAAAAAATAAAACTTATTGAATAAATCACTTTTTGTTTTTGAAATCTAAAAAGTATGAAGATTATTATTGTAAGGACAGTACAAACTAGCAGATTTATCATTATAAATGCTTTAGACTGCGAAAGTATGCCTCCAATAAATTTCATAGTTATATCTAGAGAACCATAGTTTCCTGCAAAACAAAAAACATTTACTAATCCACAAATCAAAGATGCTGAAAATAAAACTGCAATAGCAGTTTGAAGTTTTTCTTTAAATAAGAAGTAAATACAAGTTGACCAAAACACAAATATTCCAAATGATTGCCAGAATGGAGCATTAATAAATCCATTTGGGTTTGTAATATTTCCAATATTTGAAAATTCTTGTGCCGAAGATGAAATAAGATTTGAAGGAAGCAGTAATCCTGTTAAAATAGTTAACCCTAAAGCTGATGAAACAAATAGAAGAAAACGTTGTTTTTTGTTTTCTGTTAAATACTTTAGAGGATTTTTAAAAAACCAGTTTACAGCTTTGATAAATAATGGCATAGCTATTAAGAGAAACAATGGAATTGCTACTAATAAACGTTTTTTTAAGCTGGCAGCACCTTTATAAACAAAAAGAATATAAATTCCAACAAAAACAGCACCTGCACACATCAATATGTAAAGAACTTTTATTGGATTCTTAAGTTTATAGAAAATATTCTTTATGAGTGAGAAAACATTATTCATAGTCCAGTAAAGAACGAGACCTGCAGGACTTTGATAAAGAATTACAAGGAAAATAAGCGCCATGACATTTATTTGAATTTTTTCTTTTAATGGAAAACCTTTTGTATAAATTGCACCAGCAATAATATTTATAATTGTCATTGCAATCGGCAGGATATTGATATTGAAAGAACCTATTGAAAAAAGTGCATCAGGTTGTCCCATATCACGAATAAATAAAAAAGAATAACCTTGTAATTCTGGTAATTTAGAAAGACAAGAATAAGCTGCCATAAAAAAAGGAATCTGAATCAATAATCCAAAACTTGAACGAAGAGCCATAATCGGATGGTAATGATTTTGCCTGTAATAGGTTGTAAGCATCATGTATTGTTCATCACCAGAAAAAGCTTTTTTTATTCTGTCAACTCTTGGTTTTAATTTTGAAACAGTATTTCTTTCAACCTGTTGCCAGTGTTCTGCAACGATATATAGGGGAAGGCATAAAAGTGTAACAACAAAACTTACACCTAAAACTGCAATGCCAGCATTACTAAAAAGTTTGTTAATTAAAAAGAAGGAGATTTCTATAATCTGAACCAATGGATAAAGAATTATTCTGTATAAAATTTGACTTATTGACATAATATATTATTATACCCCCCCCGTGCTAGTATGTCAATAGCGTAAATTTTATGTAAAATTTATGTTAATTCTGTGTTAATTAAATCAAATCTTTAAGAAAAAAAAGAAATTGAGTCAGCAACAAAAAAATTAAAAATCTAAACAGGTAATTAATTGTTCTGCAGCATTATCATATGTATATTTTTCGAGAATTCTTTCAGGTGACTCTACTGGTTGCTCGAGCAGTTGATTTAAATTAACATCTGGATTGTTTGGGTCAATGTAATGTGCCGTATCCCCATAGATTTCAGGCAAACAAGACGCTTTTGAAACAATTATTTTTGCTCCAACTGACAGAGCTTCCAATGGCGGAATGCCAAAACCTTCATAATAACTAGGGAAAATAAATGCTTTGCATTTTGACATTAAAGCCTTCACTTGACCATCTGTTAAGTAGCCAAGAAAAATAATGTTTTTAAGTTTTTTTAATTGGTCTAATTCATTTGGAATTAAATCATTCAGAGGTTTTCCAGAAATTGCAAACAAATCATCTGGATTTTTTTTTGCATAATCCAAAATCCATTTTAAGTTTTTTCTTTTTGATAAGCTTCCAAGTGTAAAATAAAATCCATTTTGTAGTTTTGGGGTATTTTCAAGTATTGAAAAATCCATTTTTATATTTCTAAAATGATCCCATCCGTTTGGAATAACTGTAATTTTATTAAGTGAAATTCCATAATGTTGAGAAATCTGCATTTTACTGAACTCTGAAACAGTAAAAAGTTTTTTTGCATGCTTAGCACAAAATCTATACATAAAGCAGGAATAAATTCTAACAAGTTTATCTCTGAAAGTATGAAAATCGTCTTTATAGATTTTACAATAAATATCATGAATAAAAACTATTCCAGGCTTGAATATAGAACAAGTATTTGCAAAATCTATTCCAATTGCATGATTTTTAATCAAACAAAAACCATAGATAAAGTTTGTCCAAAATGGATATGATTTTAAATTTTTTTTTCCTTTTATAATTGAAATGTTTTTTAATTCTGGAAGTTGTTTTGCATTTTGTGGAATAAAAAGTGCAATATGTTTAGCTTGAGGAAAATTATCTAAACGAGTTAGAATTTCATAAGAAAATCTTTCAATTCCTGTTAAGTTTCTGCATAAAAAAGAACCATTTATAATATATTTTATATTATTCATAATAAACCTTTACTTATAATTATAAAAAAATATATTCAGTTTGTCCATAATCATTCAATAATCATTTGAAAAATAAAAAATTGATTTAACAAAGCAAAGCATTGAAAAAAAGTTTTATTTCTATTAATTTTGTATTATGGATGTTTCAATTATTATTGTGAATTATAATACATCAAAATTTCTAAAAAATTGTCTTTTGTCAATCTATGAACACACAAAAAATATTGAATTTGAAGTAATTGTCAGTGATAATGGAAGTTCTGATGATTCTTTGGATATGATAAAAACTTATTTTCCTCAAGTTATATTAATTGAGAATAATAAAAATTTAGGTTTTGGAACAGCAAATAATCGTGGATTGGAAATTGCAAAGGGAAAATATATTTTTTATCTGAATAGCGATACTGTTCTTTTAAATAATGCAATTAAAATTTTTTTTGATTATTTTGAAAATAATAACAAGGATAATCTTATAGGTGCTCTCGGATCGAATTTATTAAATCCAAATATGACAATAGGGGAATCTTATGCAAGTTCTTGCGGAGGAAATTGCAATTCTTATAATGATATTTTAAAAGATGTTTTGTTGTATATGCTAAGAGTATGGTTTATTTTTTTCAAAACCTTATTTGGATATAAATTAAAACATATAAAAAAAAATCATGAATTTACTAAAAAGATTGGTAATGTAGGATATATAATCGGAGCAGATTTATTTTTAAAAAATAATGAATTTGCACGTTTCGATGAAAATTTTTTTATGTATTTTGAAGAAACTGATTTACAGTATCAAATGAAAAAAAATAATTTATCTAGACTTTTGATAGAAGGTCCTCAGATAATTCATTATGGTGGAGCTTCTAGTGACAATATAGATTATGAAGTTTTGGATACTGCAAAATTTTCTATGATAAATTTATTTATTTCAAGAATATATTTTTGTAAAAAAAATTTTAATGGTAAATTGAAGTTATTATTATTAAAATTATACACAACATTGATTTGGCTAAATCCGTTGATAGTTAAAAAAACTGGAAAAAATATATTGAAAATATGGAAGATTTGACATCACTGTTCCCCCACAAAAAAAATAAAAATTATTTTAAAAAAAACGTATAAAATCGCAACATTCGATACATATTATATTATAGAAGATTGTTCAGGATTTGGTTTCCTAGCCATTCATCTCCTATGGCTCCTGAACTTTCTTCTTATTTTCTCACAAGGTTTACGAATGAAAACAAGTTTTTTTGATACTATTGACCCCAAAATGCTCGAACGAATTAGAGCTTTCAGGCTCATGGACGATGATTTTATGACTATTGTGTTTTCCAGCGATACCAAAGCTGCTGAATTTCTTCTGAGGATAATTCTGGAACGAGATGATTTGACTGTAAAAAGCTGCATGAGTCAGCAGGAAAAGAGGAATCTTTACGGACGTTCTGTAATACTTGATATTATCGCTGAGGATACAGACCACAGACTTTACAATGTCGAGATTCAACGTTCGGACAAAGGAAATTCACCAAAACGAGTTCGATATAATACGGCTATGATTGACAGCCACACTCTGCAGTGTGGAGATGACTTTACAGATTTACCTGAATTGTATATTATTTTTATTACAGAGCATGATTATTTAAAACTCAATAAACCTTATTATAAAGTCAAAAAATATTTTGATGTGTCAGATAAGGATGGTAAAATAATTACGTACGATGATGGGGTAAATGTTATGTACGTAAACGGGACATATCGCGGCAATGACGCTATCGGAAAACTGATGCACGACTTTTGCACACCCAATGCTGATGATATGTATTATTCAGAGATAGCAAAAAGAGTGAGATTCCACAAACAAGAAGACTCAGGAGTAGGAACAGTGTGTAGAGTATGGGAACAATACGGCGATGAAAGAGCCGCCGAAGCAAAAAAAATTGGTATCCTTGAAGGAAAAAGAGTTGGTTTGAAAGAAGGCAAAAATGCTGGTAGAAAAGAGATGGCTACTAATCTTTTAAAAGACGGAACTTTGTCTGTGCAAAAGATTGCTGAGATTTCTGGGTTTTCTTTGGAGCAGTTGCAGAAAATGGCTGATGAGATTTCACGGTAATTTAAAAAAATATGGATATTTTTCTTTTATTTTTAGAATATCTGATAATTTGATATTTTTTTCATCTATCATATAAAATTTATTCTTAGGATTCCAAATATCAATACCACTTTCTAAACAATAAGAAACATATTGTTCGATATTCATTTCTTTTTTTGGAACAATAAAAGTTTGACCTTCAATAATTGAAGTTAG
>CAMBMW010000111.1 GCA_945868875.1 uncultured Treponema sp.
CATTGTTTTAAACTTGCAGAGAAGGTTGCGGTTTGTTTGATTGAAGAAATTCCTGAAATTCGAAGGAAAATTCAACTGGATACGATTGCGGCTTTTAATGGAGATCCAGCTGCAAAGAGCAATGAGGAAGTGATTTTGTCTTATCCGGGGCTTGAAGCGATTCTTGTTCACCGAATTGCAAACTTTTTGTATATAAATGGAGTTCCTGTGATTCCAAGAATTATGAGTGAGCATGTTCATGGAAAAACTGGAATTGATATTCATCCTGGAGCTTCTATTGGTGAGTCTTTTTTTATTGACCATGGAACTGGGGTTGTAATTGGAGAAACTTGCATCATCGGGGATAATGTGAAAATTTATCAGGGTGTTACGCTTGGAGCGTTGAGTGTAAAGAAAAATTTGCAGAACAAAAAACGTCATCCTACGATAGAAGATAATGTGACGATTTATGCAAATGCGACTATTTTGGGTGGCGAAACTGTTATCGGAAAAAATTCGATAATAGGTGGAAACACTTGGGTGACTGAGTCAGTTATGGAGAATTCGGTAATAACTCAGCAATAATTTTTAGTTTTTGCGTTTTTGTAGTTTTGAGGTTTTGTTATGAAAACTAATGCAATGCGAATTTTGGACGGTTTAAAGATTCCTTATGAAACTTCTTCTTACGATGATGATGGCGAACACGAACTTGCAAAAGGGGCTGCTCTGAGACTTGCTGAAAAAATTGGGGTTCAGCCAGAATGTGTCTTTAAAACTATTGTGATGCGAACGGAAAATAAAGAAATTTGTGTTTTTTGTCAGAGTGCTGTTTCTGAAATTAATCTAAAAAAAGCCAGAAATGCTGCCGGTTGCAAAGAGATTTCGCCTGTGAAGCCAGAAGAACTTTTGGGATTGACTGGATATATTCGGGGAGGATGTTCGCCTCTTGGAATGAAAAGAAAATTCCGTACTTTTATCGATGAAACTGTTTTGTTGTGCGATTTTATTTGCATAAGTGGTGGGCAGCGGGGTATTCAGATTAAACTAAAACCTGATGATTTAATAAAAGCCTGCGATGCTGTTGTTTGCGATTTGGAATTGTAAAAAAAATTTATACTTGTTAAAGTTTGCAATGCAAGCCTTTTTATTGAATTGGAGAAATTATGTTAAAAAATATTTTGGGAAAAGAAGTATTGTTTTTTGATGGCGGAACTGGCACTGTTTTGCAGGAAATGGGGCTTAAAGCTGGTGAATTGCCTGAAACCTGGAACATAAATAAACCTGAAAATATTATTGATTTGAATTTCCGATATTTTTGTGCTGGTTCAAATATTGTAAACACAAACACTTTTGGTGCATTTATCACAAAATTTCCTTTAAACCTGGAAAAAATCATTACAAGCGCGATTGAAAATGCAAATGCTGCCAGGGAAAAGTTTTACCGCGAATGCTGGAAAGACACTGGTTTTGAAACTGAACTTTTGAATAACTCTGATGTAAATGCAGGGAGTGCGGGCTGTGCGGAAGGTGTCAGTTATAATAAAGGGAGTGCGGGCTGTGCGGAAGGTGACAGTTGTAATACAGAGCGCACGGGCTGCACAGAAAATAATCCTGCGAAAAAATTTATTGCTTTTGATATTGGTTCTTGCGGAAAACTTTTAAAACCGATGGGCGATTTGGATTTTGAAGACTGTGTTTCTCTTTACAAAAAAAGTTTCAAAATTGCATTTAAGTGCGAAATTGACTGCGTGATGATTGAAACGATGAATGATGGCTATGAAACAAAAGCAGCAGTTTTGGCAGCAAAGGAAACTATGCAAGAACTTGGAGTAAGTTTTCCAATTATTGTGTCAAATGTTTATGACCAGCAGGGAAGAACTTTGAGTGGCTCCACTCCAGAAACTATGATTGCAATGCTTGAAGGGCTTCGAGTCGATGTGATTGGCGTAAACTGTAGTCTTGGACCAGAACAAATGAAGCCGGTCGTAAAAAGACTTTGCGAAGCAGCCAGCGTTCCGGTTCTTGTAAAGCCAAATGCAGGCCTCCCAAAAGTTGTTGACGGTAAAACAGTCTTTGATGTAAGTGCAGATAATTTTGTAAAAACTATGGTAGAACTCTCAGAGTTTGGCCCTGCCGTTCTTGGTGGCTGCTGCGGAACTACACCAGAATATATTAAAAAATTAGTTTCTCACTCTGATGAGTTTAACAATGCACTTGCAAACAAAAAAAAGAATAATTCATCTTGCGGATACATTTCTTCGAATACTCAGATTGTTTATTTCGGAGCAGATAATCCTCCAGTTTTGATTGGGGAACGCATAAATCCAACAGGAAAAAAGAAGTTTAAAGAAGCATTGCGAAATAACGACATTGCATACATAATTCATCAAGGGCTGGAACAGGAAAAAGCTGGTGCGCAAGTGCTTGATGTAAATGTCGGACTTCCAGAGATTGATGAAAAACAGATGATGCTCAGTGTGATGACAGAACTTCAGTCGGTGACAAATCTGCCGCTTCAGATTGACACAACAGAACCAAAAGTCATGGAGGCTGCGCTTCGTCGTTACAATGGAAAGCCAATGGTGAATTCTGTAAATGGCAAGCAACAAGTGATGAACGAAATCTTTCCTCTCGTTCAAAAATATGGTGGACTTGTCGTTGCATTAACACTGGATGAAGATGGAATCCCAGAATCAAGCAAAAAAAGAATAGAAATAGCACAAAAAATTTATGCTGAAGCTGAAAAATACGGCATTTCAAAAAAAGACATCATCATAGATCCTTTGGCAATGGCAGTTAGTTCTGATTCAAAAGCGGCAATTGCGACTCTCGAAACTGTAAAGGAAATTCATAAAATGGGCGGACTGACAAGTCTTGGCATTTCAAATGTTTCATTCGGACTTCCAAACCGAGAATTCGTCACTTCATCTTTTTTTACAATGGCAATGACAAATGGTTTGAGTGCAGCAATTATGAATCCTCTCCAGACAGAAATGATAAAAGCTTATAAATGTTTCTGCCTGTTAAACGGAAAAGATGAAAACTGCACAAATTACATTTCTTGGGCACAAGATTATGAAACGATGGAAATGCAGAAGTCAAAACAAAATGAAGTTTTGAAAGAATATGCTGACTCTATCACTGCTGACAAGAAAAAAGCAAACAACGGTTCACAACTTCAAGAAAAATCAGTTTTAGCTGACGCAATAATTCACGGGCTCAAAGAAGACGCTGCTCAAATCACAAAAGAAATGCTCAAAACAATGGACAGCCTTGAAATCATCAATAATCATTTGATTCTTGGACTTGATTTTGTAGGAAAAAAATTTGAAGAAAAAACGATGTATCTTCCACAACTTTTGATGGCCGCAGAGGCTGCAAAATCTGCATTCGGTGAAATTCGTGATTATATGGACAAAAGCGGAAAAAAAGGAAAATCAAAAGGCAAAATTGTGATTGCAACAGTAAAAGGTGATATCCATGATATTGGGAAAAACATCGTAAAAGTTCTGCTTGAAAATTACGACTTCGAAGTGATAGATTTAGGAAAAGATGTTCCTCCAGAAAAAATCGTGCAAGTTTGTAAAGAACAAAACATCAAATTAGCCGGACTTTCAGCCCTTATGACAACGACAGTCGCTTCGATGGAAGAAACAATCAAACTCTTGCGACAGGAATGTCCGCAGACAAAAGTGTGCGTTGGCGGAGCTGTAATGACACAAGAATATGCTGACAAAATCGGAGCAGATTTTTATGGGAAAGATGCTATGGATACAGTAAGATATGCGTTAAAGCTGTTCGAAAAGTAGAAAAATATCGATACAAAAACTACATTTGACTTCTGCCCCGGAAGCTTAAACTTAAAGTTCGTTTATCAATATATTCCAAATCACCGCCAACTGGAATCCCGGTAGCAAGACGTGTTACTTTTGGAGGAGAAGGAAGTTCTGCCTCAAGGATGATTTTGTTCAGATAGAGTGCCGTTGTATCACCTTCGACCGTTGGATTTGTGGCAATAATTATTTCACTTATATCATCTTTTTTTAAACGGTTGATAAGAGAAGTAAATGAAAGTTGCGAAGGACCAATTCCTTCAAGAGGTTTGATAAGACCGCCAAGAACATGATAAGTTCCTTTGTATTCGCCGTATGATTCTATTGTAGAAACATCCTGAGGTTGCTCCACAACACAAATCTGATTTTTTTCACGCAAAGGGTCGGAACAAATGGGACAAACAGACGTTTCTGACCAGGCACCACAAACAGAACAGGGCTTAATTTTTTCCTGCAGAGTAGAAATATTTTGCGCAAATTGGCGGACATAAGAAGAATCCTGTTTTAAAAGCCAGTTAACCATGCGAATTGCACTTTTTTTTCCAATTCCTGGAAGACGTGAAAAATTATTTGTCAGTTCTTCAAAAGCGTTCATTTTTGACCTTTCAATAAAATTTTAAAGTCCAAATTTACTTAAATCAAGACCGCCAAGAATATCAGAAGATTTTGATTTGATTTTTTCCTGAATGTTTTCCATTGCATTTTTGTGTGCGGCAACAATCAAATCTTCAAGCATCTGTACATCACGATTATCAACACAAATTGGATCAAGCTTGATTCCCATAAGTTCAAATTTTCCATTCAAAGTCACAGTTACCATTCTGCCACCAGATGAACCTTCGGCAGTAAGTTCTTCCAATTCAGCCTGAAGTTTATCAGATTGTTCTTTTATTGCTTTTGTGTTTTTTAATAAGTCAAACGGATTCATTTTATACTCCCAGTTTATATTAGAAGTTTGCAACGCAAACTTTTGGTAAGAAAAGTCGCACTATTTCAGCATTTTCTTATACAACACCAAAAAAATCAAACTTTTCCAGCCACAATAGTTCCTTTAAAAGCATTCACAAGAATTTCAACTTGTAACGGAATCTGAACAGATTCTTTCTTTATTTCCTTTTTTTCTTCCTGCAAGTCTACTACAAAACTCATTTGTTTTCCACAAATTGCAGAAATTTCCGCTTCAATAACATTCTGTTTGCGCTTAATCAATTCTAAATCATACTGACTTTGTACATTTGTCTGAACAGAATCATCAAAAACTTTCCACAACCCTGTTTTTTGCATATTTGAAGCAGCAAAACCATCTTTAACAGAAAGGCTGGCCATAACATTTCCACGAAGCTGAGCTACAGACATCTCAGCACCATCAGCAGTTTTGAATTTGTCATTTATCTGGGCAGGAAAATCGTTTTCCTGAAGATTATTTTGTTCATTCTGATTCAAAAATGATTCAGCTTTTTGAACCACATATTCATCATCTTCGACAGGATAATCGTCATCAGGTATCTCATCAACATTCGTCCATTCGCCATCATAATCTTCCTGCGAAAAATCAGGTTCATTTACAAGATTAGAAAAATCCTTCTCTGGAACTTCTTTCAAGGCTTCTTTCACAAGTACATTTGCAATATGTTCTTTTTGAACTTCAGGATTAATCTGCCCATTGCCTTGAAGTTTGATATTCAACTGAGGAAGCTGCAAAGAATTTGAATCACTAAAAGCCTCTTTTGAGTTCGTCACCACCTTTTCCGCTGATTTTTCAGGCGGCAGCGAACCGCCATTAGAAAAAGGGTGTTTTTCTTCTCCTGTTTTTTGTACATTAGAATCAGAAGTTGCTCCATCAAAAATCGCCGAAGCTTCATCGTAAGGATTTTCAAGTCCTTCTTCATCAAGCATCTGTTTGGAAGGACGCAAAATTGGAAGCCCTTCAGGAACTTGATTTGATAAAGCAGCATTATTTAGCGTACCAGACAACGAACCCGAAGATAAACTGGAATTTGAAGGTGAAAAATTCAGAGTATTTTGACCATTCTCACCTTCATTTGCTTTTACATTCGAAGAGACCGTTCCATTCTGAGACAACAAAAGTTTTTGCGCAGCATCAATGGCACGCTTGACTTCCGCATTCGAAACATAATCGCTAATCCAGCAAAGTCTGCCAAATGCAAGCTCAAGTTCATAACGAGGCGAAAGAGAATACCTCACATCTTTATATAATTGAAGAAAAATTGAAAGCGCACGTTCAATCTGAATCAAATTCCATTTTGCCAGAACAGAAGCACTGTAACGGTCGGCTGCATTTCCAAGCAAAGATTCCTTTTTGATACCACTTTTTATGAGCATAAGGCTACGAAGATAATCAGCACAATTTGAAATAAACTGTTCAATAGATACACCCGACTGCAAAAACTCATCAAGCATATTCAAAACAGAATCAATCTGATTTTGACAGCAAGCTTCAAAAAGGAGATTAAGCCTTTCTACCCCAACAAGTCCAAGTTTATCACGAATCTTTTCATAAGTTATATGCCCATCACTAAAAGCAACAACCTGGTCGAACAAAGTGTAGGCATCACGCATCGAACCTGTTGATTCACGTGCAATCCAAAATAACGCTTCGTCATCAGCCTGAATACTTAATTCAGCTGCCGCTTGAGAAAGACATTCCTTTACTTTATCGATGGCAACAAGCCTAAAATTATATTGCTGACAACGTGATTTTATAGTTGCTGGAACTTTTTGAAGTTCAGTAGTTGCAAAAATAAAAACAACGTATGGCGGAGGTTCTTCAATAGTTTTTAACAGAGCATTAAAAGCTGGAATTGAAAGCATGTGAACTTCATCGATAATGTAAATCTTATACTTTGAATTACTCGGAGGAAAAAGAACTTCATCTTTGATTTGACGAACATTTTCTACACTAGTATTCGATGCACCATCAATTTCAATAACATCAAGCGAAGTTCCGTTTGTAATCTCCTTACAGTTTGAACAGACACCACACGGACAATCAGTAGGACCATTCTGACAATTCAAAGCTTTTGCCAGAATTCGTGCGGAAGAAGTTTTTCCACACCCCCGAGGACCAGTAAATAAATATGCATGAGCAATTTTTCCAGACTTGATAGAATTTTTCAGTGTTTGAGCTACAAATTCCTGACCAACAAGATTATCAAATTGCTGAGGACGACGTCTGGTTGCAGTTACTTCATAAGACATAAACACAGTATATCATAAAATTGTAAAAAATAAAAGGTGAAAAAGCTATTAGAAGTACAAAACAAGGGCGTCCCCCTTCGCTGCGCTTCGGGTCGCAGTATTCCGGGCTCGCTCAAACCGCTCGGTGCTTCGCACCTGCCTTCGGCAGCCCTCCATGTTGCTGACGCGAACAAAACTGGCAAGGTCTGTCCCTGCACGTGCTGAATGTTTACACACCAATGGACGTTTAATCCGCACGTGCTGCGAGTTTTTTTTAACGCTATGCTAAAAAACTCAAAAAAATCTGTTTAAAATCAAGGTCTGTCCC
>CAMBMW010000112.1 GCA_945868875.1 uncultured Treponema sp.
TTTATCTTGAAATTTGGTAAAATGCAGCGTATGAAAAAAAGCGATGCTGCAATTCACAGTGATTTTAAATACATCTTTTCTGTGACAATTCCTATTTTACTAGGATATATTCCTCTTGGCATTGGTTTTGGGCTTTTTGCTAGTCAAAGTGAACTTCCAATTATTGTTTCTGCGTTGATGAGTATTTTTATGTATACTGGAGCAGGTCAATATCTGGCTGTGGGACTTTTTGCGGTAAATGCAAGTTTTTCTTCTATATTAATTACAGAAATTCTTCTTAATTTGCGACACATTGTTTATGGACTTTCTTTGATTCGTGAATTTGATGGAATTGGAAAATGTAAACCTTATTTGATTTTTGCACTTACTGATGAAACTTACTCAGTTTTGACAAATACAAAATGTCCTCAAAATATTGACAAAAAAAAGTTTTATCTTGGAGTGTCGGCATTGAATCATTTTTATTGGGTGACAGGTTCGCTGACTGGTGCTTTTCTTGGAAAAATTTTGCAGAATAAGACAAATATTGATTTTGGTGGAATCGATTTTGCATTAACAGCCCTTTTTGCAGTTCTTTTTGTTGAACGTATGAGAAACATAAATGTTTCAAAAAAAAATGAAGAATTAAAGAAAAACGAAACTGAAAAAGCTGATAATACAAAAGAGAATGAGTTTTCACAAAACAGTTCTACGACATATTTAATGGAAAAAAATAAAATAATAAATCATTACGATGACATTTTTGCCTGTATTATTGGATTAATCTGCACTATTGTTTCAGTTATTTTGTGGCGTTTTGGGATAATAAATAATTCCAGCAATATTTTGCTTTTTTCGATGGCAGCAGGAATTATTATTATAATCATAAATGAAATCTGGAAAAACAAAAAAGGAAAATAAATGAGATTGAATTTTATAATAATTGTTATTTTTGTTTGTGCATTGATGATTTTTGCTGAAAGAGCTTTTCCTTTTGTTTTGTTTTCAAAAACAAATCCACCAAAAATAATCAAGATTATTCAAAAATTTATTCCAACTATGGTGATTTCATGTCTTTTAGTGTATTGCCTGAAAGATGTCACATTTACGGACAAAAATGGTCTTTATCTTAAAGGATTTATTCCCTCTTTTTCCGCTTTATTTGTGACTTTGGGATTACAGCTGTGGAAAAAAAATACTCTTTTAAGCATTTTGAGCGGAACAGTTCTTTACATGCTTATGCTGAGAATTCTGTGAATTTTAGTTTGTACGTCCTGAAAACATACACACCAACCTACGTTTTAGTTTACATGTGCTGTGATTTTTTTAAACGTTTTGATAAAAAAATTAGAAAAATTCAGTTTAAATCGAGGCTTTTCCTCATTATAAAAAAAATAAACCTACTTGCACATTTCTCATTTTGTAGTAAAATATAATCTAATGTTTTTCATTGAATTTATTTTCAAGAGGTTTTATGGAACTTTCAGATAATCTGATGTACACTGCAATGCAAAGACTTATTCTTTTGCATTATCAAAAAGTGCTTTATGTCGATTTAACCGAAGATTTTTATTCTGTTCTCAAAATTGATGATAATGAATGGAATATGTCTGTCTACAATGATAAACAAAAAAAAATAAGCGAATGGTTTAGTTATTTTGCTGAAAGTGATTTGTGTCATAATGATGACAGGGAAACTTTTAGAAACTTTGCTAATCTTGAAAAATTCCGTAAACAGATAAAGGAAAATGAAGAAAAACCTATCAGATGCACATACAGAAGAAAAATAAAATCAGATGATCAGAGTTTTACCAGATGCGTGATGGAAATTTTTCCTTACACAGATAAAAATATGCATCAGATTATTTTTCTATTTGTTCGGGAAGCAACAAAATCAAATTCTATTTTTAACAGAATGAATGAATCTGTTCAGCGTCTAAAAGAAAAAAATCAATTTATCCATCATAAAAAATACAATGGTAAAAAACGTATTCTTGTAGTAGATGATAATTCAATCAACAGAAATATGCTCAAAGAGTATCTGTCTGATGAATATGAAATAATTGAAGCTGAAAACGGTCTTGTTGCACTTGATATTCTGTTTTATAACTATCAAAACATTTCGGCAATTGTACTTGATTTGTATATGCCGGTTATTAATGGTTTTGAGTTTTTAAAAAAAGTTCAGCTTAATCCTTTGCTTTCAACTATCCCAATTCTCGTAGCAACATCTGCAACTGATAATAATGATGAAGAAAAAAGTCTTTCCATGGGAGCAACTGATTTTGTAAAAAAACCGTTTAATCCTGTTGTTGTCAAAATGCGTCTTTCAAAAATCATCAAAATGAAAGAAGCTAGTGAAATGGTTACTATTTCTGAATTTGATTCGGTGACTGGTTTTTACACAAAGGAAGCTTTTTGTCATCACATTGAAATGGAATTAAACAATAATCCTCAGGAAGATTATGATATTGTTGTTTCAAATATCGATAATTATGCTTCCATCGAACAATGTTATGGTAAAGCAAATTGTGAGAAACTTTTACCAAAACTGACTGAAATTGCACGAAATTCTAATGACGATGTTGTTTTTTATGGAAGAATAGGTGAACGAACTTTTGCTAGTTTGGTAAAACATACTTCCTGTTTAGATGATTCATTCTTTATCAGCATTTCTGAAAAAATGGCAGATGCCATTCAGGTAGAAAATATTCAGGTGAAATTTGGTGTTTATGAGTTAATTGATAAAGATATTCCAGCTACTGAGTCAATTGATCGTGCTGTTTCTGCAATGAATTCAATTTCTAAAAAGTTTGGAAAAGTTGTGGCATTTTATGATAAAAGAGTTGCAGAAATTCAGGCAAAAAATTTTGAAATGGAATCTGCCTTTGAAAGTGCCATTGCAAAAGAAGATTTTGAAGTCTGGTTTCAACCAAAATATTCAACTAAGACTAAAACAGTGGTTGGCGCAGAGGCTCTGATACGATGGCGAGGTAAAGATGGAAATCTGATTTCACCTGCAGAATTTATTCCACTTTTTGAAACTGACGGATTAATTCCTATCCTTGATGAATATGTTTTTAAAAAAGTGTGTGATTATCAAAAAATGCGTTTGGAAAAGGGAAAAATTATTGTTCCGATTTCTGTAAATCTATCTCGTGCAAGCATGTTCAAAAAAGATTTTATCAAGAATTATGCTAAGATTGCAAATGACATGGGCATTTCTCGTTCCTGCGTTCCAATCGAAATTACAGAGTCTATGGCAGTAAAAAGTTCGTCAGTTAAATCTTTTGCAGAAGAACTAATCAACGAAGGTTTTTCTTTACACATGGACGATTTTGGAGCAGGATATTCTTCTTTGGCAAGTCTGCAAATTTTACGTTTTGATGTCATAAAACTTGATAAATCACTTATTGATTTTATCGGTACACAAAGTGGTGAAAGTCTTATAAAACACACTGTTGCTTTTGCAAAAGAATCAGGAATGAAAGTTGTTGCAGAAGGTGTTGAAAAAAAAGAGCAACTTGATTTTTTGCGTGAGATCAACTGTGATTATATTCAGGGATTTTATTTTGCAGCTCCAATGCCACAAAAAGAATTCGATAAATTACTGACAGGAGCCTCTAAGAATTAAACAATTAGAGTTATCAAAATATTTTTCTATGAAATTTAGAATTAAAGTTAAGTCTTCAGCTTACAATTTATTTATTTATTTTATTTTTATGGCTGTAATCGGCTCTTTTTTGCTAAGTCTGCCATTCTGCTACAACGGAGAAAAAATTCCGTTTATTGATGCTATTTTTGTCACTGTTTCTGCAATTTGTGTAACTGGACTTTCAACTGTAGATATGTCTGTTTTTTCGAATGCTGGTTTTATGATTCTTTTGCTTTTAATAGAAGCTGGAGGACTTGGACTTGTTTCTTTTTTTACAATTTATCTTACTTTTGCTTCTAAAAAACTTTCATTAGTGAATAGAAATATAATTAAAGATTATTTTACTCAGGAACAACAATTTGAAGCCAAGCAGATTGTGAAGCAAATTATTTTATTCACATTGTGTATTCAGATTTTGGGTTCGATTTTGTTGAGTATTTTTTTATATTTTAATGGTGAAAAAAAATTCATTTTCTATGGAATTTTTCTTTCGATATCAGCGTTTTGTAATGCTGGTTTTTCGCCATATTCTGACAGCCTTTCCAGGTTTTCACAAAATCCTGCAATTATATTGACTTTATCTTTTATCATCATTTTTGGTGGACTTGGTTTTAACGTAATGTCGAATGTTTATTATTCCCTGCATAAATCCAAAAGAAGGAATAAACAGATTTTGACCCTTCATTCAAAAATTGTACTGACAATGACAAGTGTTTTAATTGTTTTAGGAACAGTACTTTTTTATGTTTTTGAAAGAAAACTTGCTTTTAAGGATATGAATTTTTCCTCTGCTTTTCTAAACGCTTTTTTTGAATCAGTAACACTCAGAACTGCAGGATTTGAAACAATTAGTCAAAACTCATTTTCGAGTCATTCATCTTTTGTGGCAAAAATCTTCATGATTATTGGCGGAAGTCCAGGTTCCATGGCAGGTGGAATAAAAACTACAACAGTTTTTTTGATGCTTCTGCTTGCTTATAAAAGTGCAAATGATAAAAATTTTCCATCTGTTTTTAAAAGGGACATTTCACTTGAATCAATAGATAAAGCGACTTCAATTTTTATAAAAGCGATTTGTTTTTTATGCATAATGATAGGACTTTTACTTTGGAGCCAAAAAGATTTGATTTTGAATGGTGTTTTTTCTTCCGAGAATTTGGTTTTTGAAGCTTTTTCTGCATTTGGAACTGTAGGACTTTCAAAAGGAATAACTGGGCTTTTATCATCATCTGGGAAAATTTTAATTATGATTTTAATGTTTGCAGGACGTACGGGAATTACGTTTATTGCAATCAATAGTTTTGGAAAAGAAGGGGAAATAAAATCACTGACAGATTATCCAAAAGAAGATGTTTTGTTGGGATAAAAAGGTAGATTATTCAAGAAGGTAAAATATGATTAGTATTGCTGTGATTGGACTTGGAACTTTTGGATGCAGAGTTTTAGAGGAATTGATTCCTACTTCTGCAGATTTAATAATTCTGGATAAAGACAGAGAAATTGTAGAAAAATATAAAAAATCTGTAGTGAATGCTTATATTACAGATGCAATAAACGAAGAAACTTTGCGAAAGATTATTCCTGTGAATCTGTCGGCGGCAATTGTTGATTTGGGAAATCAACTGGAAACTTCTATTTTAGTTACAAACCATCTGAAAAAAATTGGTGTAAAAAATATTATTGTCAAAGCAAAATCTGATGAACATGGTGAGATTTTAAAACTTGTAGGGGCAACAAAAGTTATTTATCCTGATTTGGATGCGGCTATTCATATTACACCGATGCTTTTATCACCTGTTTTTTTGAATTACCTTCAGATTTCCGAAAATTTTGCAATTGCTGAGATAAATGTAAAACCTGAACTTGAAGGAAAAACTCTGGCAGAAAGTGCATTGCGTCAGAATTACGGCATAAACGTAATCGGGTATCGAAATGATAGTGATGAAGAAATTCAAAGTGCATCAGACCCTTCAATGGTTTTGACTTCAAAGATGGTTTTACTTGTTGCAGGTTCTGCTATGTCCATTCAAAAATATTCAGATAAAAAAGCGTGTGATGATTTGGAAGCAATGGTAAATCATGATAAATCACGTTTTGGGCATTTTTTGCGGCGAAAATAATTTTCTTCTTTTTTTAGGAGCAGCAGGTTAGATTTAGATTATTTTGCAGCATCTTTTTGCTGTGCAAGTAAGTCAAAAATTTTCATGCTCAAAGAAAATGAACTTTCCCAAAGATTATCAATATTATCATTTTGTGTGTGAAGGTTTTTCCACGTTTTTGGAGTTTGATTTTTCAAAACATCAGAAACCTCGCTTGAAGGTAAAACTGTGATTGCAACAGCTGGAATTCCTTGTGCAATAAAACTTGCATTATCTGAATAATTACACGGCAGACAAAACCATTTTCCATTCCCGGCAGTTCTTATTATTCTTTGTGCTTTGTTTTCCAGTGCAGTCAATTTTTTAATAAAGGCATTTCCTGCTTTTTGAGGAATCTTGTTTTCGCATAAAACTGGAACATCTCCGCAACCCATACAGTCAAACACAAAAATATCATCTTTTATATCTAGTTTTTTAAAAAGACTTGCAATAGCAAAAGCTCCTTGAGAAGTAATTCCATCAGGACAGGCTTCTTCGCCATCAGTAAAGATTAGTCTTACATTGTGAAAATCATATTGCCTTGACAGTTTGACAGCCCAAAGCATGAGCATATAAACTGCTGCGGAATTGTCGTTAGCTCCAGGAGAATTTTCAAATCTATCATAATGGGCCACAACTGTCTTTATATTAAAAAGAGGATTATATTGATTTTGTGGAAATTTTACATAGATATGTTTTTTTCCTTCCAGCGAAATAACAGCAGTTTCTACATCATTTTGTTTCAGAAAATTTTGAATAAAATTCAGTCTGTTACAATCAGGTTTTATAAAATCAAGAAAATCTTTTGACAAAAAACTCATCAGGCTCCCCTTTTTTTTACTTGTTAATCAGTCTCTGAAAGTTAATTTTTTTTACATAAAAATTAATCTATTAAGGATTAAATTACTTTCAAAAAAAAGTCTATTTCATTTCTTATTCTGTTTAAAAAAGATTGTTCATAAACAAACTGATGACCATCTGGAAAGTGAAGGTATAAATAGTCTGTTTGACTGGCAATCTTTGTGATTTTTTTCTGAAGTTCTTCTTTTGAAAGTCCGCATTCCATTGAAAGAAGTTTTTTAAGTTTCAAAAGCTCTTTTTTTTCATTTTCAAGTGCAGATTTTAACTCATTTTTTTGATTTTCAGTAAAAGATGAAAATTTAAAATCCAAAGAATTCTTCTGATTATTGAAAGTTTTTTCCAGAAATTGCGAACAGAATTTTTGTATTTCATAAATATTCATAAAAGGAAGATTTAAATTCATTCCACATTCGCCAGCATCAAAAACATTTTTTTTATCATTGAAAAGCGAAATAAATAAATCGGCATAAGATTTGAGCACAATCGAAGTGTAAAATGTTTTACCTTTTTTATCAGTGATTTCATAGCTATTTTGACCAAAACAAGCATTAAAGTTCTCAATGCAGCATAACCGGTTGTGATTTAGAATTCGAGTTGTATAAGCCAGTGTGTTTTTAG
>CAMBMW010000113.1 GCA_945868875.1 uncultured Treponema sp.
GCTTCGCCAGTCCTTACAATCCTTGCCACAGTTTAAACCTTTAAGATTTATCACCTGCTAATCTGCACGAGGTTTGTGACAATTGCTGCATCCAACAACATGAACATGTTTTTTTCCAAGTGATTTATTGAATAGTCTAGCCGTCAAAGACTGATTCTGAGCGACTTCCTTGTGGCAGACAGGACAGATTCGTTTGAGACCTGATTCTTTTTTTGGAAAGCAATGGGGACACCCCATTATTACCATAAGCTGATCTGGCACGTTCATTGGGCGGTAAACTTTGGAAATCAAGTTTTCGCCCACAAAAAGTGATGTATCACAAAGTGGACATTTGACTGGTTGTAGACTTCTTGAATTTTTTATTTTTTTATGATTTTTTCTTCTATTATTATATGAAACATACCAGCAAATCAGTGCAATAATAACACAAACGGCTAATCCCATTAAAAAATAATCCATAGAAATAATTATAGCTCAAAAAATAAGAACATGAAATTATTTTTTCTTGAAAACTTTATACCAAAGAACGACCAGCCAAAACCACAAAATTTTCAAAACAAGAAAAATTTTAAACGGATTATGAAGAATCTCTACAAAAAATTCGTGTCCTTTGTTGAATGTTTTTTCGCTTACTCGTTTTACCCGTTCTGAAAAAATACCAAATGCATCTTTGTAATACAAAAATATACTAGAAGAAAATCTGTTTCGTCTGCGATATGCCCATAAGTTTTTTTCTTTTATTCCGTCACTTAGTAAAACCAAAGATGGTTGTGCTTTAAATAGTGCAATTATAATATTATCTTCTATAATTTTAGAAAAATATCCTGCATGTTTGCCTAAAATTCTCATATTTTTGAAAGTGTCTTTTAGATTTTTTTCTGCTTTTTGAAGCGTTTTTTCAGTTGACCCCAAAAGATACAAAGACTTAAAATGGTCATCCAAAATTGTAAGAATTTGAATTACAGCTTCAAAAGGATTATATCGGTTTGGAACCGGGAGTTTAAGGAATTTAGCGGCTTTTAAAATAGATTTTGACACAGGAATAATCAAATCGGCACTTTTTATACATTCTGCAAAATCACCTTTGTGTCGTGCTTTTAATAAATCCCAAATTGAAAGGAAAATTATTTGCTTTGTACCAGGTTTTGCAAGAATTTCAAGAACTTCCGTTTCAAGTTCCTGAGGAGGACAAACATCAACAGGAACACCAACTAAAGAAATACGATTTTTTGCCATCTTTCTAACTCCCAAAAATCATCAGATTTATAAAACATGTAAATTACAGTTTTATAGAATTGCAGATTGCACTGCAGCAATTCCGTAAAGTGCAGCAGTTTCGCATCGTAAAATATTCACATCAAAATGAATTGGTTCAAAATGCTCTTTTTGCAGAATTTCAACTTCCGCTGGACTAATTCCACCTTCGCTTCCCACAGCAAGTGCAGCTTTTTTGATGAAAGAAACATTAGACGCTGTTCGTTTTAATATATTTGCAATTGAATTCTCTTTTTCTTTCCGTTCAGAAAGCACAAGTGCAAGACTTTTTTCTTCGTTTTGCAAACAGCTGATTTCGTTTTGCCAGAATTCGCAAGCCTGCCTTAATGAAAAAGGCGGTAACACTTTTGTCTGCACAGGAGAACCGCTTTGTTGACGTGCTTCCCTGATGATTTTTTCAATTCTTTCTTTTTTATTACCCTGCAAAATCGTAGCACTGCTTTCTTCCGAATATTCTCCCACAACTGGAATGACTGCAAAAATGCCACATTCAGTTGCCTGTCGCACAATCAATTCGAATTTCTGAGGACGCGGCAAAAACTGAAACAAAAAAAACTCACATTTTTGATTTGAAGGATTAAAAGAAAAATTAGTTCCTTGACATTCAATTTGTGAAATGTCGCTGCAAACCTGCAAAATCACAACGTGCGCTTTTTCATCTATTTTTGCAACAGTTGTTTCAAGCAGATTTCCATTTTGATGACGAACATTAATCATATCGCCAACTTTGCATCGTAAAACTTGACGTAAATAACGAAAATCTTTGCCTTCTAAAGTAATCAAATTATTATTAATTATTTGATTTTCCAAAATAAACTGACGCATTTATTGAGCAACCGCCATTTTTTCAGAATTCGTTTCTAAAAGATTTTTTTCATCCTGCAGTTCTTTCAAAGTTTTTGTAGATTTGATTAATTCATCAAAACCTCCAGACTGTAGAATTTCAATTGCTTTGTTCAACTGCAAATCCCAATCTAAATCATAAAGTGGAGTTGTCTGATGACGCTGAACCTGCACTCGCAAAAGCCGTCTCAAAATTCTTTGTTCAAAAGGATAATCTTTGGCAATTGTTTCAGCTTCCAGAGCGATTTGTTCTTCTGTCATTTCTGGATTCATATCAACAGTTTTTGTAATGATTTCGGACTTTATCATCTGCATGTAAAGTTCTTCTTGCTCTGCATTCATTTTTTGCATATTCAGCACTTCTAAATCAGGTGGAATTCCAGTTTTATCGATATTCACATCACTTGGAGTGTAATAACGAGCCATTGTCATCTTAATTCCGTCTGTGTTGCTCAGTGGAATCACCTGCTGCACAGAACCTTTTCCGTAAGTACATTCACCAACAAGGTAAGCAAGATGATAATCTTTTAATGCTCCAGACACGATTTCTGACGCACTTGCAGAACCTCGGTTTATCAAAACGACAATTGGAATATTATTTTTAACAGTTGTTTTTTCACTTGAAGCCGAATACTGATGATTTTCATAAAAAAGTCTGCTTTTTGTGGTGACAACAGGACCTTCGTTCACAAATTTATCTGCAACATCAACGGCACTTGTGATAAGTCCACCAGGATTATCGCGCAAATCAATAATAAGACCTGTGTAATCTTTTGAATCAAAAAAATCCAAAGCTTCCTGAAGTCTTGGAGCTGTTTCTGGTGTAAACTGAATCAATCTTGCATATCCGATAGAAGTATTTTCTATCATACCGAATTTTACAGTTGGCACTTCAATTAATGCACGAATCAAAGTAACATCAAACTGCATATTTTCGCCACGCAAAATCGTGATTGTTACTGGAGTGCCCACATCTCCACGCAGATTTTGCAAAACTTCATTCATGGTCATTGGAGCAGTCGGTTTTCCTTCGATTGCAATTATTTTATCACCAGACTGAATGCCTGCTTTTGCTCCTGGCGTATCTTCGATAGGAGATGCAACTTCTACATAAGCTGGATTTTGCGGAGTAGATTCTGTGCTTTTTGAAATGGAAAGTCCAACACCACCAAAATTTCCGCTTGTAGTATCACTTAAATCGCGCATTTCATTTTCGTCAAGATACAGAGTGTATGGATCCCCGATAGCTTCCAGCATTCCCTTGAGAGCACCTTCATACAGGATTTTAGGATCAAGTTCATCCACATAATTCTGCAGAACAAAATCAAAAACGGCGTTCAGTTTTTTTACATATTGATAACTTAAAATTTTGGAATCATTATTATTTATGGAAGATTGTGCAAAACAAAGAGAAGTAAAAAACAAAAAGGCTGAAAAACCCAAAAAGTGTTTAAAATATTTTTTCATAAAGACATTTTACTACACTGAGCATAAAAAATCTATTGAAAAAGTCAGAAAATACCAGTATGTCTGAAAAAGGCAACAAATAGAAACAAAGTTAACGCTGAAAAAATTGTTGTCCAGACAAGAATTTGTCCTGCAAGTTCGCTGTCACCACCCATTTGGTCTGCCATTGCAATGCTTGCAACCGCTTCTGGAGTTGCAAACAAGGCAAAAAGGGCTGCATATTCTGCTGGTGAAAAATGTGGAAAACCAAAAAGTGGCGGTAAAAAAATACACATTGCCATTCCAATCACAGGGGCCAGAATCAGTCTTGCAAAAGTGCTGATAATGATTTTCGGTAAAAGCTTTTTGACTGCAGAAAACTGAAACTGTCCGCCCAAAATTATCAGTGAAAGCCAGGGTGCCATGGAACCGAGTGCATCAAACGCTTTGTAAATGAATCTGAAATTTGATGTTGAAAATCTCCAGGAACCGCATAAAGGTCGAATAGCAACACAGAACATTCCGAGTGCAACACCTTGAATCAAAGGATTCTTGACAATCTCTTTGCAAACGTGAACCGCCAGATTATCACCAGATTTATTTTCTTCCCGATTAAAAGTTGAAAGGGAAATAACCGCCAGGATATTGTAAAGTGGTACAGAAAATGCAGAAATCAATGAAGCTAAAATCATTCCTTCATCACCAATGATATTGAATGCGAGAGGCAATCCGATTGTTGCATAATTCGAACGATAAAAAGCCTGGTGAATTACACCTTTTTGATTTGGAGTTTTTTCACAAAAAAGAATCCAGAAAAGACCGATAATAAATAACACAAGAACAACAAGGACAGCAAAAAGAACAACGTTCCAGCGAATTTCGCCAAGATTTTCTATTTTATAGATGTTTACGAACATCATTGCAAAAAATCCATATTTAAAACAGAATTTGTTTCCAACTTTGACAAAATGTTCATCGATTACACCGGTTTTTCGGGCTAGAAATCCAAATGCAGCAACCAAAATGATAGGAAAAACAGCGTTGAGCGAAAAAAGAAGGTCATTCATAAGAATGATTTTATAGTTTTTTGATTTTTTTGTTAAGCAGACTTTAATAACTTGACAGGGCAAACGCATTATAAAATGATTAGTTGTAATATCTGGCTCCCGGTCGTGATTCAAAATGAAATCGAGGTCTGTCCCCATTTTAATCAAAACAAGGTGTGTCCCCGTTTAAATGAAAACAAGGTGTGTCCCCGTTTAAATGAAATCGAGGTGTGTCCCCATTTAAATCAAAACAAGGTGTGTCCCTAGCTCGTGCTGTTTACTCTAATACCAACGTACGTATCGTTTGCACGAGCCGTGAGTTTTTGCATTTCTAGCACCTAGCTTTCTATGTCGAAATTCCACTTTTGCAAAAACTCAGTGTAAATTTTTGTTTAAAGCAAGGTCTGTCCCCCTTTTTACGATTTTCAGGTTATTTTAGATATTCACAAACTTCAAAAAAATTACTATAATAAGATTATGGCTAAACAACATAAAGAAATTGACGCAGGAACTCTTGAAAATCTGCTTTATTTATCTAGACTTTCTCCTGAAAGCACAAATATGGAAACTTTGAAAAAACAGGTTGATGACATTGTTGGTTATTTTGATATTCTTTCAAAATATGATGACAGCGAAAATCCATATGATGCTTATCCTAGTACAGAAGCAGAAAAACTTCGTGATGATACTGTTGTTCAAGGTCTTGAAATCTCTGATGTAAAAAAAGTTTCAAAAGATTTTATGGATGGATATTTTCAGGTACCAAAAGTATTGGGCGAAGGTGCATGATTTTCAGGCGGGTAAATATTCGCAAACAAATCTCAGACAAATTTCGATTTTTTTGAATTATTCCAATAAAATTTATGAATCCACAAAGATAAAAAATCATTAATCCTTCCTTTTTTTTTGCCGATAGACTAGTTAGGATAATATATGTCAAATCGGTTTGTAAAAAAAATATTAGTTTTTATTTCTCTTTTAGGTTTGAGTTGTATTTTCACTGGCTTTTCACTGGCTTTCGCAAAAGAAGTGATTTTGGGTGGAGAAAACGGCTGGAATCAGCTTGATAGTTCACAAAATATCACAACAGGAACAGGTCGTTTTGGTTATGACTGTATTCAAATTGATTCAAATTCTTTTGATGCAGATGAATTTACCGATTTTTTGGTAAGTTTTGAAAACAACGAGCAGATTATCGATGACGGATATTACAATATTCTGCAAAATAATCTTCAAATTTCAAATCAAACAATAAATGGAAAATCAGCAGGACTTAGCCGAAATACTGGAGGACTTACAGTAAAAGGCGAAAACGGAACTTTTTTTGGATCTGAAGGTTTGATGGGGTCTTTTTCGATTGAGTTCTGGCTTTGTCCTTCAATTGTTGAAAACGGTGAAATCATTTTTGATTGGGAAACATCTAAAATCCAAAAAAATGACTTGATTTATCAGAAAATTAATGCAAGTTTTGATAAAGGGAAACTTGTTTGGTCGCTTTCAAATATTTTCAATAATTACATTTCAAATGATGGCATGCCTGAAATTGTCTTACAGGGCAAATATTCTGTTATTCCTGACAAATGGAGTTATCACGTTTTGAGTTTTGACTGTGAAACAGGACTTTTGGAATATATCGTCGACGGAGTAACGCAGGATCTGGCATATATCACTTCCAGTGGAAATGAAGAAGGTGAAGTTTACCTTCTTGTGCTTGGAACTCCTGCAAATGTTGATTTTTGTTCTCAGTATACAGGAAAAATTGATGATATTCGTATTTTACGTCGTCCATATATGGTTGCAGATTTCCAGTCTGCAGAAAATGCAGGAAAAATTGGTCGTGTTCAATATGTTCCGACTGGCGGAAGGTTTATCTCCAAACCGATTATTGTTTCTACAGGTTCTGTATTGCGGTCGCTAAATGCAGAAGTGAATGTGCCTTCGCAGACTGAAATCTGTTTTTATGTTCGTTCTGGCGAAAATTTTTATGGATGGAGCGAAAATTATCCTGAATGGAAGCCTGTTATAAACGAAGAACAAATCACTGGAGTTTCGGGACTTTATTTTCAAGTGATGGCAGAACTTTTGCCGGATGGAAATGGAGAAACAACACCATCCATCACAAAAATTTCGCTTGATTTTGAAGAATTACCGGAACCTCTTCCTCCTTTTGTTGTAAAAGCTATTGCTGGAAACTCGAGTGTCACTTTGAGCTGGAATTATTCTGTTGATGATACTGCCGGCGGATATTATCTTTATTATGGAACTCGTCCAGGTGAATATCTTGGAAGAATTGCTATTGAAGGTGCGTCCCCAATTAATGTTGGAAATGTAAGTAGTTTTACGGTAACTGGTTTGGAAAATGGTAGGATTTATTATTTCGCGCTTGCTGCTTATTCTGCATACAACTCAAATGTGATTGGTGAGCTTTCAAAAGAAGTTTTTGCCAGACCTTTGGCACGACTGAAATAATGTTTTTGATGAATAGATTTAATCAGATAATTTTTCAGATTAAAAATGAACTGAAAAAAGTGGAATAATATAGAAAAATTTGAAACTTGTAAAAAGTTAAGGATAAAATATGACAGAAAAAGAATTGAATTTGACAAAAGCTCAGAATGCAGTTTTGTCGC
>CAMBMW010000114.1 GCA_945868875.1 uncultured Treponema sp.
GAGTTTGCAATGCAAACTCGGGACGAGAAAATGCTATGCATTTCTCGCTTTTTTTTGCGAAGCAAAAAGCCACCCAAAGAATAAAAAAGGAAAATTTTCAAATGCTGATGACAAAATTTATGTAAAGCTTTGTCATCAGTATTTTTTTTTATAATTGTTTTATCTGTGTTTTATAGACGTTTTTCATTGCAAAAATACAGGCTATGAGTGAAATAAGTTCAGCAATTACAAAAGCCCACCAGATATTATTAATATTTCCAGTCAAAGATAAAAGCCATGCAGAAGGTAAAAGTGCAAAAATCTGTCTGATAAACGAAACGCACATACTTAAAAAACCTCGTCCAAAAGCCTGGAAAACAGAGGTAAACGTAATTCCAATCGCTGCTATCGGAAAATGGATTGCAATAATCCGTAATGCTGGAATTCCAATTTCAAGCATTTCTTCATTTGGTGAGAACATTGCAAGAAGTTGTGTCGGAAAAACTTCAAAAATCAAAGTTCCCACGCCCATAATAATTAGTGCAACAACTGCACACATTTTGATAGAATCGATGATTCGTTTTTTATATTTTGCACCAAAATTGTAAGCCACAATTGGAACAATTCCATTATTTAATCCAAAAACAGGCATAAACACAAAACTCTGAAGTTTAAAATAAACACCATAAACTGCAATAGCGACAGTAGAAAATGCTCCTAAAATCAGATTTAAAAGATAAGTTAGAACAGAACCAATCGAACCTAACAAAATAGAAGGAATTCCAACTTTGTAGATATCAATGATGATTTTTGACTGAGGTTTAAACCCTTTTGGATTGAAATTGATTTCTTTGTTTATTTTAATGTTCAGTATAATCGAAATCAATGCACCTGTAATTTGTCCAATGACAGTAGCCCACGCAGCACCTTTAATTCCCATTGCAGGAAATCCTAAAAGTCCAAAAATCATAATAGGATCAAGAATTATGTTTGTGATTGCTCCAGCCAGTTGCGAAATCATAGATAAAACTGTTCTTCCTGTAGACTGTAAAAGTCTTTCAAAAGTGATGGCAAGAAAAAGTCCAAAACAGAAAATCATGCAGATTTCCAGATAATCAGTTCCAAGTTCTACAATCTGCATATTTGAAGTCTGTGATTTTAAATATGCGTGTGGAATTGTTATTCCCAGAATTATGAATAGAACAATTGTGATTATTACAAGAAAAATACCATTTAAAGCAGTTTGAGTTACTGCTTTATAATTTTTTTGACCCAGTCGCATTGAAAGAAGTGCATTTATTCCCACTCCAGTTCCAACACCAGCAGAAATCATCAGGTTTTGAATAGGGAATGCAAGTGAAACTGCCGTGAGCGCGTCTGTAGAAAGTTTTGCAACAAAAATACTGTCAACAATATTATAAAGCGCTTGAACAAACATTGAAATCATAATCGGAAGTGAAATTTGAATTAAAAGTTTTCCGACTGGCATTGTTCCCATTTTATTTTCAGTCGTCATTTGTTGTGTGTTGTTTTGTAGATTTTGATTTTTCATAATGGGTCGATTCTATCAGAAAAAACGTATTAATACTATAGGGATTTTTTTTCAAAACAAGCACATGCAGGGACAGACCTAGATTTAAACATAACTTCCCGAGTTTTTTAGCAGAGCGTAAAAAAAAACTCGCAGCATGTGCAAACAAAACTTTCTGTGGTGTGTGAACAGCAGGCACATGCAGGGACAGACCTAGATTTAAACAAATCATTTCTGAGTTTTTTAGCGGCAGCGTTAAAAAAAATTCAGTTTTCATGATGTTTGAAAAATGATATAATAAACACATGTTTGATATAAAATTAAGTTTAAAAGAAAATACAAGTGAAACTAACTGCGGAACTTTCTTGCAGACCCCATTTTGGTGCGAGTTTAAAAGCCGGCACGGCTGGAATCATCTGCGCTTTATCGTTGAATATTCGTTGAATTCAAATCAATATGAACAAAAAAACGACTGCACAAAATCTCCAGAAGATTTGTTTTTTGGTGATTTGCACAGAGTTTTTGAAATGGAAGTTTTATATCGAGGTTTTGCAAAAAATCTTTTTTCAATTGCATATATACCTTTGAAACCCGACCTTCCTTTTGAGTGTACTGATGAAGAAATTTTAAACAAAGCTTTTGATGATAGTTTTGATGATAGTTTTGATGATAGTTTTGATGACAGTTTTCAAAAAGATGATAATGATGCTGTTCACTCTAAAACTAATTCAAACGTTAGTGTCATTTCCCAACCGATTATGACTGCAGAAACACAGGCAATTGAATTTGCACATCTTCTGTCAGAACTTGCAGAAAAGCTCAAAGTTTTTCTCCCAAAAAACACAATAGTTATTCGTTTTGACCCCGATGTTAATTTTTCTGATATTCAGGAACGTGACACATTTAATTTTGGAATAAAAACCATTGCTTTTGCAGATAAACTTAAACTTAAAAAAAATACTGTGGATATTCAGCCGCCTGATACAACTATCCTGGATTTAACACAAAAAGAAGAAGAAATTCTTGCAAACATGCACTCAAAATGGCGTTATAATATCCGCTTAAGTGAAAAAAAGGGAGTAAAAATCCATAAATATGACGGAAGCGTTCTTAATCTGTCTGAAAAAGTAGACATATTTTATCGTCTTACGCAGGAAACTGTTCTTCGGGATGGAAATTCCTGTCATTCAAAAGAATACTATTTGGATTTACTCAAATTTTCTGCGCAAAATATTTCAGATGGAAAAGATGTTCCTTTGGTAAATCTTTATATTGCTGAGCATGAAAATGATGAAATTGGAGCTATAATAACACTTTTCAGTAAAGATGAAGCTGTTTATCTTTATGGAGCAAGTTCAAATTTTAAGAGAAATCTTATGCCAAATTATTTATTACAGTGGACAGCAATAAAAGATGCAAAAAATTATGGTTCCAAAATTTATGATTTTTACGGAATCTCACCAGAAGGAAAAAAACAGAATCATCCAATGCATGGACTTTATATGTTCAAAACTAATTTTGGCGGAAAAATAATTCATAGAACTGGAAGCTGGAATATCCCTTTAAAAAAGATATATTTTATTTTCAGTTTAGCAGAAAAAATCCGTGCTTTTTGGTTTAAAAAAGTAATTAAAAAATTTAAAAGAAGATAAAGGCAAAAAAATGAATTTTTATGAGACAAAAAACATTGCAACTTTTGGTGTTGCAGGAAATTTTACAGGTCATTTAGAACAGGCGGGTGAAGCCGCAGATTTTATCAATTTGAAAGTGCAGGACAAATCTGCTCCAAAAGGTGTTTTTCCAACATTTCTTCCAGATTGTTCTTCATCTGACATTTCAAAAAATTCCAGAATTACTCCAGTTTTTTTGCATGAGTTTCCTTTTGACAGTTCGAAAATCATTTTTCCAAAAAACGAAGAGAAACTTCAGATTGAACCAGAATGTGGTGTTGTTTTTGATCTAAAATGGTCTGAAAATCAAATAGTAAACCTAAAGCCTTTGGTTTTTGGAGCATCAAATGATTGTTCTATCAGAAAACAGGGGGCTAAAAAAATCAGCGAAAAGAAAAATTGGGGAGCCTGCTCAAAAGGTCTTGCTCAAAATCTCATTCCGCTTGACGGTTTTTCTTCTAAAAGCAACATTAATGATTACAGAATTGCAAGTTTTCTTGTGCGTGAAGGAAAAATTTTTGAATATGGCGAAGACAGTGAAATCAAAAATTACAGTTATATTTATGAAAATCTTACTTCCTGGCTTCTGGAAAAACTCAATAATCAAAAAGATGAAGGACCTTTAGAAAACATTCACAATTATCTTCTGGAATCTGGCAAACCTAAAAATATTATGGTTTCAATTGGAGCTACAAGATACACATGGTGGGGTGAAAATAATTATTTGCAGAATCATGATGAAACAATTGTTATTGTCTATCCCCAATCAATATATTCCAAAGAACAGATTATTAAAATGATAGAAAATAATAATTTAAACGATAAAAAAATCTCTGTTTTACGCCAGAAGATTTGCAGTGAATAGCAGTATAAAACAAGGCAAACTCATTAAAAAATAAGTTTATATCAGTGTAAACCAAGTGAAAGTCAGATTATCCTGTACTACTATTTGTACAGATAGTCTTGATTTTTTCAAAAGTTTGTTCAAGTTTCAGTTCATTTTCACCAACAATTATACATTCACAAAAACCTTTTTCACGTTCCTGCTTTGCTTCCTTATTATTAGTCTGATTCAGAATTTTCACTCCATCTATTTTTTTTAGTTCTGCAAGTTTTTTGGAAGAGAGAATCGGTAGTTTAACATTTAAAAGTTTATTTGAACCAAAATCAGATAATTGTGTCATTTCTGAAATACATATTGTGCCTGAAACATCATCATTTTGTTTTGCCAGTCTTTTTTTAAAAGGGATAATACAAAAATCATATAGCAAATCAAAAACAGATTTTCCCATATATGCGCAGTTTGTATATGTCATTCCATTTAAACGGGGATTTATTTCTATTATATACCATTTATTATCAGAAAAAATTAAATCAATCTGTGCAATACCACAAAATCTCATTTTTTCAGCAAGAGAGATTAATATTTTTTGTAGTTCATTATCAACAGGAAAAGGACCTTTTTTTTCACTTAGTTTGGGACTAGAAATTCCGTATTGATTTAAAGTAAACTCAAAAAGCGGAAAAATATGATAATTACCGGGACAGCCATAAATTTCAACGCCATACTGTTTACCCTGAATATATTCTTGAACTATACGATTAGAATTATTTCTTTTGGAATTCAAATAACAAAGAGCCTCTCCGTAAGTATGTACAACAGTCATTCCATATGAACTTAACCCAACAGTATCTTTTATAATTAAAGGCAAAGAAAGTTGCGCAAGTTGATTTTTTATACTGTCTTTGTAAACATTATGAATTACTTCCTTATGACTTCCAGCACAAAAATACAAATCATGATCAACAAATATTGTATCTGGAACTTGAAAACCATATTGCAAAAGAAATTGATGAGTCTTCCATTTGTCAAAACAAATAAGATTCGTATCCAAAGGATGACAGATTGTTTTAACGCCATTCATTTCAAGTTTTTGTGCAACAAGACAATCATTTATGGAAAGCCAGTCAAAAGGTGACACCCAGAAAGTCATTGCAATGGCGATATCAACATTTAAAGTCAAAATGTAATCAGCAAATTCTAACGCATTCAGCTTATCAGATAAAATTTTTACAGATTTTTCTGGCATGAACATTGCAGGAAGCTGAGATACGCAGATAAACTCATCATCAGGATGTTTTTTTATAAATTTATCAAAAAAATACTGATTAGAAGGCAATGTTTCATACAAAAAAGTCTGAGGATTAAAAGTATTTGAATTTGTACTGTAAAAAACTATTTTCATAAATCACTGTGACTGTGCGTGAAAGAAACAGAAAAATCACAAATTATCTTGCCAATAAAGATTGAATATAATATTATATCAAAAATGACAAAAGAACAATTTATTTTTTTAATAGAAACACAAAAACCTTTTGAATTCACCTACAATAATGTTGTTTATAATATGACTTACGATAAAAATGAAAAAGGTGAAAAAGTAATTGTATTCGGACGACTTTATGAAGGTAAAAAATACAAAAGTGCAGGCGAACTATTAAACACTGCCAGAATTGAAAATCATTTTTTTAAAGACATGCTGGATATTTTATAATGAAAACAGTAGCTCAAAGATTATCATCTCAAAAAAATCAAATAAATATGACAGAAGGTTCTATCTTCGGTAAACTTCTGAAGTTTTCGCTTCCATTAATTTTTTCAAGTGTTTTGCAGCTTTTTTTTAATGCAGCAGATGTAATAGTTGTCGGCAGATTTGCTGGTGATAATTCGCTTGCTGCAGTAGGTTCCACTGGTTCTCTTGTAAACTTATTGATAAATCTTTTTACAGGACTTGCAACAGGAACCAGTGTTGTTGCTGCAAATTATTTTGGGGCAGGCAAAAAAAAGGAATTAAAACAGACTGTTCACACTTCAATCACAATTTCTCTCATAAGCGGCATTATTTTAACTTTCATAGGTGTTTTTGGTTCCAAACTGATTTTGCAGATGATGAAAGCTCCAGAAGTTGTCCTAAATCTCGCAAATATTTATCTGAAAATCTATTTTGCAGGCATTACGTCAACAATGGTCTACAATTTTGGAAGTGCCTTACTTCGAGCAAAAGGCGATACAAAACGACCATTGTATATTTTGCTTTTGTCCGGCGTAATAAATCTGATTTTAAATCTTGTTTTTGTCATTAATTTCAAGATGGATGTTTCTGGAGTTGCCTGGGCTACCGTTATCTCGCAGACACTCAGCGCCATTTTAGTTATCCTCATTTTAATATTCGAAAAAGATGATTTTCATCTGGAAATCAAAAAACTTTGCATAAATCCTGTGATACTAAGAAAAATAGTAAAAATAGGTTTGCCTGCTGGATTTCAAGGAATTATGTTCTCTTTTTCAAATGTTATTATTCAGTCATCAGTAAATATGTTTGGACCAGTCGTAATTGCAGGAAACTCAGCAGCCATAAATCTAGAAGGTTTTATTTACACTTCCATGAATGGCTTTTCTCAAGGTTCATTAACATTCTGTTCTCAAAATCTAGGTGCAAAAAAAATAGAACGCATAAAAAAGGTTGTAATCATTTCACAATTCTCCATAATCGTAATAGGTGCAGTGCTTGGCGCTTTATTTCTGCTTTGTGGAAATTTCCTTTTAGGACTTTATACAAACTCAGAACAAGTTATAAAAGCTGGAATGGTAAGATGCTGGGTAATTTTTACAACTTATTATCTTTGCGGGATGATGGATGGCATGGCAAATTCAATACGCGGAATAGGACATTCACTAATGCCAGTGATTTCTTCTTTGACTGGAGCATGTATTTTTAGAATCCTCTGGCTTTTTTCTATTTTTTTGATTCCAAAATTTCATCTTCCAGTTACAATTTATCTTTCATATCCTATAAGCTGGTTTTTAACTTTTATTGCAAACATGTTTTTTTACAAAAAGTATATTAAAGATTTAGAAAAACGCATTTCAATGAATTTTTCACAATAGATTATAACCAGTTTTATCAAATTGTTAACAATACAAAGTATTTGATGTTTTATAGATTGGGTGGCTTT
>CAMBMW010000115.1 GCA_945868875.1 uncultured Treponema sp.
CCTCCTTTAATCTCCGTGATTGCAGCATTTAAAAGATTTTGTGAACATTACTTTGTAATTCAAATTTTTAGTAAAGTTTCAAGTAATTGGTTTCGCTTTCTATTTCAAAGCTTTAATTCACGGTTTAAAAAAAGTTATATTTCTTGCATCTTTTGATGCTTTTTACCCTTTTACTGCTCCCAGCATTAATCCTTTGACAAAATATTTTTGCATAAATGGATATACGCATAAGATTGGTATTGCTGTAACCATTGCAACTGTATATTGTATGGATTTTGTATTGAGCATTTGTTGACGCTGAGTTTCGGAAAGACCCGTTGTTGCAGTTCCCATTGATGCTGCAAGATTTGAAGATTGATTTAAATAAATATAAAGTCTTTCCTGAAGAGTTTTCAGTTTTGGTGCACCACTCATAAGAACAAGAGAATCCTGAAAAGAATTCCAATGACCAACTGCACACCAGATTGCTATAGTTGCCAGAATAGGTTTACTCAAAGGCCAAATTATTTTTACAAAAATCGTCATGTAAGATGCACCGTCAATAGAAGCACTTTCTTCAAGTTCTGCCGGAATTGATTCAATATATGTTTTAACCATTATAATGTTATAAACACTCACAATACCTGGAATTATGTAAGCCCAAAATGTATTTGTAAGCCCTAGCATTTGCATAGTTGTGAACCAGGGAATCAAACCTGCACTAAAATACATAGTAATAATCATAAATCTGTAAAATATTTTCCTATGCCACATTTCTTTTTTTGTTACAAGATAACCTACAAAACCTGATGCAACAGTACTAACAATAGTTCCAATAACTGTTCTTGCAAGTGTTACAATAAATGACATTCCAAGTCCGTTTACATCTTTTAATGCAATGTAATTTTTTATATGTAATCCTCGCGGATAGAAATTTACAAGTCCTTTTGAAACAAGTCCATTATCAGAAATAGTATTAATAAACAGATAATAGAAAGGAAAAACACATATTAATGTAAAAATAATAAAAAAAGCATAATTCAGAATATCAAAAATAATATCATTTACAGAACGTTTTTCAACCATTAGTTTTTACCTCATTTTAATTAATTTTCACGATTATATACATTAAAATATTAGAATATTGAAGACCCTCTTACCCATTTTGAAATTTTATTTGTAATGAATAAAAGAATTACACTTACAAGAGATTTAAACATACTTACTACTGTTGAGAACGGAATTGATGAACTTTGTCCAGAACCAAAAGTAAGCTGATAAACATATAAATCAAGAACTTCAATAGGACCTTTATTTGTAGAATTCTTAAAAACAAGATATTGATCCATACCATTACTTAAAATATTTGAAACCGAAAGAATCAACAAAACAATAAATGTTGGAATCAATTCTGGTAAAGTAATATGGAACATTTTTTGTATTCGTGATGCTCCATCAACAGTTGCTGCTTCATATAATTCCTGATCAATTCCACTTATTGCAGCAATATACATGATTGCAGACCATCCAAGACTTTTCCACATTCCCCATAGAAGCATTTTTATCCATATCAGATTATCTCCCATGAGCATATTTTTTCCTGAATCCCAGATTCCTTTATTCACAAACAGACTGCTTATAAAGCCCTCAGTTCCAAAAATACAAAATGCAATTGCATAAACCAAAACCCATGAAATAAAGTTTGGGATAGTGGTAAGAGTTTGAACTACTCTTTTAACTTTTGTATTTTTAATTTCTGACAGAAAAATTGCAAAAAACATTGGACACCAGCTTGTCAAAATACCGAGACCACTCATTGCAAGAGTGTTTTTAAGTACACGCAGAATATCTGAACGAGTTGCGGGATTATCAAACGGTGCTTTAAACCATTTTAGTCCAACCCATTTTTCCATTGATAGAACATCTCCGGCAGAATAATCAAAGAAAGCATATCTCCATCCCCACAATGGAAGATAACTGAATACAAAAACAAGGAGGAGGAATGGCAGAAGCATTAAAAATAATTGTAAAGGAGCATCAATGTGTGGTTTTTCATCTTTTTGGGGAGCGGGAGTTTTTATCAGTGAAATAATTGCAGTGATTAATATGATTCCAGAAAGAACAACAAAGAAAACAAATCCTGACGGTGAAACTGGTTTTAATTTCTCAACATTTTCATTTGTACAGATTAAACTATATGCTTTTAGAATACCAAACATACTTAAAATAACAATACTGCTTGCTGAGATTAAAGTGATATGTGCGTAACGTTTGAGTTTGTTGTTTCCAACAGAAATGCAGGAAGCAAGTCCACACGCAATTACTCCAATACATGCCATCATACTTGAAAAGAAAGAAAGACTAACAACAGATTGTGGAAGCCATCCTCTAAGCAATGCTCTTTCAATATTTTTGGTATAAGTTCCATATGCAAAACCTGAAGTAAACAGAGAAACATTTCTACTGATATTTTCCATAATTCTTGCAGGATTTACAGCTGGAAGAAAAAGAAAAATAAACATTACAAGAGAAATCACTCTATAAGTTACTTGAAAAGAAGTTACGGAAAAAGCAGATTTAGACAACTCTTCCTGCAAAATTACAGATTTTTCAGAACCTTTACATTCATTTTGATATTTTTTTTGATATATGATTATTGATAGTATTGATGCTGTTAACAATATTGCAGCTAAAATAATAAAAACTGGAATTGAAAAAGGTTTGCAAGTTTTCAGATCAAAAGAAGATGCCAATGAAAGCATTTTTGAATAAACTGAATAAAAACTGGAAACACAAACGATAACAGCACCAGAACCTGCAATGCTTACAATAAAACCTGCAATTTTGAGTTTTCCTGTACCGCATGTCATGTACATTCCAACAAAACAAATAATGATTGAAATAAAAGTAAACAGACAGATTAGCCAGTCTTGTTTTACTGTTTTTGAAATCTCTGGATTTGCTTTTTCAAAAGCGGTCCATTTTGTGCTATAATCAGCATTAATAAGATTCTGTACATCGATTTGCGATTGTGCTTGAATAGAATCAGAAGTTTCAGACTTTTCATTCATCATATCAGCAAGTTTTGAATAAAAATCTTCCAGGGATGTTTCATCTTTTTTATCATCAGGAAAATGCTCATTTTCTTCTTTTTGATTCAGATTGTTGTAATATGCATCAACAAAACCTGATGAAAATCCATGAAAATAAAAAACAGATTTCAGTAAAGAAATATCATTTTGTATATGTTTTGAAATTCTTGCTGGATTTAAAAATCCGATAAATGTTAATAAAAATAAAAGAACAAGTGTGATTTTGTGAATAAAGTTTAATATTGATTCTTTCGAGTTTTTCAAAAATATCTCCTAAAAAAGTCAAAAAGAATTTTTATAAATTTGACTTTTTTTAAGCAAATTCAAACTGGAATTCAATATAAAGTAAAAAATTCCATTGAAATGCACAGATAATTAATAAGCTTGCAACGCAAACAATTATAAAGTTTAAAATAAGTAAAAACTTACTATATTTTACTCATATAAAATAATTAACTAAAGTTATTAATATATCATCTTAATTTAATATTTAAATTAAATTAATTATCGCAAATATAATTGCACCAAGAATCTTTTTTAATTGAGGGTGTAGTACAACCCCTCAAAACGGCGAAGTCAAGGCTTTAAGCGTTAGCGTGCCTTGACTCGACGTATTACATAGGGGATTACTCTTATATTGCGATAAAAATAATATATCATAATTCTTAAAAATGTCAAAAGTTTTTTTATAATTTATCAAATTAAACCATTATTAATTAGGTTAAAGTAAATTAAAGGAGTAAATAAAGTAAAATTACGGCAAGAATAAAAAAGATGATAGTATTGTTTACGATAAAAGGGGACAGACCTTGTTTTTTTTGCATGAACAGAGAATTGCGATAAAAGGGGACATACGATAAAAGGGGACAGACCTTGCTTTTTGACTGTTTGAATTAGGGACAGACCTTATGAAACTGGGACAGACCTTGAAAAAATTGAACTAAATTTTGAAGTTAAACAATTCCTTCGTAAACAACTCCTTGCTCGGCATCTAATGTAATAGAAAGATCATTTTCCAAAACTTTTTGTGCATCAGGAACATTGCAAATCCAAACTAAATCTGGATTGACGAGTGCAAGATTTTCAGATGCAATATCACAGCCACTTTCAGAAACTACTCCATCAACAATTCTTAAGGCTGGAATCAGATTTTCTGTAATGCGTTCACACACAAGAATCAAATGTTTATGTACTTGGAATTTATCCTTAAATAGTGGAATATCATTTTCGTGTATAACTCGACCGCGTGCTTTTTTTCTATTTTCTTTCACAGAGCCAAACAAAGTTCCTCTAGCAAGTACATTTCCAACAAGAATAACTTTAATTGTGTTCACCATGAGGGGACTTGAAATAGGAATTCCAGCACACATTACTACTTTATCAGAAAGATGGACTGCTTTGCAATCCAAAGCAAGTTTTACTGCATTTTGAATCATCGTTTCAGAATCATCTGCCATTTGACACAAAACTGGCGAAATTCCCCACTGTATCATGAGTTGACGACAGACTTTTTTTTCAGGAGTAACAGCTATTACAATCTGTTCAGGTCGAAAACCGCCTATAATTCTTGCAGTATTTCCATGTAAAGTTGGGACGATAATTGCTTTTGCGCCAAGATTTCTTGCAAGTTTGTATGCACTGTGTGCAACCATGTGTCCAATTTCATTTCCAGGTTTGTAAGAAGAATCCAGAAGTTTCATGCGATTTAAGTATTCATCTGAAACTTCTGTTGTACGGGTTATCAAAGCCATCATTTTTACTGATTCTACAGGGTATTTTCCACCGGCAGTTTCACCACTAAGCATAACAGCATCAGTTCCATCAAAAACTGCATTTGAAACATCTGTAAGTTCTGCTCTGGTTGGACGAGGATTGACAATCATAGAATCAAGCATTTGTGTTGCTGTAATAACAGGTTTTCCTGCAGCATGACACACCCTGATTATTGCTTTTTGGGCAAGAGGAATACGTTCGGTCGGAAGTTGAACTCCTAAATCTCCACGAGCAACCATAATTCCATCGGCTTCTTTCACAATCTTTTCTATATTGTCAACACCTTCTTCGTTTTCGATTTTTGCAATGATGCGGGCATTTGCACCAACACTTCTCAGATAGTTTTTGATTTCTACGACTTCTTCTGGAAAACTTACAAAACTAGCAGCTACAAAATCTACGTCCATTTGAGCGCCGAATTTTAAATCTTCTTTATCTTTTGGTGACATAATTGGAAGTCCTGCATGAACACCTATCAGATTTACATTTTTGCGGCTGCCAATCACTCCGTTATTTTGTGAAGTACAGTAGATAATATCATTTTTTATTTCATCAACAATCAGTTCGATTAATCCATCTGCAATCAGTACTTTTACACCAGGAAATAGTTTCTGACTGGCAGCTTTCCAGGAAAGTGAAAGGTGATTTGAAGTACAAAACGAATCGTCAGAAACCAGTTCGATTTTCTCACCTGCACGGATTTCTATTTTTCCATCATTTTCAACAAGGCCAGTTCTGATTTCTGGACCTTTTGTATCCAGAAGAATTCCTACTGGAATATCTATTTCTTCTGAAATGCGGCGAACTCGTTCCATAGCAGTTTTGTGCCATTCATAACTGCCATGCGAAAAATTAAAGCGGGCAATATTCATTCCTGCTCGAATCATTTTGCGAATAGTTTCATCATCATCGCAGGCAGGACCAATAGAACAAACAATTTTAGTCTTTCGTGTAAACATACTGGCATTATACTCTTTTTTTGTGTTTTGTAAAATGCATTTTTTTTTTGGAAAATCTCTAAGGGAAAACCACATAGGATTGCAAGGGAGGTCTGTCCCTGTTTTATGAACGATTGCAGGGTTGCAAGAGAGGTCTGTCCCCATTTAAAAAAAAAGAGGGACAGACCTTAAATTGAAAACACAATCTTTTTTTTGAGTTTTGACAAAAAATAATTTCCGCTAACAAGATGAAAAAAAAATCAATGTCAAAACTCTCGGCTTGTGCATGCAAATTTTTTTCTTGGTGTGCGATTTTCCAGCACAAGACAGGGACAGACCTTGTTTAAATTCAAAAGACAGAGTTTCCAATTCTTTTTATTTGGGAAAAATACATTATTTTCAATAACGTCAAAAAATGGTATTATTTTTGAATATGAAAAATAATCTATCAAGAATTATCAATAAAATCGCTTTCATTTTCAAAAAGGAACTCATGCTTTCTGTATCGCTTTTGGCAGCTGTTGTTTCACTTTTTATAACACCTCCACAATTAAAACTTCTGCACGATATTGACTGGAAAACTCTGGCAACTTTATTTATGTTGTTAAGCGTTTTGGAAGGTTTTAAAAAAGAACAGATTTTCGATCCTTTATTAAAAATGACGAGAAAAATCGGTGGAATTACAGGTCTTACTTTCTTTTTTGTTTTTAGCGTGTTTTTTTCATCGATGTTTGTAACAAATGATGTTTCTTTGATTATTTTTGTTCCTTTGACAATCATTTTATTCCGAATGGGAAACAAAGAAAAATATCTGTTACCTGTTTTGACTTTTGAAAATATTGCTGCTATCAGAGGTTCTCTTTTGATGCCGTTTGGAAGTCCTCAAAATCTGTTTTTATTCAGTCAAAGCAGTATAAGCACTATAGATTTTATCAAGATGATGTTTCCTCTTTGGATTTTCAGTATTGTTTTGCTTGCGTCCTTTATTCTTTTTTTATATAGAAAAAATTTATCTGAAAAAATCGATTATCATCAAAATTATAATAATTCCCAGAATAAGGAATCTTCTGTTTCTTGCAGTTTACCAGCCAGAAAAAAGAAAATCCTGTATATTTCACTTTTTGTCATAATTATCACATCGATAATAAGTCGCACTGAATTCTGGCCGTTTATTACAATCGCAGTAGCTCTTGTTCTATTCATTTTTGATCGGAAAATTCTTTTACAAACTGATTATGTGCTTTTGTTAACTTTTTTGTGTTTTTTTATTTTTTCATCATCAATCTGTTCAAATCCGTCAATCTATAAATTTCTACAAAAAAATGTGACTGGACATGAATATCTTTGGAGTATTTTATTAAGTCAGGTGATTTCAAATGTTCCCGCAA
>CAMBMW010000116.1 GCA_945868875.1 uncultured Treponema sp.
GGGGTCAGTTCTTCTAGATTTTCAAGTTCTTCCAGTTCCTCTTCCGCCTCCGAATCATTTTCAACTTCGTCAAGTGGGGACAGACCTTCCTTTTCACCTTCTTCTATCTCTTCAACTTCCTCGACTTCCTCAATCTCGTCAATATCTTCAACCTCTTCAACCTCGTCAACTGGTTCGATTTTTTCTAGCTGCGGAGCAGCTGTAGATATTGTTTTGTGTTCTGTGTTTTGCAAAACTTCCTGTAAAAGCGATTTTATTTCCTGCAAAAACTCTGCACTTAAATTTTGCGATGAAACTGCATTTTGATTTGAAAAATTCTGATTATTTTGCAAATCGTTTTGGGATTTAAAAAAGTCAAATATTTCGTCCCAGTTCTTTTCCAGCAGATTTTCAATTTCTTGTGATTGCTTTTTGGACCTGATTTTCAAACTTTTTAAGATTTCTGTTGAGATTTCATTTCTGCGTTCTAATAATTTTTGAAAAACTCCATCCAGTTTGATTTTTTCCCCTTTTTCAAGACAATCCTGCATAATTTCTAGTTGTAACTTTTTAACCTTCTTGTTCAAAACCGTCATTGAATCACGTTTAAAACTAAAAATCAAGAACAAAATCAAAAAGAGAGAAATAAAAATACATAAATAAATTACAAACTGTAAATCTTTCGGAATTTCAAAAAAAATACTGTTATAAACACCAGAAACATTGATTTTAGAGTCGCATGAATTAGTTAACACAACCAAAAAACCTTCATTATTTTCATCTAGATCCAGTTTAAATATTTTTTCTGGCACAACAGTTTGCGATTCAGTTTTTTTTGTTTGATTTTCCCATATTTTTAAAAGCGGTTCCTTAAACTTTTCTTTTTCACTGTTCAAAATGCCGTCCGCAATTCCACCGCTCAACTCATTATCAGAAAAAAGACTAAGACTATAATTCTTTTCAAGATACTCTTTTTCTATCAATTCTTTTTGGAGATTTAAAAAATCAAAATAGAATAACGCATATCCGGAAAAAATATTTCCAGAATAAAAGAACGGTTCACAAATAATTATTCTGTTTTTTTTATCATCAAAAAGGATCCTGGAATTTATTTCATCACTTAATTTTTCAAAATTTTCGAACAGGATTTCATCAGAATCTTTACAAATGTCAGGATAATTTTTGTAGATTTTGGAAATCCCACTTTGTTTTAAAATATCTGTATCATCGAAACTTGAATAATGAACATTCTTTCCATTTTTATCAATCAGACGAATTCCACTCAAAGCAGTGTACAAACGAAAAAGCCTTTCGTTTGCAATTCTTCGCCCCGCAACATTCACTTCGGATGGATTTGGCTCATAAAAACTACGCACAGACTCCAAATTCTTCCATGAATTATAATTGTCGTTTATTGAACTGAGAAAATTAGTAAAATATTCATTATAACCTTGCGAAATCTGATTTAATTCTTCAGTTTTTTCAAGAATTCTTGCCTGCGAATAAAATTTTGCTTCCAGAAAATCAAAAAGATACGAATTGAAAGTCAGCAAAAATCCTGCAAAAAGCACCAAAGTCATCAAAAAACTCAAAGCAATTTTTTGGACAGAAGTCATTTTTACACATAGATTATCGGTATTTTTGAATCATTTCAATATTATTTTGAATAGAATTTAATCAAATTATTCGATAAAATTACAGCTAAAAAAAACGGTATTTTTCAAGAAAAATGACAAAACAGGAACTTCGCATATATATAAAAAAGATTTTACAAACTCATCAGTCTTCGTTCAAATCTGAATCTTCTCGCATTTGTAAAAAAATAATCTCATCTGATTTATATAAAAATGCCAGAATTATTTTATGTTATATAGCTTTACAAGATGAAGTCAATCTTTCCAAGATTTTGCTTCAAGCACAGAATGACAAAAAAAAAGTGTTTATTCCAAAAGTTTATTCAGGTACTGAAACCTTAATAAAAATGGATTTTTTTGAAATAACAAAAAATGATACTCTGACAACAGGAAGTTTTGGCATTCCGGAACCTGATTCGTCAAATCTGCCTTTTGATTTTACTGATTATCAAAACGAAAAAGTCCTTATTCTTGTACCAGGACGAGCTTTTTCAAAAACCGGGGAACGACTTGGACGGGGAAAAGGTTATTATGACAGTTTTTTGAAAAACAAACTCCAAAACTGTGTCATAGCCGGAGTCTGTTTTCCTTTCCAGATTGTGAATGAAATTCCTGTAGAACCTCATGATTTAAAAATGGATTTTATGTTCTATTGATTTTTAAAGACTATTCACGACTTACGATTATTTTATCAATATCCATCCGACATTTCGCGGTTAGCATCTTTTCTACACAAATCATCATAAACAAGAGAACGTTTTCGTAAATCTTCTTTAAGTTCTTTTGGAAACGGCATATTTCTCCAGAAAATTCCACGCACTTCTTTATCTAATCGTTGAACTCCATTTGATTCTTTTGTCATCCACAAAATATAATCTTCAATGAAAAACTCTTTTAAATCCCCTTTGACTTTCAATTGTTCCATATGCTGATAATATTGACCTGTCAAACCTTCTTCCATCCAATAATAAGAAGCTTTTTCTTTTGCAACCTGCCATCTTAAATCAGCAAGAGCAGTCAAAACTGCAATTTTCAAATCCTTTGGATACATAGGAATGACAATACGTCCACGACTTGTAACACGATTGTATCGATCAAAAGGTTCCCAGCAAAATCCTCTGTCACCATAAGTCGGTACAAGTAAAATATATGGAACAATTCGATTAGGTGTATTTTTATGAATTCTACAGAAAACTCCAGGGTCAAGAGATTCAACCCAACGCAAAACTTCAATAACGTTTTCCCTTGTTCCAGTTCCTTTTTCAGTACAATGATAGAATTCCCTTGTAAAAATTGGGAACTGATTTCCACGACGACCAACTGTCATTTTTGCCATCTGTTTTACAGTATCAAATTCTGTTTTTACTGCTTCAGAATCATGTTGAACAACAGTTTGCCCACCCCTGTCAGTGATTTTTTCATTTAAACTGTCGCATGTAGATTTAGCTTCCCTGAATTCTTCTAACGTTTTAGCTAATTCTTTATCATTTTTGGAATACCTTCTCAATAATTCAGTAATTTCAGGAAGCAATTTTCGTTGAATTTCTGAAAGAGCTGCAGTATGTGGTTCAAGCCCCATAATTGGAAGATGTGAAAACAGTTCCTTCATCTTATTGTTTAATTCCATTTCGAGCATATTTCGTTCATTTTCTTTTATGCCCAAAAGGTTTTCTACACTCTGCATTTTTCCTGAATTTTTAGACTGCAATTGAAGTAATCTTGATTGCTCCACTGAGGCCAATTGCTCAGAACTCATACTTGAAGTTCTAACCTGTTTTTTTTCATCAGTTGCAGAATTTGACATTCGACCGGAAGCAATCTCTTTAAACCATTCATCAACATACAAAATTGGTTCCTGAGGTCGATTTTCAACAATGATTCTTGAAAAGAAATCTTTTGTTTCAGCTCTAAACAATGACGGAAGAACAACACCAAAACGAACCAGCATTTTTTTTGGAAGAGGAACATTCGGATCTGTCATTTTTGAAACCATTCCACGCAATAATTCCCAAAATGGAGTAACAAGCTGCTGACGAAATAAAGCTCTGTCTTTTGGATCTTTTGTTGTTAAATATTTTGAAAGAAGCTGATGAACACGCTGTGCATATTCATTTTCTCCAGTCAAAGCGGTTTTATAATATTTTGTATCATCAAAAACTGTAAGTGGAGTTTGATATAATAATTCAGTGATTGGTTCAAACTCTTTTTGCGATAAATCAACTTCGTGAATCGATTTTTTCTTTGCAATGCTTAATCCATCTTCAGAATAATCAAAGAATACTTTTTTTTTCAATCCTTTATTTTCATCATCAGAAGGCAATTCTTCTACTTGTTCAACACTATTTAATAATGCTTCAATTTCAGGATCCAAGTTTTCCATACGAATAACCTCCTTAGTAATTGCAAAACAGAACAAAAATTTTTAAAGCTTTACAATTTGCCCGTATCAGGCGGGTAATCTATAATACTTATCATAACCGATAACTTTATAAAAAACAATGTTTAGTCTACAGTCTCCTGACAAATCTTCTGTTATTTTTGTGATGATTTTTTCACCAGAAAATCAGAATAACCGTTTTCCTTCAATCTTTTTTCTATAATTGCAACTTTATTTGCTGGAATATTTTTGATTACAACTCTGGTAATTTCTCCTTTTGTCCTCAGGACAATATCTGAAAAACCTTTTTGCTGTAATTTTTTTGCTGCTTTCCTGGCATTTTCTTTATTTGAATAAGAACCTGTCTGGATATCCCAGAAAGTTCCGGCAGGATATTCGTTTTGTTCTTTTGAAGATTCAGTTTTCTCTTCTTTTACATTTTTTTCATCCACAAATCGTTCGAAAGACGGAATCTGAATTTTTTTTCCAGTTTTACGTTCCATTATCTGACAGGCACTTTTTGCAGTCTGACGACTTAATGCAGAATCTGGTCCAAGTTTTACAATTTCAATTTTTACAGAAGCGGTTCCTGATTTAACCATATCAAGTTTTACAGCCGCCGCTTTTGATAAATCAAGTTCCCTGTCTTCCACAAAAGGTCCGCGGTCATTCACACGAACAATCACATTCAGATTATTTGCGAGATTTGTAACTTTTAAATATGTATTAAAAGGTAAAAATTTATTTGCACAAGTAAAATCGTTCATATTGAATATTTCACCGTTTGAAGTTTTTTTGCCATGAAAGTCATCCGCGTAAAACGAAACTATAGCTTTTTCCTTGTAAATTTCCGAAAAAAGACCAGATTGAATAAAAATCATTCCAATAACAAGAAAAAAAAATTTCCCGCAATGCATTGCATTAGTTTTGGAGAACAGGATTTTTTCAAAAAAAGGAGTTTTCATACAAAAATTATCGGTTAGTAAGGAAAATTTATTTACTTTTAGATACACATAAATCCACAGGACAAAAAAAAATCACTTTCCTGTTGAAATAAAAAATTAAATATGATATATTGTTTTTATGCCTTGGGGAATTAGCTCAGCTGGCTAGAGCATCGGCTTTGCAAGCCGAGGGTCAGGGGTTCGAACCCCCTATTCTCCACTAAGGTTTCTTTTATCACCTTCCAATTTTTTTTCCATTAGATTAAAAATCAAAACATAATTTTTCCAAAAAAGTGATTTTACTCCTATAATTAAGTTTCTCTTTATTTTTATCAAAGAGGGAGAAGTCTCTCCCTACGCCCGCACGATGTTGCGGGCTACCCTCTCTCCTAGGGGAATATGCGAAGCATATTCCCCTAAAACCCCAAAAAACAGGGACAGACCTAAATGTTGCAGGTTTAAATGTCAAAAATGACAAGGTCGTAACCCATTTTTATTTAAAAAATCTAGGTCTGTCCCTATTTAAACTAAATACAATATCAATATCTAAAAAAGGGGACAAACCTTAATCTTACAGAGTAGAAGGACAAGGTCGTACTCAATTTAAATTCAAAAATAACCAAGGTATGTCCCTGTTTTAAATAAACACAATATCAATATTCATAAAAAAGGGGACAGACCTTGGTTTACTTAGTTAGGTCTGTCCCCTTTTTTATGTTTATTTTCAGTCATTCAGTTCGCCAGTTGACTGAAATGCAGCCAAACTGCTGTCTGCAGGGTTTTAAACTGAACAGCGCACCGAGGCTTGACCAGGCACGCGAAGCGTGAGTTGCAAACTATGACACGTGCTTATTGTATTACTATTGTAAAAAGGGGACAGACCTTGCTTTATACTTAGTTTTTTTGTATGTACCACCTCTGTGGCACGTGACATCGTTTGCAACCGAACGACAGTGAGCTGTGAAAGGCGACTGACTAACTGAATTTTGCTACTATTCAATCTTTAATAAAAAATAATTATTTGCTTTTTTTTATTTTTGGGATTATCATATTTCCTACAACGTTTTCATAAACAATTACAAATCCTATTGAAAACTGTCAGATTGTAAATTTCTCAGTTTTATTTACTTTTACAATCTAAAAATTAAAAAATTTAAACTAAGCAGGCTCAAAAATATGGTCACTTTAAAAGATATTGCAAGAGAATGTAATGTTTCTTTTTCCACTGTAAGCAAAGCACTAAAAGAAAGTCCTGAAATCAGTGCTGATACTATCAAACTTGTTAAAACTAAAGCTCAACAAATGGGCTATCACCCGAATCTTGCTGCCAGAACTTTGCGTACTAATAGAACTTACAATATTGGTGTAATTTTTGAGGATAAAACTGGCTCTGGGCTTCAACATCAATATTTTGCAAAAATTTTAAGTGGTCTTCAGAATGTTGCTCAAAATAAAGGGTACGAGATTACTTTAACTTCCAGAACTGATGATAAAAATTTTGATTATTATAATCATATGAAAAGCCGCAATTTTGACGGTGTTGCCATTTTGTCTGCTGATTTCCACAAAAAAGGTATTCAGTTTCTTGTTCAAAGTGAAATTCCAACTGTTACTCTTGATTTTTTTTATGACAACAATCACACTTCAATTATGAGTGATAATGAAAAAGGCATGTCTGAACTTGTTGAATACATTATTTCAAAAGGTCACAAAAAAATTGCTATGATTCATGGCGAAGACACTCTTGTAACACGTGAACGGAAAAAAGTTTTTGAACAGATTTGTGCTAATCACAATATTCAAATTCCTTCTGATTATTATGCTCAGGCTCTTTATCACGATATGATGACTAGTGCTGAAGCTACAAATATTTTACTTTCACTGGAAAACCCGCCTACTTGCATTCTCTATCCCGATGATTATTCTGCTCTTGGTGGAATTCGCGAATTAAATGCCAGAAAATTGACTGTCGGCAAGGATATAAGCATTGCAGGCTACGATGGAATCATGTTGACTTCTCTTATGCTGCCTCCGCTTACAACTTATGAACAAAATGGTGAAAAAATCGGGCAAACTATGGCTCAGGCTCTTATTGAAAATATTGAATTGGGGTCAGAGTATAAATCCACAAAGATTATGGTTACCGGACGACTTTTGAAAGGCGGTTCTGTT
>CAMBMW010000117.1 GCA_945868875.1 uncultured Treponema sp.
TCACGACCGGGAGCCAGATATTACAACTAATCATTTTATAATGCGTTTGCCCTGACTCATATTTTTGCAGGTATTGACATTTTTTTTGCTTTTTTCTATTATCTTAAATACTTTTATCTTTTTTCATAGGAGGTTAATTCCAATGGATAGTTTTGTGTTTATTAATAGTTTTAAGTTTGGATTTAATCCTCTTATAGTCACAAGAGATTAAATCCTCGCTTAATACTATATCTTCTTTTCGTCCACACTTCCTCGCAGTGTGATTATGTCGTGTTCGGTTCTGCCGAAAATCAGTTTATTTATTATCTTTTTTAAGAATTTGTGTCAGCTAAAAGAGTTTGATTGCAGCGTATTTTCTTTTTTGGAGATTTCGCTGTAAACAAGGTGATTTTTTGTGCTCAATTGCTTTGTTTTTTGTTGTACTGGCACTTTTCTAGGTTACAATTCTTCTGATGTATTTTTTATGTGATAATTGTCAGGAGGAATTTGTTTTTTTTGTATTCGGAGTATTATCTAAAATGAAAGAAAAAACTGAAAAATTGCATTTATCGCGTTATATAAGACGATATGCGGTTTTGTATTTGATTGCTGTGCTTGCTATGATGAGCGGAACTATTTTGGACATGGTTTTTCCAATAATTATGCAGCATATTGTTGATGATGTTTTGATTGCACGCAAAATGGAAGTTTTTAGGGGCCTTTTGTTTGCAGTGCTGTCGGTTGGTGCAGGAAGATTTATTTTTCAATATGTAAAAGAGTTTTTGTGCGATGTTTGCGGAAGTAGAATTGCTTCTGAGGTGCGCATTAATCTTTTTCAGAAGATTCAAAGTCTTTCTGCAAACTTTTTTGACGGAATAAACAGTGGTGAATTGATGAGCCGGGTCAAAGATGACGTTGACCGCATTTGGGATATTACCGCTTATATGGGCATATTGATGGCAGAAGTTTTTGTGCGCGTTGTATCAACTATTTATTTTATGATAAAGATTAACTGGATACTTGCCATTTTGCCGATTCTGGGAATGTTTGCGTCTGGTGCCATTGCCATTCTGATGGAAAAACATTTGGATTGTCTATATGGCGAGCTTGCGCAGAAAAATTCTGAATTGAATAATACTGCTGCAGAAAATCTTTCTGGTGTGAGAACTGTAAAGGCTTTTGCAAGAGAAGGTTTTGAGATTGCAAAATTTCATAAACACAATCAAAAGTATTATGAATTAAACATTGATTTGAGTCGTGTTTTTGTTAAATTCAATCCCATAATTCAACTTATTGGTCGTGCTTTGAATGTGCTAATCATTTTTCTAGGTGGTCTTATGGTCATAAAAGGTAATCCTTTTGGAAATGACCTTTCGATTGGTGAGTTGACGGCACTTGTTGCTTATGTTGGTAATATGATTTGGCCGATGGAAATGCTTGGCTGGCTTACAAACGGTTTTTCAAGTGCAAAAGCGTCTTTGAAACGTATTGATAAAATTTATGCGGAAATTCCAAATATTCAGGATAAATCTGCTTTGCAGGATTCTGATTTTGACGAAGAGTTGAAGTCGGCTTTGTTCACTAGTGATGATTTGTGCGGAAATATCAGTTTTGAGAATGTCTGCTATGAGTCAGGTGAGCGGGAGATTTTGCATGATGTAAGTTTTGAGGTAAAAGCTGGGCAAACGCTTGGAATTATGGGAGCTACTGGTTCTGGAAAAACTACTATCATAAATCTTTTGAAAAGAATGTATGATGCTACTTCGGGCGTTATCAAGATGGATGGAACAGATATTAAAGAAATTCCGCTTCCTGTTTTGAGAAGGTCTATTGCGTGTGTTATGCAGGATATTTTCCTTTTTAGTGATACTATTGACGGAAATATTCGTCTTGGTTCTAAAGAAACTATGACAAAAGCTCAGGTACGCATGGCGTTGGAAAAATCTCATTCTGCTGAGTTTGTGGATAAAATGGAAGAAAAAGAGCAGACTGTTATTGGTGAACGAGGGGTTGGTTTGAGTGGCGGACAAAAGCAACGCATTACAATTGCACGAGCGCTTGCCAGAAAAACTCCTGTACTTGTTCTGGATGATTCTACTTCGGCACTTGATACTGAAACTGAACTTGAAATTCAGCATGTTTTGGCTGAACTTTCTGGTATGACCAAGATTATTATTGCTCATAGAATCAGTGCGGTGCGAAATGCTGATAAAATCATTGTGCTTGATAAAGGAAAAATCGTGGAAGAAGGTACGCACGAACAGCTTCTTTTGAAAAACGGTTTGTACAAAGAAACTTACGATTCGCAGTATTGATTTTGATGAAGAAAATGTTAAAAAAATGTTGATTTGGTTTGAGGGGATGTAAATGGTGAGCGCTGGGAACCCCTGCGGAGCAGTCCCCGAAGGGGATGAGCGGTAGCGAAGGGTGGACATAGCGTCCCCGAAGGGGCACCTCAGATTATTAAAGGGAGAAGTATGAATAGTTTTAAACAAGATGAACAGCTGGTTAAAAAGTCGAATTTTGAGACGATGCCGAGGTTGTTTAAATATCTTTTGAATTATAAGGGAAAAATTGCCGGCGTTTTTGCGTGTATGGCGGTTGGGACTACGGTTGATTTGATTAATCCGCTTTTGTGTGAACGTGCGATTGACCGTTATATTATGAAGGCTCACATTCCGGGGCTTGTGAGAATTATCATTTTGAGTGCGGTGATTAATATTCTGGCTGTGCTTGCTATGAAAATTCGTATGATTTTGATGGCGAAAACGAGTAATAAGGTTATCCAGAATTTGAGGCAGGAGCTTTATAATCATATTCAGTCGCTTGACCTTGCTTTTTTTGATTCTCGGCCGTCTGGGAAGATTCTTGCAAGGATTATTGGGGATACGAACTCGCTGAAAGATATTATTGAAAATGCGGTTACGACGTTGATTCCAAATATGGTGACTGTTGTGGCTGTTATGGTGATTATGTTTGTGAAAAACTGGCGGTTGACGCTTGCTTCGTTGTGTACGCTGCCTCTTTTGATTGGTGGTGTGATTTTGATTTCATCTATGGCTGAAAAGCACTGGAAGGCAAAAAGGCAGAAATCTTCGAATATGAATGCGTTTATTAATGAGGATTTGTCGGGAATCAAGGTTATTCAGAGTTTTAGAGCGGAAGATGAAACTGATAAGACTTTTCAGCAGCTTGTGTGGGCGGACAGAAGTGAGTTTATTAAGGCTGTAAGATGGTGCGATGCTTTTGGTTCGTGGATTGATATCTGCTGGGGTGTTGGAACTCTCATGATGTATTATGTGGGGGTAAAGGTGCTTGGCATTGAAAATGTTTCGATTGGAACTTACATTGCGTTTGGAACTTACATTGGTATGTTCTGGCAGCCGATTATGAATTTGAGTAATTTTTATAATCAGTTTGTGAATGCGGCTAGTGGTGCTGAGCGTATTTTTGAAATCATTGATACGAAGGCTAATGTAAAAAGTGCTGTTGATGCTCCAAAAATGCCTATGATAAAAGGTAATGTGCAGTTTAAAAATGTTACTTTTGGGTATGAGGAGGATGTGAAGGTTCTGAAAAATGTGGATTTTGACGTGAAGTCGGGCGAAACTATTGCGCTTGTTGGTCCAACTGGAGCTGGAAAATCTACTGTTGTGAATCTGGTGAGTCGTTTTTATGATGTGGATGACGGTTGCATTTTGATTGACGGAACTGATATCCGAAGTGTGCAGCTTGATTCTTTGCGTACTCAAATGGGTATTATGACGCAGGATAATTATATTTTCAGCGGAACGATTCGTGAGAATATTATGTATGGTAAGCTTGATGCTTCTGAGGAGGAAATGATTGCGGCCAGTAAGGCGGTGCATGCTGATGATTTTATCAGAAATCTGAAGGATGGTTATGATACAAAACTTACTGCGCGAGGCGGTGAACTTTCTAACGGTCAGAGGCAACTCGTAGCTTTTGCAAGAACTATGCTTTCGAATCCTAAGATTTTGATTTTGGATGAAGCTACTTCAAGTATCGACACTAAAACCGAGCTTTTAGTTCAGGCGGGAATTGCTAGTATGCTTAAGGGAAGAACAAGTTTTGTAATTGCGCATCGTTTGTCGACTATTCAAAATGCTGACAGGATTTTTGTTATTGATAAAGGTGGCATTTTGGAAAGTGGAACTCCAGCTGAACTGATGGAGAAAAAGGGTGCTTACTATAACTTGCGTCAGGCTCAATTTGGTGTGTGTTAGGGTCGATTAAGCGAGAATTAAAAAATGTCAGAAAGGGGACAGGACTTGGTTTTATACAAGGTCTGTCCCTTTTTTATTTAACAAAACCAAGTAAAAATAGGGACAGACCTTGTTTTAAGGAACAGACAAATAGGGACAGACCTTGTTTTTACTGAAACCTGGAAAGCAGGGACAGACCTTGAATAGCAAAAGCAGGGACAGACCTTGAATAGCAAAAGCAGGGACAGACCTTTATTAAAAAAACTACAAGACAGCACTAATAAAGTGACTAGAATGCTAATGCTTTGATGAAGAAAAATGAAATTACAATTTGACGATAAAATCTTTCCTAAAAGTTGGGTAGACTAGTTCTTTGTAGCCGATTTTTTTTGCTATTGATTGAGCTTTTTCAAAAGCTGCGTCTAGTTGAGAGGCATTGTGACAATCTGAGTTAATACATACAGGAACTTTTGCTTCAAAAAGTTTTTCTAGAAAAAAAATTGATGGATATACATCGTCCATGACTCCACGTGCTATTGCACCTGTGTTTATTTCGACTACAAGGTTTGTTTTTGCAATTGTACGGACAGTTTCAGTAATCTGCTCTTTGTACCAGGTTTCTGTTTCGTCAAAAAAATGGAGAATTCCGTTACGTTTTCGGGGTAAATCTGGATGGGCAAGAATATTGAACCTTCCTGTTGATATCATTTTTCGCTGTGTTTCAAAATATTCGCATATACAGGCTTTTCCATCGCCTTTAAAAACTCTGTCAATTCCTTTCTGAACATTTTCTGCTGAATCATCTACTGTCAGCCATCCGTTTTGGTTTGAAACGTAGTGAACAGCTCCTATTAAATAATCGGGATTAAAAGGTTCAAATTGATTTTCTTGAAGTTGAGAATAAGGTGGCAAAAAATCAACTTCAAATCCACAAAGAATCTTTATAAAATCCCGATACTTATGTGTAAGTTCTCTGACTTGTTCCACATAATTATGATGTTCATTTGGACAAATATGCCATGTTTCAGCAAAAGGATAAATAGAATGACTGGAAAAGCCCAATACAGAAAATCCTTTTTTTATGGCTGATTGAATTAATTCTTCCAGGGTATTTTTTCCATCACAAAATATACTGTGTGTATGAAGATTTATGTTTCCGTCTATCTTCAAATGGTGTTTTTTTTCATTGCTATTAGATTCTTTGTTTATCATAATTAACTCTTTTTTGTGAAATCTTGATTATATTAGGTTTTATGCCAGGTTCTCGATTTATAACCGTGGCAAGGATAGTAGGGGTGCCGAAGGCAGCCACTGGACTGAGCGAAGCGAGGGAAGCGGCTGGAGCGATAGCGTAACCCCGAATAGCCTGTTTTTGGTTGGTTTGCTTTCTAAGTTCTATGCTAAGTCTACGGAAGTGAAAGGAGCAAACCAACCAAAAGCCACCCAAAATATTAAATTCAAAACTCAACATTTTACTTATTAATTTTTTAATACAGCAAGTGCTTTTTTTACTAAAATATTTGGTTTTTGAGGTTTGACTATGTAAGATTTTGCTCCGAAACTTAAAACCTTTACGACGATTTCTTTTTGCAGGCTCTGTGAATATACGATAACTGGGGGCGAATGGGGTCGTTTTTGTAAAACCTGCAAAAGTGAAAGTCCTGTTTTATCTTCCAGTAGAACATCTAATACTATTAAATCAAATTTTCCTTCTGCATAATTTTCGATAAACTGTTTGCCTTTTGTGAAACACTGGCAGATTGCTCCAACTTGTTCAAAACTGTTTTTGGAAATTTCAAGTGTGCTTTCATCGCTGTCGATTATGGCAACATTTAACACGGTTCCGGTATTTTTTTTGATTGATTTATCGATTGAATCGGAAGAAAATCTTGTTGCCATGCTGTCTTTATCCATTTTTTCGATATCTGTTTTTGTGAGTATTTGACTTGTAATGATGTCCGGGATATTTGTGGAAAGCGATGTGTCTACAAGGTCATTTAATACTCGGGAAAGATTATTTGACATTTCAATCTCTGAGTAATCTGGATGTCCGTCTAAAAGTTCTTTTACAAATGGACTTAGGGATAGTATTTTTACGTTTTTATTATGAACTCGTGGACAGGAAAGCACATTGTCTATTAAAAACTCAAGGTTGTAGCCATCCACAAATGATAATTCCAGGTTTGTGAGCATGATTACGATTTTTGGATTTTCAATTTTTTCTGATTCTATCATTTCTGATAGTTTAAAGCGCATAAGTGACAATTTTTCACGGTTTAAGCCAAGTGCTAATTCTATGAAAATGACTTTATTATTGCGATGTAAATCAAGTACACAAGGTGTTGTGTCTATTGGAATGGGAGTGTGGATTGTATTCCCTATCGATTTGAAAAGCAAGTCAAACTGAACTGGTTTTTCGAAATATTTAATAACTCCGTATTTTGCAAGGGAAGCAATTGCGGACCGATCTTTTTGAGGTCCTGTGATGATGATTGGGATATTTGCGGTATTTGAATCTGAAAGTTTTTTTTGGAGGAATTCCATGTCGAGAGAATCGTCATCTGATAAATCAAGAATAAGTAGATTTGGAAGATTTGTGATGAGTTTTGTGTATAAATCACGATTTTCCTGTGTTGTTATAATTTCAATCTGTTCTTCTGAAAGTTTTTGCTTCAGAAAGTCCCTAAAAAGCGGATAGTTGTCAGAAATCAATACCTTTTTCATAAGTTTATTTTATCATATTAGTGGGAAAATATAAAGGGAAAAAAGGTAAAACAG
>CAMBMW010000118.1 GCA_945868875.1 uncultured Treponema sp.
TTGCGAAGCAAAAAGCCACCCAAAGAATAAAAATTTAAAACTCGACATTTGTCCTTTTAGATTATAATTAATTCAAGCTGAGTAGGAATTGATCTGTTTTGGTTTTGGTATTCAACTGACGTTGGCGCAAAAAAATCAAGACTTTAATAATTATTTTAGGATTTATAAAAAAGGCGGAAAAATGTACAGTGTTTTTTTGGTAGATGATGAACCGATTCTTCTTGAAGGGATTAGGTCTAAAATAGACTGGGAATCCATCGGATTAAATTTTGCAGGAGAAGCAACTGATGGAGAAATAGCCCTTTCTATGATGCAGGAGATTAAGCCTGATATTTTGATTACAGATGTAAAAATGCCTTTTATGGATGGACTTGAACTTTCCAGTGCCATCAAAAAAATCCAACCATGGATAAAAATCATAATTCTTTCGGGGCATGACGAATTTGATTATGCAAAAAAAGCTATTTCCATTGGAGTGGAAGATTATCTTTTAAAACCTTTCACCGCCAATGAAGTGATTGAAAGTTTAAAAAGAGTTTCGCTTCAAATCGACAGAGAAAGGGCACAACTTTCTGACATCACAAAAATGAAGCAGGAATTAGAATCAAAAAATAAAATTATCCAAAAAGAATTTTTAATAGATTTGATTCACGGCACAATCAATCCAAATGAAATAGAAGAAAAAGCAAAACATAACGGAATTAATATTTCAGCTGCCCTTTACAGAACTATCATCAGCAGGATTGAAAGTCAAAATAATGATAAAACTGATTTTCAAAAAGCCTGTTCGCTTTTGAATTCCTATTCTTCTGTCTGGACTCATACACTCAATTTTTTCTATAAAACTGACAGATTTATTAGTATCGTAAAAGCAAATGAACTTGCAGAACTGGAGGAAAACACTTATCACATTGCAGAAACGATTGAACACATAGTTACAAAAAATCAAAACTGTTCAGTTGTTACTGCAATTGGAAAAGCTGTTTTTTCACTTTCAGAGATTCCATCATCTTATGAAGATGCAAAAAAGATTTTTAATGCAGCAAGATTCGAAAATAAAAGCGTTATTCTTAGTTCTGATGATGTTAATGAAAAAGATATCGAGTTTTTAAATATAAATCAAAATAATCCTTTAGTTGAACGGATTAAGTATGCAGGAAAATCAGATATTTCTGCGATTGTTGAAGAATCTTTAGAACTAATCAGAAGTAACACATCTCAAAGCAAAGTTTTTTCTTCATATATTCTTGTAGATTTGATTTTTTCAGTTTCTCAGCTTGTAGAAAGTTTTGGCGGAAATTTAAAACAGGAAAATCCCAAAATGCTTCAAAGAAGCTTTATTGATAATGCCGTAAATGATGAAAAAAGTTTTATTTCCACTACTTATGAAATTTTAAACTTTGCAGTTGATTATCGTGATTCAAAAATGACAAGTCGATATGGAAACATTATTTTAAAAGCAAAAGAATATATTGACAAAAATTATGCTGACCAGAATACTACCTTGTCATCTGTTGCAGAACATGTGTGCTTAAGTCCAAATCACTTCAGCACGATTTTTTCGCAGGAATGCAAGACAACATTCATAGAATATTTAACTTATGTGAGAATTGAAAAAGCAAAACAGCTGATAAAGAATACAGATAAAAAAGGTTATGACATTGCTTACGAGTGTGGTTTCAGCGACCCTCATTATTTCAGTTACATCTTCAAAAAAAACACGGGACTTACGCCCCGTGAGTTTAAAGGAATTTAAAAAATATTTTTTTGCACGGGATTGCACGATTTTTGTGTTCCCGTGCATTCGCAGGTTGAAAGCAACTACGCGGCTTGAGCACCAAGTTTTTTCTTTCTGGCTGAAAGAATTACACTCTGCAAAAGAATAAAGAAACAAAGCATAAGACCTGTTGTTATTTTTTGCCACCAAGGTTGAGTCAAACCAGAAGCAATTACAATTGTGTTGATTGTTTTTAGTGACATTACACCAAACAAAGTTCCAATCACGCTGCCTACACCACCAGTGAGCAAAGTACCACCAATAATAGAAGAAGCAATAGCTTCCATTTCGGCACCATCAGCATTTGATGCATTTCCAGCACCTGTGTGCAAAAGATAAACAAAACCAGCAAGTCCAGCCAAAAGTCCACATATCACATAAGCCATGAATCTTGTGCGCTGAACGTTTATTCCAAGCATTAAAGCACTTTCGCTGTTTCCACCAATTGCATAAAAATTTCGACCAATTCGTGTCCATTTCAAAACAGCCCACATAATCAACACTATTACAATTGCAACAATCGCACCAATTTCAAGATAAGAAGGAATAAAGTTTCCGTTTCTGGCATAAGTACCAATCGGTAAGTTTAAATAAGCATCCTTTATCTTCAGAAATGTTTCATTTGCTTTTACTGTAACTGGATTAACACTGACAATAGTAGTCATACCTTTTGCAAAGAACATACCTGCAAGAGTTACAATAAACGGCTGAATTTTCAGATAAGATACAAAAAATCCCTGAACAATACCGAAAGCAAGTCCAATAGCAATGGCAACTATAAAAGCACCAAAAACACTGCTTCCTTTATTTTCCATCATACAGACAGTTGTCATTGTAATAAGAGCAATTTGACCACCTACAGAAATATCAATTCCTCCAGAAATCATGACAAGAGTAAGTCCACACGAAATAATAATCAAATAAGCATTATTATTAAAAATGTTGAAAAACTGCTGAGGATTTAAAAAACCACCGCCCCATACAATCATTGCGAAAACATACATAGCCACAAAAGTGCAGATTGTGATAGTCAAAAGCAATGATGTGTTTGAAACCGGCTGTTTGAATTTCTTTGCAAAAAAGTTTTTTATTTTTTCGAAAAATTTCATTATCGCACCTCCATTTTATTTTGCAGTCTGTACAGAATTAGTGTTTGATTTTCCAATCTTTGCACCAATAGTTTTGAAAACTTTTCCAAACCACTGTTTTACAACAGGAGAACCGACTACAACAATAATGATGATAACGATGGCCTTGTAGGCTTTAATATCAGTAGAAGAAACTTTCATTGCATAAAGTGTAGTTGTAAGCGCCTGAATAATATACGCACCAAGAATCGACCCTGAAATCTTGAATTTTCCACCACTCAAAGAGTTTCCGCCAATAGCAACGGCAAGAATTGCATCCATTTCGATATCCAAAAGAATTTTTTCGTGATTTATAAGACCAATTCGGCAGACATTCATTGATCCCGCAAGAGCAACACAAATTCCAAGAACAACAAAAACTACCATTTTCATAAACACAGGATTAATTCCGTTTTGTTTTGAAGCACGTTCGTTTATTCCCACTGCCTGAATATACAGTCCAAGAGTTGTGTATTTTAAAAGAAGATTAATAAAAATAATAAACAAAATGACAATCAGAATAGGACTTGGAATTGGAATGCCTGGAATAAATCCACCAAGATATCCTAAAAGATTACTTTCGACATTTGGAGTTGCACCACCATTTATCCAGTAGGCAATCGGACGACCTGCTGTAAATAAAATCAAAGAAGCAATCATCGGTTGAATGTTGAATTTTGCAATCAAAAGACCATTGAACATACAAAAAATAACAGTGACAATGCAGGCAACCAAAACCCCGGCTAGAATCAGCGGAACTGTAATGTTATTTCCCCGCAAGATTTTTACAAAAACAGAACCAGCAATGGCTGCACACGCACCGACAGAAATATCTTGTCCTTTTGTTGCAGAAGTTACAAGCGTCATTCCAATGGCAAGAATTACAAGTTCTGAAGCGCCATTTAAAATACTGATTAAGTTTCCAGTCAAAACCTTGTTTCCAAGATTATTTTCTTTTATCGCAATAGAAAAGAAACTTGGATCTCTAATCAAATTGAAAATCACAAGAATAAGCAAAGCAATAATCGGGATGATAAGTTGCGACGATGCAAACTTTTTAAGTTTTTCAGTAAAAGAATTATTTTCACTCATTTTGTTACTTTCCTCCTGCAATAGTTTTCATAATATTACTTTGAGTAAGCTGTTCATCTTTTAATTCGCCCACAATATTTCTATCTTTCATAACCACAAGACGAGTGCAGACATTAAGCATTTCTTGAATTTCAGACGAAATGAAAGTTACCGCAACACCTTCTTTTGAAAGTTTTAACACCTGTTTCTGAATTTCTGTTTTTGTTCCTACATCAATTCCACGAGTAGGTTCATCCAGAATCAGATATTGAGGATGAGTTAAAAGCCAGCGTGCAAGAATTACCTTCTGCTGATTTCCACCTGAAAGGGATTTGATTGGAGTTTCTTGCGAAGCAGTTTTGACTTGAAGAAGTTTGATATATTCATCAGCAATCTTTTCAGCTTCCGCCTTTTTGAAAGGATGCCAGAAACCTTTTAGAACCTGTTGAGCCAGAATCAGATTATCGCGCACAGACAAATCTTGAATAATTCCATCGCCTTTTCTGTCTTCCGGCAGATAACCAATTCCACATTCCATAGCATCTTTTGGTTTTGAAATTTTGACTTCATTTCCATTTACTTTTACTTTTCCGCCTGTAACACGGTCAGCAGCAAAAATTGCACGAACACTTTCACTGCGTCCTGAACCTAAAAGTCCAGTAAATCCATTAACTTCGCCTTTATTGATGGCAAAATCAAAAGGCTTTACACCTTCAATGCTCGATAGCCCTTCTGCTTCATAAACGATTTCAACTTTTCCAGAATATTTGCCTCTTTCTTCCCGAAGTCTAGAAATATCATCAATTGCTTTTCCTAGCATAGCAGAAACAAGTTCAACTTGCGGCATATCCTTTATTTCATATTCACCAACAAGTTCACCATTGCGCAAAACTGTAATTCTGTCACAAATTTCATAAACCTGATCAAGAAAGTGAGTAATAAAAATTATTCCAACTCCGCGTGATTTTAAATCCCGCATCAATTCAAATAAAAGTGCAACTTCCCGTTCATCCAAAGAAGAAGTTGGTTCGTCAAGAATCAAAACCTTACATTCCATATCAACAGCACGCGCAATAGCAACCATCTGTTGAACAGCAAGCGAACATGTTCCAAGTTGTTGTGATGCTTTTGCAGGAATATTCAAACGCTGCAAAATTTCATCAGCTTTTTTTTCTTGAGTACGCCAATTAATAAATTTATAGTTTCCTCGCCCAATGAACATATTTTCTGCAACAGTGAGATTTGGACAGAGTGTAATTTCCTGATAAACAGTACTGATGCCAAGATTTTGAGCATCCTGTGGAGAACGAATAGAAACTGGTTCATCTTTTCCATCAATTCTGATTTCTCCAGAATCTTTTTCATAAACGCCGGTCAAACATTTTACAAGGGTTGATTTTCCAGCTCCGTTTTCACCCATCAAAGCATGAACTTCGCCTTTTCTAAGAGTAAAATCAACATTTTGCAGTGCTTTTACTCCAGGGAACTCTTTATAAATTCCCCGCATGGTCAAAACAACATTATTTTCCATTTTTCTTCCCTAATTGAACTCTTCTACAAACTCAAAATGATAGTGTTTTCGAAGCAATCATGATTTTTACAAAAAAAAAGCGGTGCAAAATATGATTTTCACATTCTACACCGCACCCAAATCTTAAAGATTAGTCTCCAAGACCGTAAGTATCGATATCAGCCTGAGTAAGTTTTTTAGCATCAAAACCTTTTTCTTCAGAGATAACTTTCTTTGAAGGAACTTTTCCAGTTTTAATCATGTCCTCGATAACAGCAGCCTGGAATGGTGAACACTGTCCGTCATAGTTCCAGTTTCCAGCCAAAAGTTCGCGCAATGCCCATTTGTTACAGTCAAAGCCCATAACAATTACGTCACCTTTTACACCGTGTGTAATTCCAGCTTCGTCAAGAGCAGCAACAGCACCTTTTGCCATACCATCGTTTTCAGCATAAATTACGTTAAATTTTTCACCAGAGTTGATAACAGATTCAACAATCTTTTTAGCTTCTGCTTCGTCCCAAGTAGCAGTCTGCTGAACAACTTTTTTCATAGTTCCAGCAGCAAATTCTCTGTCCAAAGCAGCTGTACGACCAATCTGAGCATCAGAACCCATAGCACCCTGAATATGAATTACATTGTATTCAGGCAATTTCTGAGCTTTGAGCCATGCTACAGCAGTATCACCCTGATTAGCCATGTCAGAAACAACAGCAGCTTCATAAAGTTTGTCAGAAACATTAATCATGCGGTCAAAAAGGAAAACTTTAATTCCATTGCGCTGAGCATTTTTAAGAACTGATTCCCATCCGTCTGTTGCGGCAGCAGAAAGGAGAATATAATCAACACCTTCTGTAATAAACTGAGAAGCAGCATTGAGCTGTTCATCATTTTTCAAACTGTAGAAAGTTTTTACATCGTAACCTTTGTCTTTTGAGAATACAGTTTCCATGTCTTTTACATTTGCAGCACGATATCCTGATTCACTTGGCGGATTATTAATAATACCAATTTTAATAGTGTCAGCACCTTTCTTTGATTTCTTTGATTTTTTAGCTTTAGGAGCTGCGAATAAACTTGCTGCACAAATAAGTGCAACAGCGATAGTTAAGATTTTTTTCATCTAAATGCCTCCTTAAATTAGATGGAAATTTGTTTTTATTAAGAATAGTGTAAGTCACAAATTCCAATAAATGAATTCATTTTTTTTGGTTTTTTATTTGAAATATTTCGTAATTCAAAAAAGAATTTTGACAGATAATTAAAAAGTTAA
>CAMBMW010000119.1 GCA_945868875.1 uncultured Treponema sp.
AGGTCATTTTTCTTTTTTCAAGTTTTTGTGTATATCCTGTACACTTTGTAATAAAAACTTTTTTGCAGCAGCGCAATCTTCTGCCCGCTCTGTTGTTCAATTATATTGTTCCACTAGAATTCAAGCATAATTTTATCTATCTAGCTGTCGCCCTGATATTTATTGCTTGCCACGTGCGCTATTGTCGCTGCCAGTGATAAACATCCTCGCCGGCTTAGGAGAGGGGGTAGAGGAAGACCGCTTGCGGGCTGGAGCGAGGGGGAGACTTCCCACTTCCCATTGATTTTTTCCACCATATCTTCATAATAGTGAGATATGAAACTTAATGGCTTTTACTCTTCTTTGTTTACGATTGCGATTCCAATTTCTCTTCAGGCGCTTTTGCAGAACTTTGTAAATATGCTCGACACTGTTATGATCGGGCGACTTGGTAGTGTTGAGATTGCAGCAGTTGGACTTGGAAATCAGATTTTCTTTATCCTCAATATGATTCTTTTTGGAATTACTTCTGGCGGTGGTGTTTTTATTGCGCAGTTCTGGGGTAAAAAGGATTTAGGCGGAATCAGAAGGTCTTTAGGTTTGATGACTTTGATTGCGGCTTTTGTGGCCGTAGTTTTCACAGCACTCGGGCTTTTAATTCCTCATCAGCTGATAAGAATTTATTCTCCAGATCCTGAGGTTGTACGCGTTGGTGGAGAATATCTTCGCCTGGCCTGTCTGAGTTATATTCCTACTGCAATAAGTTTTTCTATTACACTTGCCCTGCGAAGTACGGAACGGGTAAAGCTGCCGCTTGTTTGTACATCCGTTTCGCTTTTGACAAATGCTGGTGCAAATTATCTTTTGATTTTTGTTGCAGGACTTGGAGTAAAGGGAGCTGCAATTGCAACTGTATTTTCTCGCCTTGTTGAACTTGTAATTCTTTTAAGCTGGACTTATTCTCACGGTTATGAAATCTGCGGAAGGCTTCGCGAACTACTGGGCTTTGACTGGTCTTTTGTTTTCAAATATTTGAAGATTGCCTTCCCTGTGATTGTTAACGAAACCTTTTGGGGACTTGGAACTTCTGTCTATAACGGAATCTATGCACATGCGGGAACTGATTCTTTTACTGCCTACAGCATCACCGGAACAATCAGCCAGCTAACCTGGGTATTCTGTATGGGCTTTGGAAACGGAATTGGAGTTTTGATTGGAAAACGCATCGGCGAAAAGAAAATGGATGAAGCAAAAGGTTATGCCCTGCGTTCCATGTGGTTTATGCCTTTAGTTGGAGCTGTCGTCGGAGTTCTGCTGCTGCCACTTTCTAAACTGCTGCCCTTCCTCTTTAACGTTGAGCCCGAAATCATAAAGATGGCAACTCAGATTCTTATGATTTTGATTCTGCTTTATCCATTTAATTCCTTCTGCATGGACTGGGTTGTCGGTGTATGCCGGGCCGGAGGAGATACTGTATTTTCTGCCGTGGGTGAACTGATTGTTTTGTGGGGAGTTGCAATTCCTCTTGGATACGTGGCGGCTTTTGTGCTCCACCTTCCCGCTCCTATGATTTTCTTATTTCTCTCAAGCGAATCGATTGTAAAAGCGATTGTTGGAGCGATAAGAGTTTTGAGCGGAAAGTGGCTGCATGAGGTTACGTGATTTTGGTGTGCTTTTTATCCTCTTAAAATTGACAAACAGATATTCAATTTACATTTGAAATTTAACCTTTGCAACTCATAAATACCTTTGAAAATTGACAATTCTAACTACTAAATACCTTTGAATTCTGACAATTATCTTGTATAATATGAGTAAAAGGATAATTAATATGCTGAAACGAAATATATGGCAGGAACTTATAGAATGGAAAAAGCGTGAACATAATCCTCTTGTGATTCGTGGTTTAAGACAGATTGGAAAAACTTTTATTGCAAAGGAATTCGGAAAACAGTTTTATGAAAATGTCGTTTATCTGGATTTACGAGCAAATACTGCCGTTCATAAAGCTTTTGACGGCGATTTTGATGTAAACCAAATGATTCTTTCTATTACTGCTGTCGAACATACTGCCCGTTTTATCCCGAATAAAACTCTGCTGATTCTGGATGAAATTCAGGATTGTCCAAATGCACGTAGCTCCCTTAAATATTGGGCTATAGATGGTCGATTTGATGTAATTTGTACGGGAAGCTTTCTTGGCGTAAAAGGGTTCAGAACGCCTTATGTCCGTGGTGTGCCGGTTGGATATGAAGAGCAGGTTACAATGTATCCTCTTACTTTCGAAGAATTTCTGATTAACACTGGTATGGATGAAAATATTCTTCAGTATGTAAAAAAATCTATCGAACAAAAAACTACCATAGAACAGACCATACATCAGAGTATGCGCCAGCTTTATCTTCAATATCTGATTGTTGGTGGTATGCCGGAAGTTGTTAATACTTTTTTTGAAACTCATGATCTAAATGCAGTCCGCGATATTCAGACACAAATCCTTAATTCAATTAAAGACGATTTTGGACGCTACAAAGATGAAAATGGAGTTGATAAGGTAAACGAAGTTCTCAAACTGCGTGCAGAAGCTTGCTTGAATTCTCTTCCTGCTCAGCTTTCAAAAGAATATAAAAAATTCCAATACAGTCTTGTTAATGTAAAAGGCCATTCTCCTGAAAAAGCAGACGGACTCCAGTATCTTGAAGATGTAGGTCTTGTTGTCCGATCTTATAATACTAAATCACTTGCTTACCCGCTTGAAGCTGAAAAAAAAGCAACTGAATTCAAGGTGTTTTATATTGATACAGGACTCTTAATATCTCAACTTGGAATTGATGTTCCAGGAAAAATACTTGATGGCGATTTAGGTTCTTACAAAGGTGCTGTTGCAGAAAATATGGTTGCTTCTGCTTTTGCTAAAGCAGGCAGGGATTTGTATTATTTCCATGATGCAACGGGGTCTCCAGAACTGGATTTTCTGTTTGAAAAAGATGGCAACACTGTAATTATTGAATGTAAAGCTTCAAATAATCGTGCAACAAGCATGAAGTTTGTTCTTGCAAATCCCAAAAGATTTGGTATTCATCCTGCCATTAAAATTGCTGATACAAATGTCGGTACAACAAACGATTTTGATACACTTCCATTATACTCTCTTGGATTTATTCAGCAGGAAAAAAAAGCTAACATTGTCGAAATGGTTGATGTAACAAATCTTAAGGCACCAGAGCAATCTGATGAATGAGTGGTAGGAATTGTGATCTTCCACATTCCTCACACCTTACAGTAATCGCACGGCAGACTTTTTTACGTCTACCTTGCAGGTAAAAAGGCAACCGTCGAGTTCGCCGGTCTGGCCGGTTGCTGCGCTTGTTATAAAAAGTGTATCCAGCTGGTCGCCCATGAAGCAGCAGGACGTTACGTTACAAATGGTTTTACCTTTGTTTACTTATGATGATAAAATGAAAAAAACTGCAGAAGAAAGAGGTATAAAATGCTTGTAGTAACATATTCAGAAGCCAGACAGAATTTTGCATCAGTATTGGATACTTCAAAAAAAGATGGTGCTGTTGTTGTAAAAAGAGCGGATGGATCTTCTTTTAGAATTACACCGGAAATCGAAAAAAACTCTCCCTTTGACGGAATTAAAACTCTTGCAAACATTAGACAAGAAGAAATTCTTTCTGCATTAAGGGAGACAAGAGAAGAAAACTAATAAAAAGGCAGGTCTGTCCCTCTTTTAAAAATTTAAAACTCGCACAAAAGTTTTACTGCTTCTTCAATTTCGTTTTTTGTGAGCGAAGAATAATTCAAAATAAATTTATTTGAAAATTCTGTCGTTTTTTCATAAAAATTTTGCAGCGCCACAATGTGCAGGCGTTTTTGATTTGCATTCATCATAAATCTTTTTAGGTTTTCTTTTTTAACTTCCAAAATCATATGTAAACCAGAATCTGATTCATGAATTGTCAAAGCCTTTTGTTTATCATAAATTGTCAGATATTTTGCAAAAAGTTCTTTTTTCTGGCAATAATCTTTTCTCATTCGATTTATGTGGCGTTCAAAAAATCCTTTTTCAATAAAATATGCAAGGGCAATCTGATCAATGTTTGGAACTGTACACGAATAAAACGACATTTTTTGTTTAAACTCCATCAGCAGTCTCTGTGGCAAAACCATATAACTAATTCTGATTGTGGGAGATAATGTTTTTGTAAAGGTATTCATGTAAATAACTTTATCGCATTTATCCATACTTTGAAGCGTGGGCAGCGGTTTTCCATTAAACCTGAATTCACCATCATAATCATCTTCAATAAGAAAACGATTTGGATTTTGTTCCTTTTTATTACCTATTGACGTACTAGGTAATAAAGATGTATAAATACTTTTAGTTCGTGTTTTTTATCACAAAAACTGTGTTAGCGATGTGAAAGGCGGCGAAGCCGGCCACTGGACTGAGGTAGTGAGTGAAACGAACGCACGAGGGAAGCGGCTGGAGCGATAGCGGAACCTGGAACGTAGCGACCGCCGCAGGCGGGAACACCCTGTTATTTATAAAATTCTGCATTATTTTTTTTAAGGAAGTCTTATGAAATATGTACCTTTGGATTTGCCGGAATCTGGCGCGACTGTTGTGGTGGGGCTTTCTGGTGGTGTTGATTCAACATTGACTGCTCTTTTGTTAAAAAGACGTGGTTGTAATGTAATTGGTGTGACTATGTCTTTGTGGGATGGGCATATTCCAATAGTACAGGCAGAAAAACCTTTTCATGATGCGTGTTACAGTCCAAATGAAAAAGAAGATATTGATGCGTGCAGAAAATTTTGTGCTGAAACTGGTATTGAATATCATGTGATTGATGTGAGTGTTGAGTACAACAGGCAGGTTCTTGATTATGTAACGAAGGAATATCGTTCTGGTAAAACGCCGAATCCTTGTATCAGGTGTAATAGTTTTATAAAATTTGGTGCTTTGCTTGAAGGTCTTAAGAAACTTGAAATTGATTATGATTATTTTTGTACGGGTCATTATGCGATGGTGGTTCGTCCTGAGCAAGGGCTCTGGGGAACTGACAAAAAACCTGCTATGATTGCCTGTGCTTTGGATGATTTGAAAGACCAGACTTATTTTTTATATCGTCTTGATTCTAATCTTTTGGAGAAGGTTCGTTTTCCGCTTGCTTTTATGAAAAAATCGGAAGTGTTTAAGCTGGCTAAGGAAGCTGGACTGGAAGCGGCTGAAAAAAAGGAAAGTCAGGATTTTGTGGATGATTGTTATTTTGATGCGTTGTTTTCTGACAGGGAAACTGTTCCCGGAAATTTTGTAAACTCTGACGGTGTGATTCTTGGGAAGCACAAAGGTTTGCAATATTACACAATCGGACAGCGGCGTGGGCTTGGTATTTCTTCTGCAAAACCGTTGTATGTTAAAAAAATTGATGCAAAGAAGAATGAGATTGTTTTAGCGGAAAAAAGTGATATTTTGGCTTCGGTTTTGTATGCTGAGGATTTTGTTTGGGCTGGAAATGTTGTTCCAGACACTGTAGTGGAAGCATGGGGGAAAATTCGTTTGCGAAGTAAGGGCGCTTTATGTCAGGTGGAGAAAGTGAAAACAAAAGAGAATAGTGACAATGGTTCTGCCAAAGATGCTGAAAACAATAAAAATGAAAAATGGAAAATTTCTTTTTTTGAGAAGCAAAATGCCATAACACCTGGTCAATCGGTTGTGCTTTATAAGGATAATGTAATCATTGGTGGTGGAATCATAAGTGAGGTGATTGATGAGTAGATTAAAAATTGAAAATTTGTTTGCAGATGATGAAAATCTGGATCCTACAGCGTTACCAGATTATACTACACTTGATTTTGTAAGTAATGGTTCGCATATTTACGGGGAGATTATGTGGCCATCCAGCAATATTGAAAAGCCGCATCCCTGCGTGATTATGCTTCATGGTTTTCCTGGAACTGCCCGTAATGACGATATTTCCCACGCACTTTGCCGCATTGGTTGTGTGGTGATTGTTCCGCATAATCGTGGCGCCTGGGGAAGTGAAGGAAAATATACAATTACTCACTGTATTGAAGATGCCCAAAATCTTGCAGAATATGCCCATTCAAAGGAATTTACTCAAAAATATGATGTGGATGAAAGTAAGATTTTTTTGCTGGGTCACAGTATGGGAGCAAATTCTGCTTTGAATGCAGGGCGTAAACTTGAATGGATTGCAGGAATAATTATGCTCACTCCTTATGATCCGACTCGCTATTTGAATAGAAATAAAGAAAGTTATTTTCGTTCGCTTTTGGAAGAAGGAAAAATTTTGCAATCTGATGGAATTGATGCAATTTATGAGGATGTTGTTATCAATAAAGATGAAATAAGTCATCCTGCAAGTTTTGAACAGGTTAAAGATAAAAATCTGCTTGTTTTTGGTGGCACTTACGATTCAGTTTCGCCCATAAACGAAATGATTTTGCCTTTGTGGCAAAAGCTGGAAGCACACAAAACTTCTGCTTTGCAAAAAAGAGTGGAATATCCAACAGAACACGGACTTTTGGGGCGCAGAATTTGTGTGATAAAGGAAATTGCTGAGTTTATCATGGCTTCTGCATTAAGGGAGACAAGAGAAGAAAACTGATAAAAAGGCAGGTCTGTCCCTCTTTTAAAAATTTAAAACTCGCACAAAACTTTTACTGCTTCTTCAATTTCGTTTTTTGTGAGCGAAGAATAATTCAAAATAAAT
>CAMBMW010000120.1 GCA_945868875.1 uncultured Treponema sp.
AAAAAAAGGGACAGACCTCGTTTTTTAGAAACGGATCACGTTTTTTTCTAAAATCTTCTTAATATATTTCATGAAAAGTGTTAACTTTCTAAGCTAAAGCTACAATTCGTCTTGGAATTTCTGTTAGTCTGGAAATCTGTGTGATATTCATTCCGTTTTTTTTCAGATATCTAAGTGCTTGTTTCATTTCTTTCTGACTTTTTGTTTTTATCTGCGTGGGATATTCAATTTTTAATTTTTCTTTTATTATCCTAATACATCGAGTATCGCTCATCACTGGAACATTTTCATATTCCATACATAAATCTGAATTATGGCTTTGTATAAACAACTTAAGCGAAGTTTTATTCTGAAACATTGCAAAAACATATTTCATATTGACAAAAGAATCCGTTGTTTCATTTATCACAAACTGATAACTACTCCATTTGTATTGAAAATAGTTACATATGTGTGCCTTTTCTGGATTCTGAAGTATGTATCTGAATACTGTTTGAAAATATTCATCTGTTTCTACAGGTTCACTTTTGAATCTCCCCTGAAAAAGATGTCCGCATCGATCGTATTTTCTATTGAAATACATTGCATAACTAGTTGCAAGTTTTTGAACAAATTTACTTAGATTTGGATTTGCTTTTCCAACTAGAAGGTGAATATGATTATCCATCAAGCAGTAGGCATATATTTCAATATTGGTCTGTTCAGAGTATTTTTCAATTCTGCTAAGCATGAATAAACGATCAGTATCATTGTAAAAGATATCTTGTCTGTTATTTCCGCGTAAAATAATATGATAAATCTGAGATTCACTTTTCTTTCTAGGTTTTCTTGCCATATGTAAAATCTCCCATATATATAATATAGACATGACCTTGCAATTTTAGGAAGTTAAAAAGGATTTTTTTTTTAAAATTTTAGAAAAATTAGAAAAAACAGGGACAGACCTTGGTTTCACTTAAGCAGGGACAGACCTTGGTTTAACTTAGTTTATCAAAAAAAAAATTTCTACTATTTTTTTCTTGCCTTATGTTTTATTTTTTTATATCTTTATCTATTGTAATATAAAAAAATTTATATTTTCTTTGATAAAATAAAAATGAGGTATAAAAATGGCAAAACAGTTAATGTTTAGTGAGGATGCTCGAAAAAAACTTTTGAGTGGTGTTGAACAGATTTCTAAAGCTGTTAAAACAACTTTGGGACCTTGTGGTCGAATGGTTATGATGGACAAGAAATATGGTTCACCAGTGATTACAAAAGATGGTGTTTCTGTTGCAAAAGAGATTGAACTTGAAGATCCTTATGAAAATATGGGTGCCCAGTTTGTTCGCGAAGTTGCTTCAAAAACGAACGATGATGCGGGGGATGGAACAACTACAGCTACGGTTCTTTCTTATGCACTTGTTCGAGAAGGTGTAAAATCTGTTGCCGCAGGAATGCGTCCTATCGAAATCAAACGTGGTATGGATAAAGCTGTAAAAATTGCTGTAGATGAAATCAAAAAAAATGCAAAACCTGTAAAAGGAGCTGATGATATTACAAATATTGCAACTATTTCAGCTAACAATGATCCTGAAATTGGAAAAATGCTTGCAGATGCTATCGAAAAAGTGGGAAAAGATGGTGTAATCACTGTTGAAGAATCAAAAAATATGGAAATGACCGTTGATACTGTTGAGGGAATGCAGTTTGACCGCGGTTACATTTCCTCTTATTTTGTTACTGATCGTGAAAGAATGGAAGCTGATTACAATGATGCCTACATTTTGATTTATGATAAAAAAATATCTGCAATGAAAGATTTGCTACCAATCTTGGAAAAAGTTGCAAATGCAGGTCGTGCTTTGGTTATCATTTGTGAAGATGTAGATGGAGAAGCTTTGACTACTCTTGTTTTGAATACAATTCGTGGAACTATTAAGGTTTGTGCTGTTAAAGCTCCTGGTTTTGGAGATCGTAGAAAGGATATGCTTCAGGATATCGCTATCTTGACTGGCGCAACTGTTGTAAGCGAAGAAGTTGGTTTGAAACTTGAATCTTGTGGAGAAGAAGTTCTTGGTCAGGCTAAATCTATTAAGATTGACAAAGACAACACTACAATCGTTGGTGGTGCTGGAAATCAAAAAGCAATTAAAGATCGAGTTGCTGAAATTAAAGGTGCTATTGAAAAAACAACTTCTACTTATGATAAGGAACAACTACAGAAACGTTTGGCAAAACTGGCTGGTGGTGTAGCTGTAATCAATGTTGGTGCAAATACTGAGACTGAAATGAAGGAAATGAAGTTCCGTGTTGAAGATACAATTGCTGCAACTCGTGCTGCATTGGAAGAAGGTATAGTTTCTGGCGGTGGAATGGCTCTTATTGAAGCTTCTAAAGCTTTGTCTGAAATTCCTTCTGATTTATCTGAAGATGAAAAAGTTGGATTTAAAATTGTACGACGTGCTTTGGAAGAACCTATCCGCCAGATTGCTGAAAATGCTGGTCTTGATGGTGCTGTTATTGCAGAACGTGCAAAGAATGAGAAAAAAGGTATTGGTTTCAATGCTCGCACAAACGAATGGGTGAATATGCTTGAAGCAGGAATTATTGACCCTGCAAAAGTAACTTGTTCTGCTTTGAAGAATGCAGCTTCTGTTGCAGGAACTTTGCTCACAACAGAATGTGCAATTACAGACATTCCTGAACCAAAAGCTCCTGCTGCACCAGCCCCAGATATGGGTGGAATGTATTAGCCTAAAATCTAAAATCCGTTAAAAAACAAGCCGAGAGGGGTGCTTTAGGATTTACGAAAAAAGACTCCGAGCATTTGTGTGAGGGGTGAAATAAAAAAGCGTTGTATTTCAAATTGTTGAAGTACAGCGCTTTTTTTTGTTTTAAAGATTTTTATTATTGTTTAATAAACAAGGTAAACAAGGGACAGACCTTGATTATTAACAAGGGACAGACCTTGATTATTATTATTTTTCCTTAATAACACTTGAATATTTATTCAATTGTTATTATAATTTACTTACTAACAAGGGACAGACCTTGATTACTTCTGGAACAGTTTGCAGTTTGTAACAAGGGACAGACCTTGATTATTTGACCTTGATTATTTAATTATCAATTGGAGAATGCATGAAAAAATCTGAAAATCTTGACATTTGTTGTGAAATCCACAAAGAAACTGTTCTTGAGATTGAAAAAGTTTTTCCTCAAGAGCAAACTATGTTCTGTCTTTCTGATTTTTTTAAGCTTTTTGGTGACAATACAAGAATTAAAATTCTTTATTCTCTTTTAAAAAATGAATTATGTGTATGTGACATTGCGGCATTATTAAAAATGACTGTTTCTGCTATTTCTCATCAATTAAAATTGTTAAGGGAAGCAAATCTTGTAAAAACAAGACGCGAAGGTAAGTCAATTTTTTATTCGCTGGCAGATGAGCATGTTTCAAAGATTATTGAATTTGGAATGGAACACATATTTGAAAAAAGTGAAGAAGAATAATCGGGTTCAAAACCTGTGAGCGCTGGGAGGGGCACCGAAGGTGGCCACCGGAACGGCGGGAGGGAACGTAGTGGACGACCAAAGTGAGGAGGCTGGAGCGATAGCGGAACCCCGTACATAGCGACCCGAAGCATGCTGAGGGGCACAGCCAGATGAAAAAAATGAGGTGTAAGATAAAACCGCTAAAATAGCGCGGCTTTATCTTACCTAAAGTTTGCGTTGCAAACTTATTATCAACTGCTGTTCCACATTGCATTTCGGAACAGCGGAAAAAGTCAATCGATTGTTGAAACAATCTTCTTGACTTTTATGGGAGGTATTCTATGAAAAAAAATATTAACTGCAATGATGAGATGAAAAAATGTGACGAAAATAAGAAAAAATGTTGCTGTCACGAGCATGAACATTTGAATGAACTTGAACATTTGAATGAACTTGAACATTTGAATGAGCATGAAAATGAGCACGGGGAACACTCTCACAACGGGCATTCGCACGAGCATGGTCACAATCATGAACATGAAGGAAAGGAGCTTTCAACAAAAGGGTTGATTTTGGCGGCGACTTTGTATATTTGCGGAATAATTGTTGAACACTTACCGATTGATTCGTGGTTTGGCATTTCGCAGACTGTACACGAGGCGATTGTTTTGGTGTTGCAGTTTTTTGCATATATAATTGCTGGAAAAAATGTAATTTTAAATGCGATAAGCAACATTATGCATGGCGAATTTATGGACGAAGCTTTTTTGATGACAATTTCTTCGATTGGTGCGATTATTTTGGGAAAAGTTGAAGAGGCTACGGCTATTATGTTTTTGTATCAAGTGGGTGAAAAGTTTGAAGATTTTGCTGTGGATAAAAGCCGTCATTCCATAGAAGAAATTGCAAAACTTCGTCCTGACCATGCAACTTTGAAACTGGAAAATGGCACAAAAGATGTTGCTACAGAGGAAGTTTCTCCGGATTCTATCATAATTGTAAAACCTGGTGAGCGTATTCCTATTGATGGTATTATTTCGGATGGTGAAAGTTTCTTGGATACTTCTGCATTGACTGGGGAAAGCATTCCAAAAAGAGTTTGTGCTGGTGACGAAGTTCTTTCTGGTTCAATTAATATTCAGGGAGTTCTGGAAATTCGCACTACAAAGCAAGCTGGGGATTCTGCTTTGTCTAGAATTCTTGAACTTGTGGAAAATGCTTCGGAAAATAAAACTAAATCTGAACAGTTTGTTTCGCGTTTTGCAAAGGTTTACACGCCGATTGTTGTGTTTGCCGCGCTTGCTGTGGCTGTAATTCCAGGTTTGGTAACTGGTTTTGCGAGTGGAAACTGGAATTATGAGTCAAACTGGAGTATTTGGATTTATAGAGCTTTAATGTTCCTTGTTGTCAGTTGTCCGTGTGCACTTGTCATTTCTATTCCGCTTTCTTTTTGCGGAGGAATTACTTCCTGTGCGCGTCGAGGAATTTTGATAAAAGGCAGTACTTATCTGGAAGCCCTTGCTAAAACCAAAACAGCTGTTTTTGATAAAACTGGAACTTTGACAAAAGGAAATTTTGTTGTAACTCATATTCATGCAACAAATTCTGAAATCACTGAAGAGGAACTGCTTGCACTTGCAACTCATACTGAAATGTTCTCTACGCATCCAATTTCAACTTCGCTTAAAGCAGCTCATCATGATAAATGTTGTGATACGGTAGTTCTTGAAAATGTTAACGAAATCACAAGCAAAGGAATTAAAGCTATTGTTAACGGAAAAGAGGTTCTGGCTGGTAATACAAGACTAATGAATGATTTTGGTATAAATTATAATGAATGTACTGAACATCAGGACGGAACTGTAATTCATGTTGCATGTAACGGAATTTATTCTGGTCATATTGTGATTAGTGATGAAATCAAAGACGACAGCGAACTTACCATAAAAGGTCTGAAATCTGCTGGCGTCGAGAATATTGTAATGCTCACTGGTGATAATGAAAAAGCAGCTTACACTGTTGCGGCAAAACTTGGACTTCACAAAGCTTATGGTCAGCTGTTAAGTGCAGATAAACTTGCAAAGGTTGAAGAACTTCTTAAAGAGCTTTCAAAAAACGGAAAAAAACGCGGTTCGTTGATTTTTGTTGGTGACGGAATAAATGATGCTCCTGTTCTTGCACGTGCTGATGCTGGAATTGCGATGGGTGCAATGGGATCCGATGCTGCCGTGGAAGCTAGTGATGTTATCATCATGGAAGATAAACCTTCCAAAATTGTTGATGCGATTAAAATCAGTCGTAAAACTTTAAAAATCGTGTATGAAAACATTATCGGTTCGCTTGGAATAAAAGGAGCTATTTTGATTTGTTCTGCATTTGGAATTACAAATATGTGGCTTGCAGTTTTTGGTGATGTTGGGGTGACAATTCTGGCAGTTTTGAACGCACTTCATCTTTTAAAAAAGTCAAAAAAATGTTAAAACTTATTTATGAAACTTTCTAATATTGTTATTGTACTTGATCATCCGGATGAATCGCGAAACATTGGTGCGGCTTGTCGTGCCATGGCGAATAATGATATTTGTGATTTGCGCATTGTCGGAAAAAAAGAAGATTATGACATTGAACATATTCATGTGCTTGCAATTCATGCTGGTGAAATTTTTGACAATGCCCATTTTTATGATTCCATTCGTGATGCGACAAAAGATTGTGCAATTTGTGCAGGAACTACTCGAAGACGTGGAAAAAAACGAGGGAAACTTTTTTTACCAGAAGAATTTGCTGATTTTGCAGATTTTCAGACTTCAAATGGTGCAAAAGTAGCAGTTGTTTTTGGTAATGAACGCACAGGGTTGACTGATTCTCAACTTGATGATTGTAATGTCGGAGTGACGATTCCTTCTTCTTCCAATTTTGGTTCGCTTAATCTTAGTCACGCTGTTCAGATTATGAGCTATCATCTTTTTAGAAAATCGCTTTCGACAAAAAAT
>CAMBMW010000121.1 GCA_945868875.1 uncultured Treponema sp.
TTGGCGCGAGGGAGTGAGTCACAGGGCAAAAAGACTTTTTTTGGGGCTGCCGCGAGAGCGGCATTATAATAGTTTCTATACCCCAAAAAACGTCTAGCGCATTATTGCGCGTTTTTGACCTGTGAATCACGACCGGAAGCCAGATATTACAACTAATCATTTTATAATGCGTTTGCCCTAAAAGATAAAGATGTGTAAATATATAATGAATTTCAGGGCGTCCCTCTTCGCTGCGCTTCGAGTCGGGCGTTCCAGAGTTCCGCTATCGCTCCAGCCTCCTCACTACGCTCTACATGCGTTTCGCTCCGTTGTGGTGGCCGCTTCGCGCTCTTCCATGCCCTGACGCAAGTTTAAAATTACAAACGGGGACAGACCTTGTTTTAATGCTTCGGAGAATCGAGGTCTGTCCCCATTTAAAAAAAATGCACAAGGTCGTACCCTGTACAAATGGGGACAGACCTAAAATATGTTCATTTGTGTTTTTTTAGCGAATTGTAAAAAAAGATTATTAATGACTCGTGTGAAGAATTTTTGAATTGAAAAAAAACAATAATAATTGCCTGCAAAAGTATTAGTGAAGGTAAGTTCGCCAGTTGACTGATAATTGTGCAAGGTTTGAAACTGCACAGCGCACCGAGGCTTGAACAGGCACGCAAAGCGTGAGTTGCAACCGATGTCATGTGTCAACTCCTTTTAATTGAAAAAGGGGTACGACCTTATTTATATTAGGAATGATAGTACTCAATTTGTGTTTTCATAGACACTTGACATCGATTGCAACCGAGTGATAACGAGCTGTGAAAGGCGACTGACTAACTGAATTTTGCTAATAAAAATTATAAATAGGGACAGACCTTGTTTAAATGCTTCGGAAAATCGAGGTCTGTCCCCATTTAAAAAAATACACAAGGTCGTACCCTGAATAAACTCCATCACCGCAGCAAAGTTCGCAAAAAAATAATTAAAAAAAACAGGTTTAAATCAGTTGCGAAACAACAAGCTTTATTGTAAGATTATAACAAAAGCGTTCAGAAACTGGCATTTGTTGGTTTTTAATGCATTTTTCCAAAACAATTTTTTGCGAGGTTAGAAAATGGCATACAAAGTTAATGAAAATTGTGTAAACTGTGGAGCTTGCGAACCAGTTTGTCCTGTTGAAGCAATCTCAGAAAAAGATGGAGCTCGTGCAATTGATGCAGATAAATGCATCAGTTGTGGTTCATGCGCAGCTGAATGTCCTTCAGAAGCAATTGAAGAAGCATAATTAACACAACTTATTACAAGACTGCCCGAAATTCATTTTCTTTCTTGATTTTTTGAGGCAGTCTTTTTTTTATGAAAAAAAGATTATTCACATTCCTTTCTTGCAATTTATTTTTTCTCTTTTTTCTTGCAGCCCAAGACTCTTCAAAAACGATTGAAACAAAGAAACTTCAGAATCAAGATAATCCAAAATCAATAAAAATAAATAATAAAAATCTTCCAATAATCGAAAGTCTTTTGCCTTCCAGGTCTAATGTTGTTTTTAAAGAATATCAGTCTATTATAGAAAGCAACAGCAAGGCCATAAGAGCCGGACGTGAACCTGAAATCCTCTTTTTTCTATATAAAAATACAGAAAATTTTACGTTTCAAGCATTAGCCGCTCGTTGCTGCATTACACAGGAAACACTTGCAACATTAAATCAGATTGATAATGGTCAACAGGACATAAAAAATAAAGAATTGATTTTACCAGTTGTAAACGGTATTTTTATTCCATCACAAAATGAAAAAACTCTTAATTCACTTGAAACACTTTTACAGGAAAATTATTTAAAAACAGGCAATCAAATCTTAACAAAAGATTATTTTTATTATAACATAAACGAAAGGGATTACTTATTTTTACAGGATAAACGTTTTTCTTCAATAGAAAGAGCATATTTTCTTGATTCTGCATTACAGCTGCCGTTGGATAAAAATGCGTTTTGGATTTCTTCCGAGTTTGGAAAAAGAAAAAATCCATTTTCTCAGGAAGAAAAAAATCACAATGGCATAGATTTAGCAGCACCAGAAGGAACTCCTGTTTATGCTATAAAAGACGGTGCTGTTTATGTTTGCGTTCCAAATGATAAAGAATTTGGAAACTATGTAATTTTAAGCCACGATACTGGGAAAACCACAAGCGTTTATGCACATTTACAAAGTTTTACAGTTGAACAGTATCAGACAGTTAAAAAAGGGGAGATAATCGGATATGTTGGTCAAACGGGAATGGCAACAGGTCCGCATCTGCATTTTGAAATCCGTCAGGGAGGAAAACCGGAGAATCCTCGACAAAAACTAAAGTTAGATGAAAAATCGAGTTTATAAAACTGGAAAAATTTTTATTCTTCTCATCATGATTCCATTTTGTTTGTGGAGCGAATCTTTTAGAGTAAACAAGGTAAATGTCGCTATAGTCGAACAAACTTTGGGCTTTGAAACTTCCGTAAAGACGGGAATAAACGATGCACTTGCAGTAACACTTCCAGAAGACAGGACTTTCATAGAAGGACTTGAACTAAAAATGGAAATTCCCGAAAACATTGCTTACTGGATTGATTCAGTTGCCTGTTCAGTTTATTCAGATGTAAAACCAAATCCCTCGGAAAAACAGATTGACTATTCTGGCACACGTTCATTTGTGCAGACACTGCCAGGAAAACTATCATGGGTTCTTCAAATTCCAATTACAAAAGACAATTCACTCAAAAAAAACAAGTACATTACAAAAGTCGACACAGTAATCGAGCCGAAAAACAACAAAATATTTGTCAGATTCCAACCAGTGATGAAAGGAATTCCGGAAGAAACACTTAAATCAATCATCCCAATAACTATAAAACCTCTTTTGATAGACAAAGGTCAGTTAAACATAGAATTGATTCCTCCGCAATCACAGGAAAATCTTTCATTGTGTACAATATATGTAGATGAAACACCAGTAGATAAAACAAAAAAAATTTTTCTGGATACAGGCATTCATAATATTTCAGTCATTTCAGAAGATTACAGAAATGAAAACAGAACCGTGCGCATAGATCAGGCGAAAACTACCGATTTGAAAATCGAAATGAAAAGTATAGAACCAACATTATTCATCACAGCACCAGAAGGCACACAAATTCTTCTAGATGAGCAGGAATGTACTCAGATTGGAAAAGAATTTATTATTTCAGAAGGTGAGCATAAAATAAAATTTGCAATAGGAAATTACGAGATTACAAGATCGATTACAGCTATAAAAGGTAAAACTTATTCAGCAAATTTTTCACTTGATTTGGAAATCACAGAAAAATAAATCTCATCATTTCATAATCACCCCTTCACTTTACAATTCAATAATTTTTACTATATAATAAAAGAATGTATTCAAGAAATCTTTCAAATCCGCCGGAAAAAATCATACATAAAAAAAAGGCGGAATTTGGCTCATATAACGGAGTTTCTCCAAGAATTGATATCAGAGGAATGAAAGCACCTTACGCCGGAGTTCCGGTTCCTTCATTTTTGTCTGGACTTAGAATCAAAAGTAAACTGAACTTTGCATTTTCCATTGAAAATCTGATTGGGCTTGCTTCTTTTATTGATTTCAAAGCCATTGGTTTGGGTGAAATTACTTTATGGGATAAAGAAACCGGCAAAAAATTTGTCTACCACACAATAATGCCTCCTCGACGAAGATTTGTTCCTGTTACTACAACAAGAGGAATCTGTGCCTGCTACCAAAAATCAAGATTTATAAAAATTTCCTGGGGTAGAAAACATCAGCATCATGCTCTATCCTTCAAAGTCAAAGGTGACAATATTCGTCCAGATTCAGAAGGTTTTGTTTATTCACCGATGCAGGATCCTATGCATTGTGATTTAATGTTCGTCAATCCCTCTCCAGCATCATCAAGATGCAGTGCAACATGGATTTCCTCGATGAAAGTTCAGGGACACATCTCCATAACTCAAAAAAAATCACAAAATACACTTCTATCAGATGATTCTGATGGACTTGGCATTATGGTACTAAATCGTGCATACTACAAAATACATTCAAAACAAGTTTTCACTTACGGCATAGGAAATATTAAAGGGAAAAATATTGTTTTCAATCTTTCTACTTCAAACTTAGATGCAGCCGACTCTGATTCTTACAATAATAATGTTCTTGTGATTGACGGTGAGCCAACAACACTTCCACCAGTTTACATTACACATCCTTTTGGAATTTCAAAACAATGGATTATTCAGGATACGGAAAATATGATTGATTTAACTTTTACTCCTGTTTCCGTTAATTCGCGAACGTTAAACATAATTGCCTTGCGCACAACTTATGATACAATTTTTGGATATTTTGAAGGTGTCCTCCTTTCAAAAGATGGTGAGAAAATAAGTTTAAAAAAATTTCCAGGAATTTTACAACGAGGAATGCTTAGATTATAAATTTAAAAAAAAAGGGGAAGAAAATGTCTGAACAAATCAACAGAACTGCCGATTGGGCTCCAGGAACTCTTGATAAAACTAGAAAAAATATTGGAGAAATAAGCGAACAAGAAGCTACTGATATGGCAAAAAAACTTGGTGGAAAAGTTATGTATGAACGCTCTGAAACTTTTCCAAATTCTTCCTCTGCAAATAAAGCAGGAAGAATCATCCGGAATAGTGACAGTAGTTCTGGTAATTCCCATTCACATTCGCAAACAAGCTCTCAATCTCAAACAGGTTTCGCTCCTCCAAAAAAACATACAAGAGAAGATTTACCAGTCATCTCAAAAAAAGTTGCAAATGCAATCGACAAACTGATGATGTCCTATGAATATAAAATCAAACCAAATTACGGTTTTTTCAATTTTCTCAGAGGATTACAAAAAAACGGAACTGAAAAAATTCTACCAGAATTTGTGAATTACACTTGCAAGCAGATGATAGAGCACATGGAAAATTTTATCACTATAATCAAAACTCTGATTCAGATTGCACCTGCAACTTACAAGTCCAAAATAGCTAATGGGACGGAAACAAAGTTTAAATTTCTGCGTATGGTTGCCAGCTGGTCTATGCAACCTATCAAAATTGAATATGTCAATCTTCAGTCTATTTCACAGCCAGTTTTAACTGCCGACTTTATTCCTTTTGTCAAAGCGATTTATCGTCCGTTGATTACAATTTATTATTTTGGAAACAACAAAATTCCTAAACTCATAAAAGAAATTTATTCAGATGAGGCAAATTATCCAGATGCCCCAAAAGACCAGCTTTCAAATTATGCAAAAAGTGCCATCACTCAATGGCTTTACATCGATACAGAAATAATTAAAAGACTCTACCCTCTTCTTCTCAGATTCTGTTCAGACACATTCGAACCATATCCTGCATTTTTTAACACAAGAGTTGGAGAAATTTTAAAATTCACAGGTCTTCACAAATTCGATTTACTTTTACCCGAAAAAACAAAGGAAGAAGAAAAACCTCAACCTCGCAAAAAACCAGAACCTCCTCAAAAAGGTATAAAAGATTCCACTGTAACAACTGGAATTCAACTTCTAAATCAAATCTTTCCTGAAGCTGGCTTTGATAAACTTGATTCCCATCCTGATTTATATCCATATTTCCAGCCTTTATTTAAATTTAATGACGGATTTAACTTACTTTCCCCTGAAAATCCACTTCAAACTATTTTAGTACTCCACAGAATTATCGAAGATTGTTTTCAAGCCTGCCGAAATATTAGATTCCCACAAACTGAAGTACACGATAAAGATAAAGAAAGTTTCATTTCGATTATGGATGACTGGGCTGCATACCGCGAAGAATCTTTTGAATTGCTTTACAGTGAACCTTTGTGCGATCTGGTTAATACCATTTATTCTCAACCAGATTATGATAAAACTCACATCGGCAAAAAAATGCTCAATTCTTTACTATGGCAGACAACTTATCACTTCTTGCCAAATTTCAAATTTGAAAAACTTTTACTTGAACACCCGGCAGACGAAAGCAAATACAAACCTCTTTTCCATAGAACTGATTTTGCTCGAAAATATTTAACTCTGGTGATAAATGAATGTGATCAAAAAGTAAAAACAAAAGCAAAATGCAAGCTTATTGAGAACCCTTGGGAACATTACACATTTACTATTCCAAATGAAGTATCCAAACGAATTGACGTACTGTTAGGCGCACAGAACAAAACAGCAAATACTTCTGCTACAAATGCTAATCTTTTAAAATATACGCTTTGTTTTATTTCGGTTTTGGACTGGTATTTGAACAATCCAGAAAGTCCTGCATATACTTCTGACCCAATGCATATCTGGCGTATTTCAAACGAAGACGGTAAACCTCTGTTTTCTGTTCCTCTCCGAAATGACCAGAACAAACTTTTTGTAGAAGGAATTAAAGCAAACTACAAAAAAAGCGCACAATA
>CAMBMW010000122.1 GCA_945868875.1 uncultured Treponema sp.
ACTTTTGATGCTATCCATATAAAATCCTGAACTTCCTTTTTTGAAAGATATGGTGTAGAAACTATTATTCTTTTCTTTGCATGAACAATGTCTTCGGTAAAAATTTTCATTAATTCTTCATTCTCATTAGAAAATATCTTAGATTCCTCATCCTCGCCAGAATTTTCGCGCGCCGGTTTTAATTTATATCCTAGCTGTTTATACCCCTTAAGTCTGTTCTGATACATTCTGTCAAAAGTGGGAATTCTTATATCCACATAATCAAAAATTTGAACTTCGTCTTTACCCTCAAAATTTCTATGAAGTCGTCCACAATACTGCTGCAGCATTCCTTTCCATGAAAATGGTAGAGCAAGCATTAAAGTATCTAGTCGTGGTAAGTCAAAACCTTCACCTGCGTATTTTCCAGTTGCAAGAACTATGAGTGTCTCATCATCAGAAACAGATTTTAATTTTTCCAGCTGTCCTTTTTTCTGCTTCTGAGTTCCCTTACCAGTTATAAGAATTACATTTTCTGCAGAAGATTCCAGTTTTTCTTCAAGATACTCAAGATGTGAAATTCTGTCAGAAAGAATCAAAGGTGTTCTTCCATTCTCAACAGATTTTATTACATCCTCTATTATAAGCTGATTTCGTGCCTCGCTCTGACACATTTTTTCATAATAATCATTTATACCAGGCTCTTTTCCTTCTTTATTCTCAACAGTATGAAAACTGGTAAACCGAGGTTGAAAATAATGAGCAAATCTCTGCACTTCATTCATCTGTTTTGTTGTAGTTGAATAAAGAACAGGACCGCATTGCATAAAAATAATATGCTGATGCCCATCTCTTCGAACTGGAGTTGCTGTCAGTCCATAAACATATTTTGCCTTGAAACTGTTTATCAAATTTTCAGTTGTAAAAGCTGAAACATGGTGACATTCATCAACAATAACCATTCCATATTTGTAATTTCGTGGCCGCACTTCATCGGAACCTTTTTCTGTAAGTGAATTGACGATTGCAATATCAATAATTCCCGTTGCCTTGTTTTTTCCGCCAGCGATTGTTCCGACTGTAATTTCAAGAAATTCTTTTATTGATTTTTTCCACTGTTCCAAAAGATTATGATTCTGAACAATAATAATTGTATTAACTTTTCGTTCTGCGATTAAGGCTGCAGCTGTTACTGTTTTTCCAAATCCAGTTCCAGCAGAAAGAACTCCACAATCTGATTTAAGAAGTGCTTTTAGTGCCGCCTTTTGTTCTTCATATAGCTCAGACTTAAATACAACATCAACTTCATCACCTGATTCCCTGTCATCTGAAATTTTATAGTTAACCTCAGCTTTTTTTAGCATTTCTGTTATTTCTGCAAGATTTCCTCTCGGCAAAATCAGCTCAGAATCAGTTTCTTTTGAACAATCGATGTATCTTGGAATATTATACAGAGGAAGATGCATTCTAAGCTTTTTAAAATATTCAGGATTCAAAAATACTGCAGTTCGACGGATAATACCTAATGCATGTTCTGAAATTCCCTTTTTCTTAATATAAATCTGATTGCTAAGTGTAATCTGTACAGTTCCTGAAAAATCCTCTTTGATGATTTCTTTCTTTGGTTCCCCGTTAAATGAGCTCTTTACAATAGAAGAAACTTGTTTATTTTCATCATCTTCATTTCGTCTGACATGAAAATCACCAGTTACTGCAAGCAATTCTTTTACTGCTCGGTTCAAATCTTTTTCTTTTAATTTTTGAACTGAACTTAAATATACCCATTGATCATCAAAAGAGTTAAAATCATTATCTACGAAAACTGAATGTCCCTGCTTAACACTTTGGCCTTGGAGTGGAAGAGCAATCAAATTTCCATAACCACCTTTTGGCATTTCATCCTGATTAGGGAACATTCTGTCAAAACTCTCGAAGGAAATTGAATGATTATGCTTCATTGCAGCTTTTAAAAGATTTGTTCCAAGATTACGGGCTTGTTTTGCAGGAACTTTTTCAGAAAAGAAAACCCAAAGATGAGCACCGTTTCCCGAACGTGATATCTCCATATAAGAGGGAATTGAATACTTATTGCAAACTTTTTTTACTGCAAGAATATCGGATTTCCATTGGGAAGATTTCTTTTCACCACGAGAATACGTCGCTATCGCGCCGTTTGCATGAGTAGAAGTTATTGACGTTTGCGCCTTTGGTGCATGCGCATCAAAATCTAATGCAAGAAACTGGCATAAGTCACCTTCCATCAGTGGATAAAGTCCAATAACATCCCGACAAGCAGAATCTCTTCCCGCAAGATGATTAAAAATATACTGCTCAGATAATCGGACAGGCAACTTAAACGGACAATCAGCACATGAATATTTTTTCATATCACATTTACCGGACTGCCACTTATTTTCACAGACAGGAGAATATCCGCTTTTCCCAGATTTCGCATTGGACCATCGCAAGGCAAAAACGTCTTCGCAACCAATGAACAGAGATTTAAAAAGATTTATTTTTTCTTGAGGTGTCGAAGTTTTAGTAACAGAATTTGTTTTCTGAACCTCATTTGAAAGATAAAAAACTTCCCCACTGGTATATGACGTAATTTGCTCTGATTCAATTTTTTCCGCAATTTTCAGAGCCAACTCAAAACAATTTATCTGATTTGATTTTTCCGTATTAGTTCCAAGTGTACCACGAGACCAATTTATATCTCCAAGTAGATCACCGCCGAAAAAAAACTGATATAACTCAAGCCCTCTAAAATTGCATATTGCTTGAAGTCCTGCACACTCCATTTCAACACAAATACAACCTTCTGACTTACGAATATTTTTATTATTAACAGTTTCTCGATATATGGCATCTGTTGTCCATGTTTTTCCAGAAATATTTTCTATTTGAAGATTATTTAGAATTCTTGTTAACTCAGAAGATTTTACAATTTCAATGTAATCAGCTGCTTTTTCAAAGTGATATGAGAAACCTTCATCTCGATAAGCTTCTGTTGGAATAATAATTTTTCCAGCACACTTATTTTCATCAAGGATTCCACATGAGCCGAAAACTATAAATTTACAAGCCTTAGTAAGACATCTCACTTCATCAAGAACTGTCCCGGCTACTGCGGAGCCTATTGGTGAAAGATAAAATAACACATTTTTTTCTTTAATATAATAAATTGGAATTTTCCCATTTGCAGTTCCAGAATTAGCAATTTTATTGCAACTATAAATTTTCAAAACTTTATCATAAACGGCATGAGAAAAAGTGACGATACAAATATCCGCAATTTTCTCGTGATTTCCATAGATTTTTTCAGGAGTAATCAATGCTTCAGATTTATCATCAAATGACTTCTCTATACTCATATCTTTTTTCCTAAGTCATTAATTTCTTCTTCAAGCTTTTTAATTACTGAAAGAACTTCTTCAAAAGACAGTGAATTACTAAAAATCATCTGCTTCATATTTATATAATCTTTCTTTAAATTAGGGATACTATTTTCATTTGGATAGAGCTTAAATGTGCCTGGAAAAATTTTTTGCCAATTGAATAGCAATGTCATCAATTGGAATAGCAACAAACTCTTGCAAAAACTCAGAATACTCAGGTTTGGAATAAAGTCCATCAATTTCTCGCTTAATGAGATGCTCTTTTTCAAAATGGGTTAATATAACTTTTACACCTTTATAATCACCAAGATCAGTAAAATCTTTAATACTGGACAGCGAATTTTGAGGAAGATTTATACTTCGATTCTTAATAGCTGATGAAATATTGTTCATATTGTTACTAAAATTATATACTTTTGGGAACAATATGTAAAGGAAGTCTTTTTTACCATTCCCAGCCATCATCACGACTTCTGCTCTTTTTCCGAACCTGAGCAATTTCTTCTTTGATTTTTCTGGTTTTCTTAATCTGGTTAATGGTCTGTGCTTTCATTCCTATTTCGATGTATTCACCTAAGTTCTTGCAGTAATTTTTCTTCATGTTTTTACCGACATTGATTATTTCATCAGGTGTCTTTTTCCAGAACGTTTTGACAAAATTTAAAAAAAAGCTTTAAAAAAAGCTATTGACACTTTTGATTAATCAGTATATTATATATTCCTACATGCGGATGTCATATAACGGCTTATTATCTCAGCCTTCCAAGCTGATGACGAGGGTTCGACTCCCTTCATCCGCTTTCAAGTCTCCTTCGTCTAGTGGTTAGGACATCGGGTTTTCATCCCGACAACAGCAGTTCAATTCTGCTAGGAGATGATACTAGACCTTGTAATTAATTTACAAGGTCTTTTTTTTTGAGTATAATCGCAGATAAATCAAATAAAAAAGGCCTTGAGGTATCAGATGTTTTGCAATCATTCAGACACAAATAAAAAAACCATATTTTCATTTGAAGTTTTTCCACCAAAGAAAAATATGCCCATCGATACGATTTTCAAAACTTTAGATGAACTTCGGGATTTGCGACCTGATTTTATTTCTGTAACATTTGGAGCTGGTGGCAGCGAAAATTGTGACAACGCTCTTGCAATTGCAAAACGTATTCAAGATGAATGTAAAGTTGAGTCTGTAATTCACATGCCGGCTATCAATATGACAAAAGATGACGCTCAGTTTTGCCTTGAACAATTTCAAAATGCCGGAATAGAAAATATTCTTGCATTGCGTGGTGATAAAGTGGAAGGAAAAACTCCTTGCAAAGATTTTCCTCATGCAAGTGATTTGATTTCTTTTATAAAAGAGTTTGATTCTAAACGAAAAGACGGAAAACATTTTAATATTTTAGGAGCTTGTTATCCTGAAATGCATCCTCAATCATCTTCTGTTTATGATGATATTGAATATTTAAAACAAAAAGTGGATGCTGGAGCTACTCATCTTTTATCTCAGCTTTTTTTTGATAACGAGAAATTTTATCGTTTTCAAGAAAGATGCCAGATAAAAGGAATTAATGTTCCAATCGAAGCTGGAATTATGCCTGCCACAAATAAGAAATCTATCGAAAGAATGGTTAGTATGACAAACGCTGTTCTTCCACAAAAATTTACACACATGATGCAGCGTTACGAAAATTATCCTGAAGCTATCCGAGATGCAGGCATTGCTTATGCAATTGACCAGATTGTAGATTTGGTTACACATGGAGTTTCTGGAATTCACCTGTACACAATGAACAATGCTCATGTTGCAAGAAAAATTTACGAAGCTACACACAGCCTTTTTGGAGTTTCACCAATTTCAGATTGTCTGGAAAACTGCTGATTGAAATAAGATTTACTAGGACAAATGTCGAGTTTTGAATTTATATTTTTAGGGTGGCTTTTTGCTTCGCAAAAAACAGGCTTTTCAGGGTTCCGCTATCGCTTCATTCCTTCGCTCCGCTTCGGAACTGGCTTCGCCAGCCCTTACAATCCTTGCCACGGTTTGTAAATCAAATACTCGAAATTGAACCTACTACATTTTTTTCATCTGCCAAAACAAGGATTTTTTTATGCACTTTGTAGATGCAAAATCCATTTTATCTCACTTAAACGGAATGAATATTTATCGTGGCTGTACACACGGTTGTATTTATTGCGACTCTCGCTCAGACTGTTATCATACTCCAAAACCTTTTGAAGATATCGAAGTAAAACAGAATGCACCTGAACTTTTGGAAAAAGCTTTACTAAAAAAACGTAAAAAATGCATGATTGGGACTGGTTCAATGTGCGACCCTTATATGCCTTGTGAGAATTCACTAAAACTTACGCGACAATGCCTTGAAATCATTGAAAAATATGGATTTGGGCTTGCTGTTCAGACAAAATCAGACAGAATATTACACGATTTAGATTTGCTCAAATCAATTAATGCAAAATCAAAATGTGTCGTTCAGCTTACTCTCACAACTTTTGATGATGATTTATGTAAGATTATAGAACCAAATGTCTGCGTCACATCCCGCCGAGTTGAAGTTCTAAAAATCATGCAACAGAATAATATCCCTACAGTTGTCTGGCTTTCACCTTTTCTTCCATATATTAATGATTCAATGCAAAATTTCAAAGGATTGATGGATTATTGCCTTGAAACTGGAGTACATGGAATTATAAATTTTGGAATTGGAGTTACGATGCGTTCTGGAAATCGTGAATATTTTTATGAACAGCTGGACAAACATTTTCCGGGGCTTTCTTCCAAATATAAAAAGAGTTTTGGCGGGCGTTACGAACTTTTAAGTCCAAATAATCAGCAAATTATGCAATATTTCTATAAAACTTGCAAAGAAAACAAAATTCTTTGCACCCCAGACGAATGTTTTTCGTACATGCACGATTTTCCTCAATCAAGACTACAAAATGAACCAAAACCACAGGAACTTTTTGATGATTAAGACAAATGTAAAGTTTTGAATTTTTAGGGTGGCTTTTTGCTTCGCAAAAA
>CAMBMW010000123.1 GCA_945868875.1 uncultured Treponema sp.
GTGTAGTGGCATCATTAAACTAAACCACAATTATGCAGTTTGGTAATTATCTCCATGGATTCTCTGTTGGATAGCGAACTCCAGCAGGCTGGTTGTATCCAATCTCACTTACGTCTACACCGATGTATTTAAATACTTCGTAAAGTTCTTTTCCCCAGTGACCGAAAGCAACAGCTCCGTGATGTGGATAATTTCCTTCGATAAGTACATGACGATAGAATCTTCCCATTTCTGGAATAGCAAAAATACCAATTCCACCGAAAGAACGAGTTGCAACAGGAAGAACTTCACCCTGAGCAATGTATGCACGGAGTTTGCAATCTGCAGTTGACTGTAAACGGAAGAATGTAATATCACCTGGCATAATATCGCCTTCCAAAGTTCCGTTGGTAACTTCGATTGGAAGTGCACGAGCCATAATCATCTGATATTTCATTTCGCAGAATGAAAGTTTGCTTGAAGCTGTGTTTCCGCAGTGGAATCCCATGAATGTATCCTGGATAGTATAAGTTCCATGTTTTCCTTTGATGTCTTCATCATAAATATCCTGTGGAACTGTGTTGTTAATGTCGAGCAATGTAACTGTATCATTAGAAACAACTGTACCAATAAACTCAGAAAGACATCCGTAAATATCAACTTCACAAGAAACTGGAATTCCTTTTGCTGTAAGACGGCTGTTTACATAGCAAGGTACGAAGCCAAACTGTGTCTGGAATGCTGGCCAGCATTTTCCTGCAATTGCAACGAATTCACGATAACCTTTGTGAGCTTCAACCCAATCAAGAAGTGTAATTTCATACTGAGCAAGTTTTTCAAGAACTTCTGGTTTTTTGTTACCTTTTCCAAGTTCATTAGCCATGTCAGCTGCAACTTCTTTAATACGAGGGTCGCCTGCGTGTTTATTGAATGATTCAAACAAATCAAGTTCTGAGTTTTCTTCAATTTCAACTCCAAGATTATAAAGCTGTTTGATAGGTGCGTTACAAGCAAGGAAGTTGAGTGGACGTGGTCCGAAAGAAATAATTTTAAGATGATTCAAAGCGTATACAGCCTTTGCAATTGGTGCAAATTCATGAATCATATCTGCACACTGTTCAGCTGTTCCTACTGGATATTCAGGAATATAAGCTTTGATGTTACGAAGTTTTAGGTTGTAAGAAGCGTTGAGCATACCGCAATATGCATCTCCACGACCTTGAACAAGTCCGCCGTTTTTAGATGTCTCTTCTGCAGCAGCACAGAACATCTTTGGACCTTCAAAGTGTTTTGCAAGCAATGTTTCAGAAATTTCTGGACCAAAGTTACCAAGATAAACACAAAGTGCATTACATCCTGCTTTTTTAATATCTTCCAAAGCCTGAACCATGTGGATTTCACTTTCTACGATACAAACTGGACATTCATAAATTTCGTCTGCGCCATATTTTTTTGTATAAGCTTCAACTAAAGCTTTTCTTCTGTTTACAGAAAGTGATTCTGGGAAACAGTCACGGCTAACAGCAACAATACCAATTTTAATCTTTGGTTTATTCATAATTTTATACCCCATAAAAATACAATAAATGGAATGAAATATTCCAAAGTAAATTGTAAACTATTTGTCACAGTTGTCAAGCAGAGATTTTACCTATATTTAAAGATTTATATCTTTCTATTTTTGCCAGATAATGAAAATATTGAAATATTAAGTTAGAAATTAATTAGATTACTTTACATTTAAGTTATTTAAATTATATAATTAATTATCTTTTTAATTTTATGCAACATTTTGTTGTTAAACTTTTTTATCAAGGAAATGAAAATGAATAAACAGTTTTATGATTCTGTCAAATCTGAACTTTTTGAAAATATTTTACCATATTGGCAGAAATATTCCAGAGACTCCGTTAATACAGGTTTTTTTGGTGAAATTGATAATCAAAATCACCAGAATGATAAAATAGAACGTTCTATCGTAATGACTTCACGATTTTTGTGGACTTACAGTGCAGTTGCCCGATATACAAAAAACAAATCTTTTTTGGAAATGGCACATTTTGCTTATAAAGTAATCAGCGAACAATATTTTGATAAACAAAATGGTGGCGTTTATTGGTCTGTAATGCCAGATGGAACTCCAAAAGTTACCAAAAAGCAGATTTATGGCGAAGCATTTTGTTGCTACGGTTTGAGTGAATATGCAGCAGCTTTGACAGAACTGGAAACGAGCGTAGAATTTGTGCAGCTGAGTGAAAAAGTTATGAACGAAGCTTTGGAAATTTATAATCTTCTGGAAAATCATGCACTTGATATATCTCAAGGCGGTTATATAGAAGCTTGTGCAGTTGACTGGAATAAAACAGATGATATGATTCTTTCTCCAAAAGACATGAACTGTCCAAAATCCATGAATACAAATCTGCACGTAATGGAAGCTTATACAAATCTTTATCGTACAATTACCGTCGTTTTTTCCGATGCTAAACCTTTGCAGCGTGAAATCGGGGACAGTCTTGCAAATCTTGTGGAAGTGACTGTAAACAAAATTGTTCAAAAAAATGCGCACCTTGGAATGTTTTTTGATATGGATTGGAATCTTCTGTCTGATGAAATCTCTTTTGGTCATGATATTGAAGCAAGCTGGCTTTTGTGGGAAGCAGTTTGTGAACTTGGTGATGAACAGCTTAAATCTGAAATTCGCGATCTTGTTATCAAAATGGCAGATGTTACTTATGAAGAAGGATTTGATAAAGAGAATGGCTGTTTGGAAAACTTTTTGAAGGATGGCGGAAAAGTTTTGGACAGAACGCGAGTCTGGTGGAATCAGGCAGAAAGTGTGAATGGATTTTACAATGCATGGGAAATGACTGGCGAAGAGAAATATGCTTCAATCGTTGAAAAACAATGGGCATGGATTCAAAATCATCAGGTTGATAAAAAAGGCGGAGACTGGTGGAATGCATTAAATATTGATGGAACACCAATTCTCGAAGAAGCAAAAGGCGGCAATTGGAAAACAAGTTATCACAATGGCCGCACTTGTTTGGAACTTTTAAGAAGAAGTGAAAAAAGTATTAAACTTTAAATTCTTCTATTCTGTTTGAAATATTATCAACTGCTTCCGACATTTCGTCTGCACAATATTGAAGATTGCTGGTTGTTTCTTTTGTAGCTTCTGTTGTGTTGACGATTCTGTGGAAATTATTTGACATATTTGCAGATGAATTGCGCAAACTTTCAATAGAAGTAAGGATTTCTTGAGTTTTTCCTTCAATCTGTTTGCTTGAACTTTGAACGTTTGTTGAAATATTGTTCATTAACGAAAGTACTTCAAGAAGTTGTTTTGAACCTTCTGCCTGTTCTTCAGCAGCAAGTTTAATTGATTCAACAAGTTGCGAAGTATTTTCTGTTTTGTTCGAAACAAGTTCAAATGAAAGTTTGCTGGCATTTGCGCTGTCAACAACTTTATTGATATTGTCTGCAATCTTCTGAAGGTTTTCACCAATGCTCTTTGATTGAGCAGCACTTGTATCAGCAAGTTTTCGGATTTCTTCTGCAACAACTGCAAATCCTTTTCCTGCTTCTCCAGCGTGAGCAGATTCAATCATCGCATTCATAGAAAGAAGATTTGTCTGAGATGAAATTGTAGAAATGATTTTGTTTGTATCCTGTAAAGATTTACTTTGTGAAAGCACGAGAGAAAGCAGTTCGTTTACAATTTTATTCTTCTCGATACCGTCATTTGTTGCCGTGTTCAATTCAGAGAATTCTTCAGCCATTTTTTCAACAGAGGCAGAAATCGAACGGATATTTCCAATCATCTGTTCAATTCCAGAACTAGCTTCAGTAATGGCATTTACTTGAGAATCAATCAGTTCGTTCAGACCTTTGATATTCTGTGAAATCTGAGTTACAGCTGAACTTGTATCAAGAACGCATTTGTCTTCTGCATCAAGAGTTTGCGTTGCATTTGAAATCTCAGAAGAAATATTGTTAATTTGAATTTTTGATTCATTCAAACTGGTTTTAACATTGTTAAAAGCTGTTTTTAGATGAGAATTTGCATCACCAATCTGTTTGACAGTAGTGTGAATAGTATCAACAAAAAGATTAACAGATTTTTTTACCTGAGAGATTTCGTTGTTATGATTTATTTTTAATCGTTTTGTAAGGTCTTTATCACCAGTATTCAAATTGTCGATATTCTTTTTAATGGAATCGAATTTACCGATGATAAGTTTGATTACAATCAAAACCATGAAAAGAAGAATGGCTGTGATAATTAAGCCGCCTGTAATGAGAGAACGACGCATATTATCTGTGATTATTCCAATTTCTTCTTTTTCAATACTTGCTACAACTGTCCAAACTTTGTTTTCCATTTTACAACTTTTTGTTTTGATTAAATAATTATCTTTATCTTCGGAATTCAGAATATCAATTCCAGCACGTAAAGTCAGAGTGTCATCGTAGACTGAAATATTTCCTGTCTGGAAAAAAGTTGTTGCCAAATCGTTAATTGGAGCAAGTTGTAAAAAACCAACCATACCTCCATTTACAAGTTCACCAGTTTCATCATCAGTAAATGTTGATTTTACAAAAAGTGGCATCGTATATCCGCCCAGATTTGATTCACGAGGGGATTCAAGCCAGACTGCAACATCGTTGTTTTTATGCTGTTTCCAATACTCTTTTTGCAAAATTCCAACTGTGGAAGAACCTCCTTTTGTATTGTAAGTTTCAGGTCCTCCATCTTTTGCTCCTGTGGCATCATCCCAGAAAATCATGACATATTCAAAGCCATTTGGTTTAGTTTTAGATTTGATTCTGTCTTTTATATTTTCACGGCTATCTACAGGATTCACTACAGCACGTTGAAAAACATTCAAAACTTCAACCTGATTTTCTATCCAAGTTTCAGCATTGTCTATGGAAAGGGAAAGAAAATTTTCAACAGATTCGTCGTAGATAGATTGAATTGGTGATTTTGTAATATTGATGTTTACTATGGAAAAAACAGTGATGCAGGCAATTATTGCTAAAAAAGATGGAATTCCATATTTAACAAGTAATGTCTCTGTTCGTTCTTTTTGTTTCTTTTGTTTTGCCATATATACCTCTTTCAAAAAATCGTTGGTATGATTTTTTTTCCGAAATAATTATTGAATAAACTTCCTGACCTTAAAACAAATCGAATTAACTCAAATGTTTTATCACTCAAATCTGATTCAATATATTCGAAAGTATTTTATTATATCATGAACAGTAAGAATTGTAAAAAAAAATTGTAAAAATATTGACCACACCTGCATTCATCTGCATCACAGATTAACACAAAAAAAAGGGACACACCTGGGTTATCAGTTATATCCCTTTATTTAAATTATCGTAATGAAAAAAAACTTATCAAGTGATTTACAATACTATCTCAAAAGTGAAAGTACATTCTGACTTGACTGATTAGCCTGAGCAAGCATAGCTGTTCCAGCCTGAGAAAGAACATTTGTGCTTGTGAATTTAACCATTTCTTCAGCCATATCTGTATCACGGATGCGAGATTCTGAAGCCTGGAGATTTTCAGCACCGATATCCAATCCTGTTACAGTCTTTTCAAGACGGTTCTGATAAGCACCAAGATCAGCACGCTGTTTATTGATTTTCATCAAAGCTTCATCCAAAGTTCCAATTGCGCGGTTTGCTTCGTCTGGAGTTTCCAAAGACATAATTGATTCATCACCAACGTTGCGAAGACCAAGAGCCATTGCAGACATTGTTCCAATATATACCTGTGTTCTCTGATCCATATTTGCACCAATATGGAACCACATAGAACCTGTAACTACGTTTTCACCTGTTGGACGAGCGAAACGACCTGTCAACATATTCATTCCGTTAAACTGAGCTGTAGAAGCGATGCGGTCAACTTCTGCAATCAAAGAAGAAACTTCTACTTGAATCTGCATACGGTCTTCTGCTGAGTAAATTCCGTTTGAAGACTGAACTGCAAGTTCACGAATACGCTGAACGATATCAGTAGTTTCCTGTAAAAATCCTTCTGTTGTCTGAATGAAAGAAATACCATTCTGTGCGTTTGTTGAAGCCTGGTTCAAACCGCGAATCTGTGCACGCATTTTTTCTGAAACTGCGAGACCAGATGCATCATCACCGGCACGATTGATTCTCATACCAGAAGAAAGTTTTTCCATTGATTTCTGCTGATTAAGATCCTGAATTCCCTGGGAACGCTGAGCAAACATAGCACTCATATTGTGATTAATAACCATAATAATCTCCTTATAAGCTAGGTTAAAAATAGATAAACACGGTGGTTTGAAGAGCCACAACGTGGTTTATCTCACGGGTTTCCACCACCCTATACTTAATTAATCGGAGATTCAAAAAATTTGTTTAG
>CAMBMW010000124.1 GCA_945868875.1 uncultured Treponema sp.
TAAAGATTTACTGCACAGTCAAACTTTTTTTGTGAAACAAAGGTTCGCAAATCTGCGTTTATCAGTTTTAATGGAACATTTTCCGCTTCTGCACTTTCGCGTGCGGCATCAAGTTCACTTTGGATTATATCAACGCCAGTTACTTCCAGATTTAGTGCAGCCAGTTCCACTGAAATTCGCCCAAGTCCACAGCCTGCATCAAGAACGCTATCGCCATCTTTTAGCTCTGCAATTTTTTTAACGTATTGTGCAACCGTCGGTGCTTCCTGCCAGTGTGCATCGTCAAACATAATCGGAGCAAAGTTTATCCAGAAATCTTCTTTCTCAAACCATTGTGCCATTTTTTACCACCATTTTTTGGTTATCACCCTTTTAATGTTACGTAAGTTTTTCCAGCTCCGCCATCTTCTGCTGGTGCAAATTCAAAAGAAGCTACAACTGAACTGTGAGAAAGATAATCCTGCACAACCTGCTGTAAAATACCGTCTCCTTTTCCATGGATTACGCTGAAATGCAGAAAATTATTCAGCAGGCACAAATCTATCTGGCGTTCCAAAGAACGCAATGCTTCTTCTGACCGCATTCCAAGTAAACGAAGTTCAAAAACTGGTCGAGGGATATCTTTTTCTACGATTATGTTTCCATTTACTTCTTTGGAATTTATATCTATGGAAACTGAAGGCGTTAATGTGCGTTCCTGATTGTCGGAAAGTCTTAAATCCTTTTGTTTTACAGACATTTTTACACTGCCAAACTGAACTTGCCAAACACCTTTGCGTGTTTCTTCTATTAAAGTACCTTCGCTGTTATTTGTTCCTGCAATGACATATGCACCTGGTTCAAAAACTGCGTTTGTTTTTATAGCTACAGATTTTTTTGGTAAATCCGAATTTTCAATCTGAGTTACTAAAGGAGATGCGTACTTTAATGCTTCTGAATTGCTCATTTTTCGTTTTGTCTTTTTTGTACTTGTGTGATGATTTTTTGAGGCAATTTGTTTTGCAAAATCCTGTTCATCCTTTGCAAGTTTTTCTTCTTCTGCTTCAATTTTTTGTTCAAGATGTTCTGTATTCTTTGTTAAATCATTTATGAACTGTTTCACTGCAAGTGTTTTTTCACGGGTGATTTCGCCTTCTTTTAAAGTGCGCACAAGGTTTTCTAGCTGTCGTCTGCTGTGAATCAGAAAGTCATTTAATTCCTGCTGCTTACCTTTTTTCAATTGATTTTCTTTACGGCGTAATTCAAGTTCTTTTTGTTTTAGTTTTTCGTATTTTTCTTGATTTTCGGCTGTGAATTTTTCGTTTTGTTTTTGAATTTTGTTTAATTCGATATGCTTTTTGTTCAATCCGCGAATTAATGCTGAAACATCTGCCTGTTCTGTCAGTATGTAATCTTGTGCTGCTTTGCAGATTTCAGAAGGAAGACCACTTTTCCTTGCAATATCCAGTGCGTGACTTTCACCTGGCACTCCCATCAAAAGATGATAATTTGGGGAAAGCGTATCTTGATTGAATTCAACACTGGCATTTATGCAGCAGGGATTTGTGTATCCATAATTTTTCAAGATTCCCTGATGCGTTGTGACAAGAACAAAACTTTTTTTTTCAATAAGTTTATCCAGAACTGCCATGGCAATTGCAGTTCCTTCCTGAGGGTCAGTTCCGCTTCCAAGTTCATCCAGCAAAACTAGTGTACTGTCTGTTGCTGCATTCACAGCTTGTGCTATATTTTTCATGTGTCCACTGAATGTTGAAAGACTTTGGTCAAGTGACTGATCATCACCGATATCAGCAAAAACATTTGAAAAAACAGGAAGGCGAGTTCCATCTTCTGCAGGAATAGGAAAACCGCTTTGATTTAGCATGGAAAGAAGAGCAAAAGTCTTTAATGAAACAGTTTTTCCACCTGTATTTGGACCTGTAATTATCAAAACTCTTTTCCCCTCCATAAATCTTATGTCAATTGGAACAGCTTTTTCTTTTAAAAGAGGATGACGTGCTTTTATTAAAAGTGGAGGAAGTTCATTTGAAGTGTGAGCGTAATTACAATTGTGTTCTCTTCCCCATCTTTCAGCTGCTTGAGTAGTATCCAGCAGACACATAACTGGCAATGCTGCATTTATTATAGGAATGGAAGGCTGAAGGCTTTGCGTTAATTCTGTAAGGATTTTTTTTATCACAGTTTGTATTTCAAATTCTTTTTGTAGTAATTCATTTGAACATAAAACAGCATCCTGTGGTTCTACAAAAACCGTCTGAGCTGTCTGACTTACTTCGTGAATAATGCCTGGTATTCTGTTTTGCAAACTTGCTTTCACGGCAAGAACCTGTCTGCCGTTTTTTAAAACTGGAATATTACTTTCAAGAACGTTGGAAAATCTTGAATCAGATGTAAAACTTTGCATGATTGTTTTGATTTTTGAATTCAAACTTGCAATCTGTTTTCTGATATTCACAATTTCCGGTAATTCCCGCATCTCACCTTCAGGAGTTATAACTCGAAATATTTTTTTTTCAGTTTCGGTTGTATCTGGAATAAGATCAATTTGTTGTGAAAGAAGCTTTAATTCTAAGTTTACCGCATGATTTTGAATTGCTTTTTTTACGCTGTTTATACTCAGGAAAAAATGTCCTAAAGTATTAACTTGTTCTAGTGTAAGAAAAGAACCATTCATTTTAATAACAGGAATTAACTGTTTTATATTATCCCATGCAAGTAAAGGATTTGAATGAACTAAAGAAAAATATTTTGCCCATTCTCTGCTTAAATTTTTATTATTCTCTATTTCCACAGGATTTTTAAAAGGTTCTCGTTCTAAGATAATCTTTTTTCCTTCCTGAGAAACACAATAATCCGCAATCTCATCACGGATTCTATAATAATCTATTTCAGTTAATGTCTTATGATTCATAAATTTCCTTTAAAAATCATAAACTTGAAGAAAGTTTCAACTTTCGAAAGTTTATGATTCGTTCGCGCCAAGCGAACAGTTCAATAAAAGAGTTTCGAAGAAACTCCAGGTTAAATCAAATGGTGCAATCTCAATCACTCCAAGCCCCAGTACGAATCTCTTCAGAAATCCTCAACCAGCTGTCGTAACGTTCCTGCGAAATCTGTCTGTCATTTACTGCCTGAATTATAGCGCATCCTAGTTCTGTATTATGCTTACAGTTTAGTCCGAATTTACATTTTCCAATAAACGGCTCAAATTCTCGAAAATATAGTGCAAGTTCATCAGCTGATATATCATCTAAAACAAAACGACGAATTCCTGGAGTGTCAATAATATTCGCTTTTAACCCCTGCACACCTTCTGTTAAAGTTTCATTTAAAGTAAGATGAATAAGAGTTCCTTTTGTTGTCGTGTGGCTTCCCCTTCCATATTTTTTGGAAAGACTTCCTGTTTTTAAAACACAAGAATTATCCATCACATTGATAAGGCTAGATTTTCCAACACCAGACTGTCCCACAAAAGCAGAAAGATGATTTTCAAGTAAAGAAGCAAACTCCTGCATTCCTTCTCCTGTCTTTGCAGAAATTCTCAAAACTTTATATCCTAAATCTTCCCAAATCTTAAGCCTTGATTCAATCTCTTCGTATTCTTGAGTAAGACCTTCATCTAAAAGACTTTGTGCCAAATCCCATTTATTACAGACAACAACAGGAGTAATTCCTTGATGTTCGGCCTGAGCCAACGCCCTGTCAATAAATCTTGGTCTAAACGGAGGTTCGCAAGGTGTCGTAACCAAAATTAAATAATCTAGATTACATGCAAGTAGTTGAGGACAGCGACCCTTTACATTCCATCTCAAAAAGATATTCTTTCGTTCCTGCAAAGTGATGATTTGACCTTTTTCATCATTGAGAGAATCAATTTCAATTTCGACAAAATCACCAGGAGCAAGAGGATTGTAAAATTCTTTATCCGATTTTAAAACTTTGCCTTTTATCGTGCAAAGTCGAGTTTTTTCGTCATCACATTCAACTGTAAAAAGATTATTTGTTCCTGCTATTATTAAACCTTTCATATTTCTAGTCAAAAAAAATGCTTTATCCTCCAAAATAAAACCATTAGGACAAATGTCGAGTTTTGAATTTTTTTATTTTTAGGGTGGCTTTTTGCTTCGCAAAAAACAGGCTTTTCAGGGTTACGCTATCGCTTCATTCCTTCGCTCCGCTTCGGAACTGGCTTCGCCAGCCCTTACAATCCTTGCCACGGTTCGTAAATCAAATACTCGAAATTGAACCCATTACATTTTTTCAAGATATGGCACAAGCACAAGATTCATGGCATTTTTAATAACGGTAAGAGTACAGTTTGCCAAATAAAGTCGTGCGCCTGCAAGCATCTGATTTTCAGCATTTAAAATGGAACAGTTCTGATAAAATTTGCTGAAAAGTTTTGCCGTATCATACAAATAAACTGCAACACAACTTGGATCAAGATTTTCTGCAGCTCGTTTTACCACTGATGGAAAATCACCAAGTTGTTTAATTAAAGCCCATTCATCTTCTCCAGAGAGTAATGAAACAGCTTCTTCGCTTCTGTCTATTTTTATACCAGATTCGCTTGCTTTTGCAAGAATTGAATTAATTCTGGCCCCCATATACTGAAGATAAGGTCCTGTATTTCCATTGAAACTTAAACTTTCTTCAGGATTGAAAAGCATATCTTTGATTGGAGTTGCCTGCAACAAATAATAATGTAAAGCTCCAAGTGCAACTTTTTCTGCAACATAATCAGCATCTCCAACCTGTTCATCACGTCCACGCTCTTTTATAGCACAAAGGGCATCAGCATGCAAAGAATCAAGAAGGTCATCTGCATCAACAATAGTTCCCTCACGGCTTTTCATTCTGCCACTTGGAAGATTTACAAGTCCATAACTGAGGTGATAAAGATTTTCAGTCCAGTCAAAACCAAGTTTTTTCAAAATATGGAACAAAATCTTGAAATGATAATTCTGTTCGCTTGCCACAACGTATACAAGTTGATTAAAATCCCAATCATCATGACGACTTATTGCAGTTCCTATATCTTGAGTAATGTAAACTGAAGTTCCATCTTTTCTAAGAAGAACTTTTTCATGAGCATCTTCATCTTTTCCTTTTCCGACAACATCAGTTACATCAATGCGCACAGAACCATCATCTGCTTTAAAGAAAATACCTTTTTCAAGTCCCTTGAGGATTTCATCTTTTCCTTTTAGATAAGTTTCACTTTCCATATAAAGCTTGTCAAAACTGACATTCGTTCTATCGTAAGTTTCTTTTACTCCATCAAGCGTCCATTTATTCATTTTCTCCCACAAAGCACGAACTTCAGGATTTCCTTTTTCCCATTCCACAAGCATATCTTCTGCCATTTGTGCAGCTTCAGGATGGGCAGTTTCTGGTTTGTCTTTTTCGCCTTTCAGATAACGGTCAAACTCAACATAACATTGACCAACAAAATGGTCGCCTTTTATTCCAAGTGATTCAGGAGTGTCACCGTTTTTTTCATGAAACCATTTGTATGCAAGCATTGATTTACAAATATGAACACCACGATTATTAATAAGGTCAACTTTAAATACTTCAGCACCAGCCTTTTTCAAAATGCGGCTCACAGATTCTCCCAAAGCATCATTTCTCAGATGTCCAAGATGAAGAGGTTTGTTTGTATTTGGCGAAGAAAATTCCACCATTACACGACGTCCAGCTAAAGGTTTTGTTCCGTCCGACATAAAAGAACCATAATCATCCTGCTGTTCTTCAATAGCGTGCAAAATAGGTAAGGCAGAACCAGATTTGTCAAGCTTGATATTAACATAAGGTCCCACAGCTAGGACTTCACCAAGCGAACAATTTTTAATTAGCTCTACAACTCCACTTGCTATTTGAACGGGTGGCATCTTGAAAGCTTTAGAAAAAATAAACATTGGCGAACCCAAATCTCCCATTTCAGGGTTTGGCGCATTTTGCACAACAATTTTGTCAAACAAAGATTCAATTTCGCCAGTAATTTCTATATTTTTTTCTTTACAAAATTCTTTTACACCATCACAAACGATATTTTTAAATTCAATTTTTGCATCAGCCATAATAAAACTCCAGATTGCTTCTTTTGGTTTACATAATCAAAATAGGTCGAATAAAGGCACGCTAACGTTTAAAGCCTCAATTTTGTTGTTTTAAAGTTATAAACAAACCTTGATTCAGTATAAAAACTTCAAATATTTTTCACCAGAGTGAATGATTTTTAAGTATTATATTTTAACAGTTTTTTGAATATAAAACAAGATATGAATTCAGGGCAAACGCATTATAAAAAATATTTTCATAAAAGTTGGCGCGAGGGAGTG
>CAMBMW010000125.1 GCA_945868875.1 uncultured Treponema sp.
CAGAAATGTTTGTTTCTTCTTTACTTCCAATAACATCTCCTGCAATTACGTTTTTGTCCCCCATGGAAAAACCAGAGGATTTAGGAGCACTTCCATCTTGTTTTGCTCCACATTCTGGACAAAATTTCATTTTTAGAGATAGTTCCGCTCCACAAGAAACACACTTTTTTACTTGAGGAACTGGTGTTCCACAGTCAAAACAAAATTTCATTCCATCAGCAACTTCTGCACCACAATTACTACAAGTCATGTTTTACTCCAAATCATTTTATATATCATATAAATAAAGGAGAAACAAGGGCTTAAGTGACATAGCCCTTGACCACCTATGTTTTCAAACTAAAAATAATAATTTAAAGTTTTTTGCTTATAATTTTATATTCCCATTCAGTTTTATTATAAATATTACAAGCTATTACCACATTCGCCACAGAATGAAGAACCTTCTTCTATTTCTGCTCCACAACTTGGACATACAAAAGCGTCTTTTCTGCTGTTATTGCTAGTAGGTTTTTCTTTTTCTGGAGCTTTTGCATATATTTTTCCAGCGGCTCCATAGGCTGCAGTTGCTTGAGTTTTTATTATATTTTCCATTCTGTCTTGGTGAGCATTTGCATCTTTTCTAATATCAGCAATTTCTGCATCTTTTCTTGCTTGTTGCCCTGCAAACATTGTACCCATCATTTGCATCATTTGTTGCATTGTTGCGTTTTGTTGGGCTGCATTTTCTTGCATGATTCTTTGGATATCCTCAGAATGTTTGTTTGCCATATCAACTTGAGCTTGTGCGTTTTGGCTCTTGAACTTTTCAGCCAAAGCATTTGCAGCTGCTTCTGAAATATCTGGATTTGCTGCCATAATTTGTTCTGCACTCATATTCTGGAACATTCTTCGCATTTCTTCTTCGTGCTTTTGTTCCATTTCTGTCATTGTTTGCTCATGGCTTCTTGCAGCAGCTTCTTCTTCCATTTTACGCTTGTGTTCAGCGTCTTCTCTTTCTTGGCGAAGGGCTTGGGCTTGGCGTAGAAGTTCTAGCTGTGTAAGTTGTTCTTCTTTGTCCATTGCCATTTCTGCTTTGCGTCTTTCGTCTGCATAAGCATCTTGCATTCGTTGGCGTTCTAGGGTGTTTTTAATTCTTTCGTTGCCAATTTCAATTTCCCATTGAAGTTTTTGCTTATCCAAAGCCATATTGTTTTGGAGTGTTAGCATTGCAAGAGCTTGGCCATCTGATAAATCTTTTAATTTTTTCCGTTGCTCAATATCAGATTTTAAGACATCTAGTTCTTCTGCTCTTAAAAGTCCGTTCTTTTCTAGTTGAACTAAAGCTGTTTCACCTTCGTCTTTGCTAGTTGCTTCACGAAGTTTTCTTTGCCAATAAAGCATATCAGCAAATTTTGCTTTTTCGTCTTCTGTTAATTGATTTTGTTCATCAATTTTATTCATTGCAACAACAAAATCTGCTTGAGTTTGAGCTTCTCTTAATTGTTGTTGTAATTTTTCATCGTTTAGACGATTTAGGAAATTATTTCGTTTTGAAAGTTGCTCTAGTTCTTTTTCGCTAATGTAGAGCTCTTCTTCCATTTTTCTTAATTCTTCAAGCTCTTCATTACTCCCAGAAAGCCGAATTACTCTTTCTACAGAAATGTATGGGAAAATTGATGAAATATTTAATTTTAGAGAATTTAGAATTGATTCCCGCATTTGAGCATTTGAAGAAATTGAAGCTGCATCAACACCTGTTACAACATCTTCTAACAATGTTCTAATAGATGGACGAATTGCTTCTGCAAGTTTTTCAAAGCTTACAAATTTTTTATCTAAAAGTTGCTCTCTATAAAATTGGATAATATTTGTGATTTTTGCCATAATATGAACAGCAACATCTGAACGGATTCCTGCTGTTGGCATATCTTTTTCAACAAATACCATTGGAAATTCTGCATCACGCATTAAAACAATAATAATTGAAGCTGCATCTGCAAGAGCATTTGCTTGTTTTCCTTTGAAGAAAGCTGCGATATTTGCAAAAAATTTCTTTAATCCTTTCTTTTCCTCAACTCCAATGTCTTTAAATGGATATTTTCCACCAGGAAGTTCTCCAACTAAAGCACCGTCTGCAAAGAAAAGGGCTTTTATTCCTTCTTGAACAACAAAACCTTTTATATCTTTATAAGCTGCTAAATCTTGTTCATCAACTTTTGCTGCAAGTTGTCCTGGTAAAATGTTCCAGTGAACAAATCCTGCACTCATTACCATTTCGGCTTCTTTTTCTGCTGAAGGAGCTGCTGCCACAGGTGTTCCACATTTTCCACAGAATTTTTTACCTGGTGTTAATTCGGCTCCACATTTTGCACAAATATTTGTTGCATTATTAACTACTGGTGCAACTTCTAATTTTGTACCACATTTTCCACAGAATTTTTTTCCTTCTGGAACTTCATTTCCACATTTTGGACAAGTCATATCGTATACCCCCATATTAAATTCGTGACTTATTTGCTTTCTTTTATTGATTTAATCTGTCCATTTTTGCCAAAAGAAACAGATACTATTTTTTTGCCAATGACATTTGATTTTTCAAAAACTGCATGATATTTGTCTGTTTCATTTTGATTTTTGAAAAATTTTGGAACAATGCCTTCTAAATCCGCATATTGTTTATAAACAGATTCTTGAACAATTTGAGCAATTTTTTCTTCTACATTTGTTAATTCTAAGCGAATTGCTTTTCTGATGTTTGGAAGTGGAATCCGTATTCCTTTTGAAAAAGCTTGTGTTGTATTTTTTGAAAACAAGCTAGTTTTTGTTGGTTTTGGTTCTCCAAATATTCTAGCAGATGGATCTCCGTACAAAGAAAATTCTGCCAAGGTTTTTATTTCTTCTGCATCACTTTCTTTCATTAATTCCCTTCTTGCTTTTTCTAGAGCATCTCCTACAGTCATTCCGCTTTTTAAGTTTTTCAAGTATTCTCCGCAAATTACATCTGCACAACTACCTGGAGCTCTAGGTGTGCCAAATGCAATTCTTGAGGAACCTAAAAATGAAATACATTTTCCAGACAAACTTGAAAGAAGTATGCTTTTGTCAATTTCTCTATCTTCGTAAGCTGCTCCATAACATGCTTCTACTGCAAGAAAATATGGTTTTTCTAAACCATCAAAAGTATCTGGTGCAACTGCTTCTGGATATGAACCACCTCTTTGTCCATACCAATATTCTGTTTGATTACTTCCGTGAAGATTAAACAAGAATAAATTAGAGTTTCCACTTGATGAAATTGTACTTTTTGTGGTTTCTGTTGTATGTTCTGGGGATGTATGTACATTTGGACCTGATTTTATGTGGGAATAAATATCTATTGTTTCTTCGACCCAAACTTCTGCACTTTCTGCAAATGTTGAAATTGTTTCGATTTTGCCACAACCTTCTTTTAGGTTTGCAAAATAGTTTTCAAAATCAATATTTGGTAGGCGTCCTACTCGCAATGTGTCTTCAAAATCGTATTCTTGACCTTCAAATGGTGATGTTGTGTCTAAAGTTGCGTATGGTAAATCTGAGGAAACATCTGCATCTGAGCCACAATCACTTGCTTTGTTTTCCCAAATGATAGAAGGAATTACATTGCTTGATCCGAGAATAAATAAATATTTTGGTTTTAGTTCTTGAACAGTAGATTTTATGATTCTTATATGATTTTCTACACTTCCGACTGTTGAAAAGGAATCTGAAACATCTTTTAATGTGTAGCCAATTCCACGATTACTTGCAGATTTAATAAAATTTTCAATAACAGATGTTAAACTTGAAATTGAAGTATTTAATTTTTCTGCAAGTAAAGATAGATTTGTATAAATAATTCCGGTTTCTACTATTTCTTTTGAATGATTTGATATTACATTATTTGTAGAACTTATCTTTGCACCACAATTTTCGCAAAATGCAACGCCTTCAGATAAAGGACTTCCACAATCTTCACAGAATGCCATAAGTAACTCTCCTAATTTTCTTCGATTTCAGTTTTTTCTGAAGTTTCTGATACTTTTGAATTTTCTGTAATTTGTTGAATTATATTTTCTACAACAAAAGTTCCATTTACAAGTTCACCTTCCATAACTACTTTTTTACCTTCATAACTTGAAAAAAAATTATTTTCAAAAGGATTATCATTCTTTTTATACAGAAGGATTTGACCTCCATTTTCTAAAACAATATAAGGACGTGAACTTTCACTTTTCGTACCTTTTGCATAAGTTTTGTTTTGAATTGTACCTACTAATTTTGTCATACATTGCCACCTTAATTATTCTTATAAATTATACATCAAAATATTAATTTTTACGAGAAAGAAATATAATATTCTACTATTTTTTACATATTTGTTTTCACTTTAATTAATTTATAAACTCTGAAGAACACCAACCAACTAATAATACAGATGAATAAGAAAGTTCTTGAAAATATAAAAATCTACACCAATATATTAGATCCCCTAATTAAAGAAAAGACACCTGAAGCTATTACACAGTTCCATAAAGTTCAAACAAATCTTAGTACAGAACTCTCCCACTCGTTAAACTTTTGGACTAATTGGTTTTGTGCAAGAGATTTTGTTTTCAAATATGTTATATGACCAGTATCTTTCCATATATTTATTAATATAGTGTGTCTGAGTATCACGTAATGATATTTAGAAAGAGGAGAATGCAATATGTGCGGACACTACGGAACAGCAGGCCCAAAACATCACCAGGATTATCAGTATAAAAGTTCTTAACCTAGCAATATTCTTCAATGTATTCTGCAAAGAATGGAAGAGATAGTGCTATGTAAGACTGTCGGGCAAGTAAAAGACCTCGCTTTATGAGACGATCCCTGTACATTGAATAATTACCCGATTTTTCTCCCATAAGGCTCAGAACTTCTTCTCGCTTGTATTCCTTTTTCTTTGTCAAAAGTTTTAGAAGAAATCTGTCTTCTGGAGTAAGTTCTTCCCAAATCTTCTCGTAGGAATAAGCAAATAATTCTGAGCGCAAGGCTGGAACTATATCCTTCAATTTTTCTTTTGTCTGCTTTGAAAAATACAATACACCAAGTTTTTGAAAAGCATACGCATAGCCCTTTGTAATTGCAGCTAATTCCTTAGCTTCTTTTATATCTATATTCAAACGCAGCTTATACATTTCAGACATTCTTACCTTATTCAAAGGCTCTGTTTTTATTGTTGTAGCACGTCTGAAAAAAGTAAGATTCTTTACATTACTTAATTCCATAATGTTTTCATAAAGACCAGTACATACCAGAAATACAGGATACTCATGTCGCAACCACCTTCCATACTCAGATGCAAATTTTACCATTTCCTGAGATTTAGAAACTTCATCAATTCCAATAAGTATTTTTTTTCCTTTCTTTTGAGCCTTCTCAAGCATCTCATCAATTTCTACACCAATATCAAAGAAGTCTTTTTCAGAAGTAATCCCAACTCCACCACCAGTACCTAAAACTGAAGCAGAAATATTAATGCTTTTATTCTTGCGCGAAGATTTTCCCAGCCCCTCTTTCTGAAGCATTGCAGCAACCTGACCAAGCATATCGCGAACAGGATTTAAATCAAAAACGAGCCAACCTTTTTTTACATATTCAGAAGACCGCATTACCTCTTCAACTTTTGTAAGAATTACTGTCTTTCCCGAACCACGGACTCCAGTAATTTTATACACTGATTCTGAAGGATTATCGAAACTGAAATTCTCAATTATTTCTGTCGGACTTTCAGTTGCTACATAAGTTAAGTCAGGCATCTTGCTGAATGTCGTTGTAAATGGATTCTGCATATTGTCCTCCAATTCTTTATAACTTTTATAATTCTTTATAAGTCTTTATACTTCTTTATATATTTTATAACTCTTTATACTTTTTTACAAGATTATTTTCGCTTATGCAAAGAAGACTCGCCAGTCTTTATTTAGTGCATCTGCTAATGCACAGATTCCACGAATCGAAAGATTCTGACCAGCTTTGAGACGGTTAATTGTGGCAACAGAAAGATTTGTACGGTAACTGAGCTGCTCGGCAGTAAAGCCTGATTCTGCAACACAACGCTTTATATTTTCCGAAACAACTTCCTGAAGGTCTAATTCAAGTAACTCTGAATATGTGTTTCTTTCAATATAATTCTTGCTCATAAAAATCCTCCTTATATAATTCAAAGACAAGTCCCAAAGTCTTAGCAACTGACAACTGGTTATACTAATAATATGGTGGGATTTATTTAAATCGACAAAAGAATTTTATGCAAATTCTTAAAAAATTTATTAGG
>CAMBMW010000126.1 GCA_945868875.1 uncultured Treponema sp.
TTTAGAATATCAGGAGGATTTGATGAAAACAAAAAAAGGTGCTTTTTCTTGGATTTGGACTTATGTAAAAAAGTATCGTTTATTAATGATAACAGGATTAACCTTAAGTTCTTTTGTTGCGGCATTGAATATGATAAATCCGATTATCACTGGAAACATTGTTGATAAAGTTATTAAAGGCGGACAACACGGCATTTTGCTACCGCTTATTCTTGTGATGATTTTTACTACTCTTGGAAAGTCAATCGTTCGTTATACTTATCAAGTAATTTTTGAACACTGTTCACAAAATGTTATTTTGAAAATGAGGGAGGAACTTTATAGTCACATTCAGACTCTGGATTTCAGCTGGTATGATAAAGCTCCTTCTGGAAATGTTATGACTTTATTGACTTCTGATTTAGACAAGGTTCGTCATTTTGTAGCATGGACTCTTTATCAGATACTGGAAAACCTACTAATCTATGTTTTTTCCATTATCACTCTTTCTACAATAAACTGGAAACTGACTCTTGCCTTTTTAGTGATAGCGCCACCAGTTTTATTTTTTGTACAAAAGTTTAAAGTGCACATCAGACCAGCACACATGAGAGTTCGAGATCAGTTTGCTGTATTAAACACAAAAGTAGGGGAGAATATCGAAGGAAATCGTGTTGTAAAAGCATTTGTTCGAGAAGATTATGAAATCAAGACTTTTCAGAAAGAAAATGAAGCTTTTAAAAATGTTTCGGTAAACAATGCTGACATTCGTGTAAAATATACACCTTGGATAGAAGCACTTTGTAATCTTTTACCTGTGATTTTAATTCTTTTTGGTGGCTATCTTGTAATCAAGCAGGAAATGACAATTGGTCAGCTTGTTACTTTTAATGGACTTATGTGGGCGTTTACTCAGCCAATCAATATGTTTGGAACTCTTGTCGATAATACTCAGAATTTTAATGCATCGGCAGACAGACTTTATGAACTTCATCTTGCTAAACCAAAAATCACAAATTGCAAAAATCCTGTTGTTCGCGACGAATCAATAGTTGGGGAAGTGGAGTTTAAAAACGTATCTTTTACCTACAACAAAACCCCAGTATTGAAAAATATCAGTTTTGTGATTAAACCTGGTGCTACGGTGGGGATTTTAGGACCAACTGGAAGTGGAAAATCAACACTGGCTAATCTTTTATGCCGCTATTATGATGTTTCAGAAGGAGAAATCCTGATAGATGGGATTAATGTAAAAGAGTATGACTTGCAGTATTTGAGAAAAAATGTAGGAATAACAATGCAGGAAGCTTTTCTTTTTAGTGATACTGTCGAAGGAAATATTTCATTTGGAAATCAGAATGCTTCTTTTGAAGATATTGATAAAGCAAGTGAACTTGCACGGGTAAAAGATTTTATAAACGATTTGTCCGATGGATATCAGACGATTGTTGGAGAGCGTGGAGTTGGATTAAGTGGCGGTCAAAAGCAGAGAATCGCACTTGCAAGGCTATTCCTGGCCAATCCTAAAATTATGATTTTAGATGATACAACTAGCGCTGTGGATAATGAAACAGAATATAAAATCAGGCAGTCTATTAAAAGTCAAAGTCAGGGACACACCTCATTTATAATTAGTCACAGAGTCTCATCATTCGAAAATTGTGATGTGATTTTGGTTTTGCAAAACGGAGAATTAGTTCAGATGGGAAGTCATGAAGAACTTATGGCACAATCTGGATACTACAAAACTGTTTGGAATGAACAGAATGAAATATAAAGTTCAAGTCCGAAAAAACAAGGTCTGTCCCTGTTTTTGAGTCCCTTTTTTAAGCGAGGTCTGTCCCTGTTTTTCAGGATTAAAACGAGGTAAAGATTATGTCTGAACAGAGAATTGGCAAATTAATAAGGAATTCAATTTGCATTAGTTGCTACAGTATTTTTTGAGGAGGTTTAATAATGGCACGAAATAAGTTTGATACAGACGAAGAAATAGAACAGAAAGTAAATCCAAGAATCATTTTGAGGCTTTTTAAATGGATAAAACCATTTTCAGGTTGGATGGTTTTATCTTGTTTGTTGATGCTTTTATCATCAGCAATATCATTGACAAGTCCATATCTAATCAGAATGGCGATTGATACAGCAATTCCATCACAGAACTATAGAATGCTTATAATCATATCAATAATTTTGACTGTTTCAACAATTGCAGTAAGATTTCTGCTAGCTGGAAAACTGAAAATCATGACTCGGGTGGCACAGAAGATTATTGTAAATATCAGAAAAGAGGTGTTTACAAAACTACAGGCGCTTCCATTTACATATTTTGATAGCCGTCCACATGGGAAAATTCTTATTCGTGTTGTAAATTATGTTAATTCTCTTTCAGATTTGCTTTCTAACGGAATTATTCAGCTTGTAAGTGATTTATTTACACTTATTGTCATAATATGTTTTATGTTTGCAATTGATCCAAAATTAACTCTAGTTTCCATGGCTGTACTTCCCGTACTTTTTATAGTTCTTATATGTATGAAAAAAGCACAACATGAAGCCTGGAAACAGGAAAGCTACAAACGTTCTAATTTGACAGCATATCTATCTGAAAGTTTGAACGGAATGAAAGTGACCCAGAGTTTTGCTCGCGAAAAGGTAAATCAAGGAATATTCGATGGATTATGCCTTACATGCAAAAAAGTTTGGATGAAAGCAGTTAATATTAACAATATAATTTGGCCTGTTGTAGATAATCTTTCAACAATTGGAGTTGCTCTTGTTTATCTTGCCGGTATAAACTGGCTTGGGGATGGTGTGTCGATTGGAACTCTTGTTGCTTTTGCAGGATACATCTGGCGTTTTTGGGCACCAATACAGAATCTTGGAAATTTTTATAACTCAATGGTGACAACAGGAGCGTATGTTGAGCGTATTTTTGAACTTTTAGATGAAGATGAAGATATTACTGACCGTCCTGATGCAAAAGAATTACCGCCTATTCGAGGTCATGTTCAGTTTGATAAAGTTAATTTCAGCTATGAAAAAGGAAATCCGATTCTTAAGAATATTAACTTTACTATAACGCCAGGAATGAGTGTAGCTATTGTTGGTCCTACAGGCGCTGGAAAGACTACTATCATCAATCTTTTGAGTCGTTTTTATAATCCTGATGATGGAAAAATATTGATAGATGGTCTGGATATTCTGGATTTGCAGATAAAGTCTATCAGAAAGCAAGTTGGGGTTATGCTGCAAGATTCATTTTTATTTTCTGGTACAATTATGGAAAATATTCGTTATGGAAAATTAGAGGCAACGGATGAAGAATGTATTATGGCTGCAAAAACTGTAATGGCTGATGATTTCATAAATGCATTTCCAGAAGGATACAATAAGATTATTTCTGCAAATGGAGGAGGTTTAAGTCAGGGACAAAAACAGTTAATAAGTTTTGCAAGAGTACTTTTAAGTGATCCTCGTATTTTGATTTTAGATGAGGCAACATCATCTGTTGATACACATACTGAAAAAGCATTGCAGCAAGGATTAACTCATCTTTTAAAAGGTCGCACAAGTTTTATCATAGCGCATCGACTTTCAACAATTCGTAATGCTGATATGATTTTCTTTGTTGATCATGGGGAGATTGTTGAGCGTGGCACTCATAAGGAACTGCTTGCATTGAATGGAAATTATGCAATGATGGTGAATAAACAGGGAGAATGAAAAGTTAGGTCTGTCCCTGTTTTTTTTAAACAGGGACAGACCTTGTTTTAATAATAACTCCGGAAGTTTTGAATTCAGATGAGCGAAAAATTGCTTTATAAGTTTTATATTTATGCGACAACTTTATTGACATATTCCGTAAACTCGCCTGATTTTAATACTGTAAATGGCTTGCTTTACATTTTTGTCTGGGCGGACTAGAACATGTTTACCTGTCTTTACCTTTATTAAAAATGGCGAACTATTGTCTGGTTTTCCGCTGAATATCCTTCAGCTTAACACATTATCGCTTGTTCGTTTATATTTTTTCTCATGGCTCCTTTTGTTTTTATACAAATTCGGAATACAACTCCAGATTTTTATAATAATACGAGATAGGAATATTTATCAAATGGGGGAAACAATCGCCGGAAGGAAAAAAGTTTTGCATTGATTTTGGGGGAGTAAGTTTATTTCAAGTTTTTAATTTTTTGAACTTTACTTTCCTCGAGTCATTACAAGTTTTGGACCTGGAACAATCTCATAATTAAATGTATAGTCTATAGAATTAGTGAGAGCATTTTTTGCTTGCCCAGTCCTTACCTTTTTTGCATAGGCATCCTGTGTAATGTATTTTGCAATTTCGTTTTGCGGTGCACGATAGCCTTCCTTTAAAAAAACATTTACAACAGCTTGCTTCATTTCTACGAAACTTTTTTCTGTTGTATTCATGTATGATTTTTTTTCTCCATTTGATAAAATATAAGATAGATAAATATGTTCTTTCCCATCTTTTTTTGATTTTTTATAAGTTGGTTGATCTAATGTTATTATCTCCATATTTTCTCCTGAAAATTTATTCTTCTGAGAAGTTTATATTTATAATATCGTTTGAAACACCATATTTATGTGCAATCTGATTTATCATCGTTTCAAAAGATTCTCTGTCGTTTTCATGATATGAAAATTCAAAACCAGAACTATTATCGTATTCTGAACTTCCATCATGATAAAATATTTGTACCAATTCGATTCTTTCAATTCCCAAATCTTTTTGACCATTTTCTGGAAATAAATCAATTCTAGCAATTCTGTTACTTGCATCTTTCATATAATATTCTCCATAAGAAAAATAATTTATTAAAATTTGAATCGAGGAAGCGAAGCGACCAAGATTCAAATTTTAGAGCATTTGACAAGAATGCTCTAATTGTATACAATTAGAGCTGCCCTAAAGATGGAAATTTTCAAAATCTTCCCATTCAAACTCTATCGGCAAAATAAAACAAGTTTTTCCATTAAAAATCCACTTTATGAATTGCTGATAATGTATTATAAATTTTGACGATGGATAAAATCAAATTATTTTTACCTGTCTTTTTATAACATCAATCTTTCAAGATAAAATTCTCCAAATACCAGGCAACACCGTCTTCGTTGTTCGTTTTGGTTATGTCATCGGAAACTTCCTTTACCTGAGCAATTGCGTTTCCCATAGTAATGCCTTTTCCGCAGAGTTTTAACATTTCGATGTCGTTGAAGTCATCTCCGAATGCAAGAATTTCCTTTGGTGAAATGTCCAGTTTTTTGCAGAGAATTGAAATGGCGTTTTCCTTTGTTGTACTTGCCGGAGAAAATTTGTATCAAGGAATGTCTGAAAACGGCAGAAAGTCGCAAGATGAAATACTCCGTGCAATTTCCTGAGCTTTTTCTGAGTCGTCAGTCTGAACGCAGATTTTCATTGCTCCTGGCAGCGTAAAATTCAAAAAATCGTCGTAAATTGAATTGTTTGCATAGTCAGTTGACTTGTCTTTTTTTCTGTTCCAGAAAATCTTGTCGATTGTGTCAACAGTGATTTCGCAGTCTGAACCGCAAACAGTCCGTGCTCTTTCCAAAATGGGTGTTTCAGCAGAAAGGTTTAATAGACAAAAATTTGATTATAATACCAAATTAATTGAAACTCTTTTTAATGACTTACAAAGAGAAATTCCAGATACTGATAGTATTAAAGACTATCTGGAGGCATTTGTTAGAGAATTAAGAAATGTTGGGGTTACATTTACACCATCTGAATTGTTAGCGGTCGCATAATTAATTTTTTTCCAGCACGTTTTCTAAAGAATCAGCCAACAAAGTAAGGTTTTCAATTCTTTCATTTTGTGGGATAAACTTCTTTGCATTTTCACAGATTTTATTCCAGTATTTTTTGTATAATTCAAAAAACTCTTCATGGATTTCATCATCTTCATTCACAATCCATTGTTGATTTTCTAAGACTACTCTCATACCTTCTTTCAAATGAAGGACTTTATAGCCTCTTCCAGATTTTTCAAAATAATCTACAGCAGTTTCAAAGTCTTTGTAAGCCTTTCCAAAATAATCATCATTTGGAAAAATGCCTATTTCACCAATGAAAGCACCATTTCCGAAGCCGTTTTCATTAACATTTCCTGTAAAAACTCCATCATACTCAGCAAGATACTCAGAGCAAACAAAGAATTTTTTATCTAATGAATCGGTGATAGCATTTAAAATTTCTTCGATGTAATTACTCATAATTTTCTCCATTTTCATTTAAATATTA
>CAMBMW010000127.1 GCA_945868875.1 uncultured Treponema sp.
TCCTCTTAGTATAAATCAAATAGCGCCATCTTAGCTATTTAAATCTTTATAAATTCCTTTTTCTTCAATAAATTCAAATATTTTTTGCGGAACCAAATGTTTATATTCTTTTTGATTTGCAATTCTATATCGAATATCCGTTGACGAAACAGCCATCACATTTTCAGATAACATTTTATGCGGATATATTATCTTTTTTTCATCAAACTGTTCTGCAAAATCTCCAAGATAATTTCCCGTTGGCTTGTTTTTTGATATAACTACATCATTTTTGGAATAATCACAAACTCTCGGAACTATAATAAGTTCTGCAAGTTCACAAATTCCCTCTGGATTTTTCCATTTTTCAAATTCACAGGCAATTTCCTCACCCATGATTAATCCAATTTTTCCCTCAATCTTTTCAGCTTCCTTTTTACATTCAGTTCCATATTTTTTTAAAAGGAAAACAAGAGTATCGTAAGTGTAAGAAATGCCCCCTCGTTTTAGTTCGCAATCTTCTGCAACAAAATGTTTTCCATTTTCAAATGATTCACAAAAAAGTTTTACCATTTCAAAACGTTGCTCTGCTGAAGCCCCGCAAACAATCTGTTTATGTGGCGGTAAAAACGTAGGAACAAAAAATATTTTGTCATAATGAAATTCTTCCAAAACTTTCTGTGCCAGCATCACATGACCGTTATGAAGAGGATTAAAACTTCCGCCTAAAACAGCTGCTTTCATCCTTCACTTCCAGGATACTGTATTTCGGTGTCATCAAAATCATCAGCATTGCTTCTTGATTTCATAAACGAATTTCCAAACTCCTCATTTTTGTTATCAAAAACATTTTCAGTTTTTTGCTGACTGTTCACAAGTTTTATAATATTATGCTGAGCATCTTTCATTCCTCTGCCAGTAACAACAGAAACAGGAATCACGCATGTTTCCGGCTCATTTTTTCTGATTCTGTCTGCAACTTCCACAGCTCTGTCAAAAGCTCCCTCAACATCTATTTTGTTGCATAACACAATTCGTGGTTTTTCCATCAATTCATCAGAATAATTTGCCAGTTCATTACACAAAGTATCATACGCTGTCAGATAATTGTCGTCAGAACAATCAATCATAAAAATCAAACAGGAGGTTCTTGTTATGTGTTTCAAGAAAGTGTCGCCAAGTCCAAGACCTTCGCTCGCTCCTTCAATAATTCCAGGAATATCAGCAATAATAATATCACTTTCATCATCAATTCTCAAAACACCAAGATTTGGAATAATTGTTGTAAATGGATATGGAGCAATTTTTGGACGTGCATTTGTAAAAAATGTCAATAAAGAAGATTTTCCAGCATTTGGAAATCCCACTAACCCAACATCTGCCATAATAGAAAGTTCGAGTTTTAAAAATCTTGTTTCACCATGAATTCCAGGATTTGCATGACGAGGAGCCTGATTTGTTGACGTTTTAAAATGAACATTTCCCCAGCCGCCATTTCCACCTTTCAAAAAAACAAATCTTTCATCACCTGAAGCACTTGTAAAATCATAAATAATTTCATCAGTTTCTGCATCTTTTATCGTAGTTCCAGGAGGAACAGGAATCACACAATCTTCACCATCTGCTCCATAACGATTCCAGCCTTGACCGTCGCCACCATTTTTTGCTTTAAAACAATGCCTGTGTCTGATTTTTGCAAGTGTACGCAAATTACGTTTCACAACAAAAACGATATCGCCGCCTTTTCCACCATCACCACCATTTGGTCCGCCATGAGGCACATATTTTTCCCGGCGAAAAGCAACACAACCATTTCCACCATTTCCAGAACGAACTTCAATCAACGCTTCATCAGCAAAACCAATCATTTACATCTCCAAAACCTTTTCAAAAAAAAAGCCCGGCAGATTTTTCGTCAAACCGGGCATTCCAAAATTAGTAAACTAATTCTATGCTTATTCAGCCAAACAGAACGCTTTATACAAATGAAAGAAATATTTTATCATTTGTATAAATTTAGTATTACCTAAAAATTCTTTTTATTGAATTATTTTGCTACTTCAACAGAAACAACTTTATGATTATTTCTTTCTCCGTAAACAACTTTTCCGTCAGCTACAGCAAACAAACTGTCATCACCAGCTTTCATAACATTATTGCCAGGATAAAATTTTGTTCCACGCTGTTTAAGAATAATTGAACCTGCTGTTACAGTTTCACCAGCATATTTTTTAATACCCAAATTCTTTGGATTTGAATCGCGTCCGTTTTTTGCACCAGATCCACCACGTGTTCTTCCCATAGTAATCTCCTTATAAAAATGTAATTATGCAAGTGTGATTGATTCAACACGTACTTTTGTGTACTGCTGTCTGTGACCAATAAGACGATGATAGTCTTTCTTTGATTTATATTTGAAAACAAGAACTTTTTTATCTCTAAAAGTTTCTTCAACAACTACAGTAACTTTTGCACCAGCAACATATGGAGTTCCAACACTAATTTTATCACCATCACTTACCAAAAGAACTGTATCAATGTCAATTTTTGTACCTTTTTCAGCATCAAGCTTGTCAACTGTAAGGACAACATCTTTTTCAGCTTTGTACTGTTTGCCCTTGAATTCGATAGTTGCGTACATATAATACCTCATTAAATAAAATGAATCAAAACGCCAAATGCAGTGGAAAAAAGGAAACACAATCCAATCCGCAAAAGACTGGTAAATAAACCGGAAAACAGCATAAAACGGGGATTAAACACCATTTCACCCAAAGTCTAAATACGTATCAAACATAATATCAGAATCAGGATTTTTTTGCAATAGTTCAATCAGATTTTAATCCTCTTTTGATATGGAATTTTTAGAATTCCAAAAATGGATTAAAGCATTCACACCAGCATAACATCCAAATCCTCCGAAAACCGCAAGTGCCTTATCAAAAAGATTCACAGGCAGCCGCGCCAGAAAGGCACTTAAAATCAGTCCGAAATTCTGAAGAACCAATGTATAAGTCAAGAATAAAACCGTGGAATTTTCATTCTTCACTTCGGTTCCGGAAAAGAAAATTGAATAAATAAGAGAACCTTCAAGACTTATCACAACAGTTGAAACAAAAAATAAAAGTGAAAGTCTAATCAAAAAGAATACTTTATTTTCAAAGGTTTTCTGTTTTGTAATAAAAAGCCAGGTCAGCAGAGTGCCAGTAATACAGCAGACGGCATAAAGAACATGTCTTACAGAATGCTGCACTACAACTGCATTGAAAAAAGAAGAACTTACACCGACAATTAATCCGCAGGGAAGACCAAAAAAACTTGCCGCATAAACAAAAATCATGTCCATAAAAAACGGAAACTGAAAAAATGTGCTTAAATATGAAACAAGAATATTAAGAGGCGTAAAAATCAGGGCAAGAAAAACTTGAGTTTTTATAGAATAATTTTGAAAGGTCATGGATTTTATTATATTAAATTATAACAGGAGGGGGAAGTCCGCTTGAACCGTAGCATAGTTATGCGTGCGAATACCCCTGCGCTCGCACTTCGTTGCTCGCTACCCCCTCGACTAGGGGTTTATGCAGTCCCTAAAACCTTGCTTTGTTATTCCTTTACAAAAACATTAACTAAATAATTCCACTTGAAAACAGCAAGAGTAACCTCCTTATCTCCAAGCTTTACTTTACCTTCCCATCCATAACAAGACCCTTGTTTACAGTTAGTTTTACCATCGTTAGTGTAAAGCATATATCGTATTTGAGTTTCTGGATTATGGATTACTGAGCCGTCAAGATTCTTTACATAATTTGCAGGATCATTAGCCGGCCCAACCAGGAACTTATATCCATTATAATCAATAACAAATACCGGATTATTATCTGATACATTTTCAAAAAGTGCTTTTTGTGATTCATCGGAAGCAATTTTCATTGAAAGTTTTTCAAAGCCCGGTTTATAAATTCCAGACTGTACATCTACACAGTTATAATACTCAATATCAAAAACATCTTTTTCTGACATTGCAGTTTCTTCATCAGGACCAGTTTTTTCAAAAAGTCTGTAATCGCCTTTTTCTGTATCAAAGGCTACTAAGACTACAGAAGCAATAACTTCATCATTACGAATAACATCTGCTTCTCTTCCTGAAATTTCTGTATCTTCTATCAAAAAGTATCCTTTTTGTTTTAAACTCCATGATTCCTTTTCTACAGCAGGATTTACCGGTCCAACAATCCAGCCATATTCTGGAATATAATAAATCATTATCTTATATTTTCCTAAATCGAAAATTCCATTTTTCATTTTCAACTCAGATTTACTTCCATCTTTTGAAGTTGGAGTAAATATCATCTCTCTTGAATCTGATTGTGGGACATTTTTATAATTAGTCTTATAAATACCTTTTGATATATCAGCTTTTGAATAAACTCTTGCCCATTTTTCAAAATTTCTTGTAAACTTTGCAGCTTTACCTTTAGCAGATACTTTAACTTTTGAAGATTTTTTTTCATTTGCCTGATTTGTATTTTTCTGCTGAATTACAGGATAACCGCTTGTATCTTTTACCCAGACTCTTTTATTTCCGTCACACTGAGAATAAACAATTCTTACTTTATTATTTCCAAGCTGAACATCTGCTTCTATACCAAGTCCAAATCCTCCTCTAGTTTTTCCATTAGGGTATGACTGATATATATAAAAAACAGAAACTCTGTTTAAAGGTATAAGGCTTCCATCTGTATTTTGTAAGCATGTGTTGAAATCATCACTATTATTAAAAATAAAGTCTGAGCCTTTGTAAGAATATTTATAGATAAAACCTGCATTTTCAGGTCTTTCTATTACTTCTCCCCAAAGTCTTGTATAACCTGGTTTGAAAACTCCTTCGCGAATGTCTACATCATCATAACTTATAACTTTATCGATAGTTTTTGATGCAGCTGTATCGTTTGGAGCTTCATTTTCAACCCACATTCTAAAACCATCATAATCAGAATAAATGCCTGCCTTATTGCTGCTTATTCCGGCGATTGCTAATGTGTATTTTTTACCTTTAAGTTCTATCTGAGTGATAACTCCGCCAGAACCACCTCCCTGGTAGTTAAAATACGATTCTTCCCGTTCTTTATAAGAATCTTTGCTTATCCACATTTTTCCATTTTCATCGCAAAACTGCAGGGCTACACTACCATCATCACTATAACCTACGTAAAGAGTATTACCATCCAGTTCGAATACACCTACCTTCCATTGAAATCCGTCTTTATAATCCAACATACGGTTTTGTGGAATTGAAACAAAATTGCTTCTGTAGTTACCATTAAGATATTCCTCATTTTCATAGAAACGAAGACCATAGTTGTAATCTCTGGTAAATTTAGCTTCTTCCGCAAAGGCAGAAAGTGTTATAAAAGAAATAGCTGCAATAATTGCAAAAATAGATTTTTTCATTCTTTTCTCCTGTGTAAAGCCGCTGGTCGGCCGGTGTTTAATAGGAAACCGTTAAAAAAAATGCACTGCATTTTTTAGGTTATCCTCCTGTGTAAGTAGGCCGGTCAGAGCCTGTGATGTTCAATAACAAGCCGTTAAAAAAAACAGCGATGGAGCAATTTTTTAGGCTTACCACTTTTTAAATAATAAACCAAAAGACTTTTTTTGTAGTGAGAAAATGTTAATCTATTTCTGGTGAATTTTTTCATCAAAAAGAAGGTGGAAAAAAGTTATGAAAACTTATAAAAAAATCATAATCCAAGCATATAAACTGGCAGACACCATGATATATCATTAAGAGGACGAAGTTTTTCTTCACAGTCTATTACAAGTCCTGTTTTTATTTCATGCTTATATTTATTCAGCACATTAAAATTTTTTGTGGGATTCTTTGGAGCAATTTCTTTTTTTATTTCTATAGGAATTATACCCTTTTCATCTATGAACAATAAATCAATTTTCTTTTGGTCAATATCGCGAGAGCAAAATAAGTATATAATAGGTTCAATTTCGAGTTTTTTAATTTTAAACCGTGGCAAGGATAGTAGGGGCACCAAAGGTGGCCACTGGACTGAGCGAAGCGAGGGAAGCGGCTGGAGCGATAGCGGAACCCCGAATAGCCTGTTTTTTGCGAAGCAAAAAGCCACCCAAAGAATAAAAATTTAAAA